>NZ_KB898094.1:0-386345 GCF_000377425.1 Thioalkalivibrio sp. ALE28 | reverse complement strand
GGGTAGTACCCGGCCCGGTAGCCCAGGCGGCCCTCGGTGCGCTCGCCCGGTGCCGCCTGGAGCTGGTCGCTCATCTCGGCTTCCAGAACCTGCTGGACCGCCTCGCGCACCAGCGTGCGCATCAGTTCCTCGTCTGTCCCCAATAACGCTCGCAGTGACGTGCGATCCGCAGTAGCCTGGCTCTTGTGAGTGGTCATGGTCTCGCCCTCCTTGAGGGGTTCCGGTGGTCGCTAACCAACCCGAATACCATGGCCGCTCACCTCCTGCCAGCTTCTGCACATAACTCAGCACACTACTTTTATGGGTTGATTCCGATATTGATTGGTTATCGGGTTGGGCGCATAATCGGGCGTTATGACATTGCTTGCGCGAACACCTAAGCAGATTGGGACGATTGTGCGCCGGGTCCGGCGAAAGCAGGGCCTTACGCAGGCCGCGCTTGGCGAGAAGTCGGGCTTGCGTCAGGAGACGATCTCCCTGATCGAGAACGGAAACCCGGCCACCCGGTTGGAGACGTTGCTTGCGGTTCTGGCGGCGCTGGATCTGGAGTTTCAGATTGCTCCCCGTGCGCGGTCGACTGCGTCCATTGAAGAAATCTTCTGATGCCGCGCACGCGCCGCCATCCGCCGCTGCGTGTCTTGCTGAATGGTCGCCTGGTGGGGTCTCTGGAGAAGTCGGCGGCCGGGGCGATCCGGTTTCGGTATGACGCCAGCTGGCTGGGCTGGGAGCATGCGCTGCCGGTCTCGCTGTCGCTTCCGTTGCGGGAAGATGCCTACCACGGTGCGCCCGTGGCCGCGGTGTTCGAGAACCTGTTGCCGGATGCGGATGCCCTGCGGCGGCGTGTGGCGCAACGCGTGGGCGCGGCCGGCACCGATGCCTACAGCCTGCTGGCGGCGATCGGGCATGACTGTGTGGGGGCGTTGCAGTTTTCGCTGTCGGATGCGCAGGAATCCGGGCCCGCTGGAGGGATTCGTGGGGAGCCGGTCGATGATAAGGGCATCGAACAGCTGCTGGGCGGTTTGGCCCAGGCGCCGCTGGGTCTGGGTAGCGACGAGGCTTTCCGCATTTCGATTGCTGGTGCCCAGGAGAAGACGGCACTACTCTGGCATGAGGGTCGCTGGCTCAAGCCGCATGGCTCGACGCCGACTACGCATATCCTGAAGCCCGCTATTGGGCAGTTACCCAACGGGCTGGATCTGTCGGATAGTGTGGAGAACGAGTTTTACTGCCTGCGATTGCTGGCGGCGTTCGGTATGCCGGTGGCGCGTGCGGACATCGGGCGCTTTGGGCGCGCGCGGGCGCTGGTAGTGGAGCGGTTTGATCGACACTGGGCGCGCGATGGGCGGTTGCTGCGCTTGCCGCAGGAAGACTGCTGCCAGGCACTGGGCGTGCCGCCGAGCCGCAAGTATCAGAGCGAAGGTGGCCCCGGGCTGGTGGATGTGCTGGGGCTGTTGCGGGGCAGTGATACGCCGGGGGCGGACCAGGCGACGGTGCTGAAGGCGCAAGTCCTGTTCTGGCTGATCGGCGCCACGGATGGGCACGCCAAGAATTTCAGTGTGTTCCTGCAACCGGGCGGCGGGTACCGGCTGACGCCGCTGTATGACGTGTTGACGATTTTACCCAGCGTGGCCAGCCGACAGGTCGAGCGCAAGCAGGTTCGGCTGGCGCTCGCTGTGGGGCGGTGCAACCACTATCGGGTGGATAGCATCCAGGGCCGGCACTTCCTGGAGACGGGCGCTTCAGCCCGTCTGCCTGCGGCGATGGTGCACGAGGTCCTGGCATCTGTGGTTTTACAGGCCCCATCCGCACTGGATCGGGTGGAATATGAATTGCCGGCGGGGTTCCCGGTTGGCATCCATGACGCCGTTCGGCGTTCGGTGGAAGCGGGTATTCAGTCGCTGGAGCGGGTTCTTTGAGGCCAGGCCCGCAGGGGCGGCACTCGGTGTAGGAGGCCAGCCTCTGGCCGATGGGGCCTGTCCAACGTCCAATCGGCCAGGGGGCTGACCTCCTACGGGGCGTTGTTGGTTGGGATTTAGGAGGTGTTTTGATTCGGGTTCTGGATGTGGTGCTGGCGTTGGTGGGGCTGGTGGTGGCGGCGCCGTTGATGGCGGTGTTGTGGGTGCTGGGCTGGATGGAGTCGCGTTCGCCGGTGTTTCGGCAGGAGCGGGTGGGACGGTATCAGCGGGTGTTTACGCTGGTGAAGTTTCGGACGATGCGGCTGGATACGGCGTCCGTGGCGACGCATCTGGCGGAGTCTTCGTCGGTGACGCGGCTGGGGGGCTTTCTGCGCAAGACGAAGCTGGATGAGCTGCCGCAGCTTTGGAACGTGCTGCGCGGCGAGATGAGTCTGGTGGGGCCGCGGCCCTGCCTGCCAAGTCAGGTGGAGTTGATCGCGGCGCGCGAGGCGCGCGGGGTGTTTGCGGTGCGCCCGGGCATTACCGGGCTGGCGCAGGTGAACGGGGTGGATATGTCGGATCCGGAGCGCCTGGTGGAGATGGATGCCGCGATGATCGGTTCGCTGACGCTGCGGGACTATTTTCGGTATCTGGTGCTGACCGTTACAGGGAAGGGTTCCGGGGATCGTATTCGGGGTTAAGTTCAGTGTCGCTTTGGTGGTTTTCGGGCTTTGGCGGGGGCTTCGCGGCCGAGGCCGCTCCCACAGGGGGGTAGTATTGGTTGTAGGAGGCCAGCCTCCTGGCCGATGGGGCGTGTCCAACGTCCAATCGGCCAGGTGGCTGGGCTCCTACAGGCGTGGCAGCGGGGCCTTGGAATGGGAGCGGGTGGAGGATATGCTTTAGGCATATGCAAAGGATGTGGGGTTGGCGATGAAGCGGCGCACGGCGAGTTTGTTCCGGAATGGACGCAGCCAGGCAGTTCGGCTGCCCAAGGGTTTTGCGTTCGATGCGGATGAAGTGGTTATCGAGAAGCGTGGCGATGCGTTGATCCTGCGGGCTAAGCCGAGATCCTGGGATGATTACTTCCAGGGGTCTGGAGAGACCCTTCCGGATGACTTTCCCGATTCGATCGAGGATCGCGTGGCGCAGGACCGCGAGGCGTTGTGAGCCATGCGCTACATGCTGGATACGAACATCTGCATCTACATCATGAAACGCCGACCACCCGAGGTGCATGCGCGGCTGCGGGGTGTCCCAGTTGGGGAGGTGGGCCTTTCTGCTGTCGTTCTGGCGGAATTGCGGTACGGGGTTCGCCGGTCGAATCAGAGGGAACGCAGCGAGGCCGCACTGGAGCGCTTTCTGGCTTTCGCGAGGGTGTGCGACTGGCCGGAAGAAGCAGCTGAACATTACGGTGACATCCGTGCCGAGCTAGAGGGCGTAGGGACTCCGATTGGTGCAAACGACCTTTTGATCGCAGCACATGCTCGGGCCATTGGGGCCGTGCTGGTCACGAATAACGGACGTGAATTCGAGCGCGTATCCGGGCTGCAGGTAGAGAACTGGGTGGCGGCGCATTGATCAGGTGTGTGTAGTAGCGCGTTGGGGGCTTCGTGGGCGAGTCGCCCCCACCGGGGGCGGTATTCGACGTAGGAGGCCAGCCCTCTGGCCGATCACCCACGCCAGCCCATCGGCCAGAGGGCTGGCCTCCTACGGGGGATACGAAGATTCTTTGCGTTTCGCTCGGGTCAGTGCGCGGCGATTTCGCTGTAAAAGCTGGGGTTGTCCTGGATGGTGGCGAGGACCTTTGCGGCAAGTCCGGTGGGGTTGCGGCGTTTGGCTTCCCAGCTCTTGATGGTGTCGACGCTCGTTCCCATGGCCTTGGCAAATTCGGCTTGCGAAACGTGCAAGTGGGCGCGAATGGCCTTCACGTCCGCCACTTCGTGGCGTGTGGCGCGGCTGGGTGCTTTCTTGCCCTGCTTGATGGCGACGGCTTCCTGTAGTGAGCTCTGGAGTTCGTCGTAGATGCTCATTGGGGAGTTTCCTCTTTTAGCCGTGAAGTCAGTGCTTTCAGGGCCACTTTTTCGGTGGCGGTGAGGTTGTCTTTCACGTTCTTCGGATAGGCCAGAATCAGATAGATGATCTGCGCACTCGCCAGAAAGTAGATGACGCGTCCGCCACCACGCTTTCCCTGGTGGCCCAACCCGATGCGGACTTTCCGTAGGCCGCCTGTTCCCTGGATCAGGTCGCCTTTGTCGGGTTGGGCGATCAGCGTGTTCTGGAGTTCTTTCAGGTCATCATCTGTAGCGATCGCCTGGAATTGCCGAGTGAACGTTGGGGTTTCAATGAATTCAATGGCATGGAGCACGTGGAGACATGTCCTTATGTCTGTACCACCCAAGCGTACAGTGTACACCATTCCGTGTTCTGGGGCGAGTCTTGCCGGGATACGGTCGAGGTTCTGCCGATCGGCGCAGGAGGCGGGTGCTGTGCCGGGTGATGGGGCTTCGGGGCATAGAAGAGGTGGGGTTGGTGGTTATCGAACGTTGGCGGGGGCTTCGCGGCCGAGGCCGCTCCTACAGGGGGATGGTTCAGTGTTTGGCGCGTGATGGGCGGGGGTCTGGCTTCTGTGGGGACTTTCCCTTAGCGTCGAGGGGTGGATGCGGGAGATGGTGATGGATGACTGGGCTGAGCGGATGGAGCAACTGGCGGCATCGGAGCGGATGCGGCTGGTGCAGGGGCTGTTGCGCGGAATGGGGTATGTGGTGGTCGAGGCGTCGGAGGACGAAGACCGGCCGTGGCTGGAGCGGGTGACGGTTCCGGCCGGTGGCGGGGGTGACGATGTGCCGCGGCTGGTGGTGGGTGTGGCAAATGATTCAACGGTCGAAACGGGGCTGGTCGAGCTGGAGCGCTTTGCCACCGGACGCGGCGCCGGTGACCGGGGAATGTACGTGAACCTGGGCGGGTTCTCGGCCGCGGCGCGGGAGCGTGCAGCGGACTTGCCGATGCCGGTGATGCTGCTGGAGGCGGAGGACCTGGCCGAGCGGTTGCGCCAGCACTGGAGTGCGCTGGACGCGGAGACACAGGCATTGCTGGGCTGATTTGTGTGCATCGATGGTTATCTCGGGAACCGCGTTGTGGTTATCCGGGGTTTCGCCGGAATGGCTCCGGCGTTGGGTGCGGTCCGGCGTGAGAGATCTGGGTTCTTACGGCATCTTCGCTGGGCCGGGCTGGAGAGGCGCAAGGGTTGTGGTTTGGTGTTTGCCCTGACCGGGTGGTTTTCGGGCTTTGGCGGGGGCTTCGCGGCCGAGGCCGCTCCTACAGGGGGCTTATCGGGGGCGTTGTCGCGGAAACGGCGTTGCGGTTATTCGGGATCTGGGGGAGCCGGGAGTAGCGGGCTGTAGCATGGTGCCGGGATGCTGGATATGCGACGGTGTCGGGTAATGCTCGAATTTGGTCCGATGGTGGGGAGTGGGACTACCACTGAGGGGGCGAAAACGACCGTTGGGCGTTTTTTTCGTGGATGGGGTGGAATCCTCTACTTTGTGTGCTAGTTTTTGTCGCGGGGACAGGGATGCCCCTGAAAGAGCCGCCCGGGCACGGATGCTGGGGTGGCTCTTTCTCTTTTTGGGGCATGGGGTTATTTGGGCTTCTTGCTTGTGAGCCGGTGGGGGGCTGCGGAATGGTGTTCCGTGAGCGGCTTTGGCGGGGGCTTCGCGTGTAAGCACGCTCCTACGGGGGCCGTGGTGTCGGGATGCGTAGGAGCCGAGCCTCTCGGCGATTGGGGTGTTGGACAGGTCGGATCGCCCAGGGGGCTGGGCTCCTACGCTGTCCGGGGCTTTCGGGCCTGCAGGGGCCGAGCCTCTCGGCGATGGGGTGCTGGATAGGCCCGAATCATCGCCCCGGGGTGTGACAGCGTGCCCGCCCCAGGAGTGTGGGGCGGGGTTAGTGGTCCGCCGGGGGCATGTATTCGTGGCGGATGTGGTCGGGTTGTTCGGGGAGCTGGATGCCGGCGTTTTCCAGGGCCTCGGTGAGGTCCTCGCATTCGTCGAGTTCGTCGGCGCGCTTTTTCAGCGTGGCCAGGGCGTCGGCGGCTTCGGCCTCGGGCATGGTGATGACGAGTTCGCCGTTCTCGGCTTTTTCCAGGTGCATGTCGTGCTCCTTGTATTCTTGTTTGGCTTGTTGCGGCCGTGGCGGGCGCGTCAGTCCTCGATGGAGGGCTGTTTGGGGGCGTGCTCGTCGAAGGCGTGCGGGGGCTGGCGGAATTCGTTTTCCAGTTCGTAGACGCCTTCCTGCAGTACGGAGCCGAGGGCCCGCGCGCCGTTGCTGATTTCGCCGCCGAGTTCGGTGATGTTTTCGGCGATGTCCTTGGCGGCCTTCTTGTCGATCTTCAGGGTGACCGTTCCGTTTTTCAGTGTGGCTTCCATGTCGATCTCCTTGCGTTTGCGGCGACGCTGCGCCGGTGGGACCCGTCTGGAACGGGTCTGATTCGTGTCTGGTTGACCTGCATCAATACGGGTGCAGGCCGTTGTCGCTAGTCTGTTTGTGCAGGTGACGTCTCCAACGTAACGAAGAGGCGGACCATCACGACGATTCCCGCTTGTAGGGAAAGGAGAAATCAAGATGCAATCTACTATGATGACCACCCGCCATGGTGCGCGGTTCCTCGCGCTTCTGGCGATGCTGGTTGCGCTGGCCTTTGCCGGTGCGGTGCAGGCCGGCAGTCATGGGGGCGAGCGGCCGGACATGGTAAAGGTGACGCCGAGCCCGCATTCCTTCCCGGCCACACTTGCCGCGTTTGAACAGCAGGCGTCCGAGGCGGGCTGGAGCATCCTGAACCGCAACAACATGGCCGGTACGCTGTCGGAGCGCGGTTTCACGATTGATCCGGTGGTGATCCTGGATGTGTGCAGCGGGCGCTACAGCGCGCAGATCCTGGAGGAGGATGCCTTCCGTCCGGTGTCCGCGTTCATGCCCTGCCGCGTGAGTATCTATCAGGACAGCCAGGGCGATGTGTTCATCTCGCGGATGAACGTGCCGGGCTTTCTGCCGATGATGCCGGAAGGTGTGGCCGAGGTGATGGAGAAGTCCTCCGAAGAGATCGAGGTGATCATCGAGCGGACCGTCGCCGAGTAATGTAATCCGGTACAGTCCGGTATTGAACCCCGGTAGAAAGGCCGGTGAGGATCGGACGACGGATGCAGCGGGGCCCGCTTCGGCGGGTCCCATGCTGTTCGGGCCGGGCAGTACATCGGTATGCCGGTGACAACGGATTTGGACAGAGACCTCTTTGCGGGTGCGAATGCCTTTGGCAGTGTCGACTGACGACGTGACAACCATTGAACCAGGCCTTTGGGGCGCCGTGCGGACCGGAAACGGGGCACGGCGCCTTTTTGCGTCTGCCGTATGGGCGGGCGGGTGCGGTCGATGACGGACGCGCGCCGCAGGACCCGTCGCTTCGCGGCCGGCTGGATCGCCGGGGGCTATGTCGTGGTGGGGGTGTTGTGGATTGCCCTGTCCGATGTGGCGCTGGCGTGGTGGGCCGGCGCGGACGTGCCCGACGCATTGACCCGCGCGAACCTGGGCAAGGGCATCGGGTTTGTGCTGGTCTCTGGCGTATTGCTGTACGCGGCGATGCGCTGGCTGCCGGCCTCGAACCCGGAGGCACCGGTGGCGGGGTCCCGTCAGGCACTCGGGCGCTTCGGCTACTGGCCCTGGTTGGCCCTGGCGGCCGCGGTGATCGGGTCGACCGCGGCGGTGGGGCTGGGCGCGTGGCAGTGGCAGGTGGCGGCCGCCGAGATGCAGGCCCGCGAGGACCTGCAACGCGCGGCGTTCCTGAAGGGGGGCGTGATTGATCGCTGGCTGGCGGAGCGTACCGGGGACGCCGTGGTGCTGGCCGAGGCGCGCGGATTCAATCTGTTCGCGGTGACGGCGCTGGAACGGCGCTCGGTGCTGGCGCTGGAGCAGGTGCGTGATCGCCTGGAGCTGATGCGCCGGGCCTATGACTACGACGGTGTTGCCCTGCTGGATGCTAATCGGCAGCCGGTGATCGAACTGGGGCGCAGCGCGCTGGATGAATCGCAGATGGATGCCGTACTGCGCGAAGTGCGGCGCAGCGCGGAGACGAGCGAACCCATCCTGCATGCCGACCCGGACGGACGCCCGCGGATCAGCTGGGCGGTGCCGGTGCGGGATCGCGCGCGGCCGCACGATCCGGTGGTGGGGCTGGTGTTGCTGTCGTCCACGGTCGAGAGCCTGCATCCGCTGTTGACGCTGACGGAGAGCCGCAACGGGCTGGATGCGCAGGCGCATATCGTGGTGCGGGGCGGAGACCAGCGGGCCACGATTGCCCGGATCAGCGCAGCCGGCGGGGTGATCATCCCGGCTCCGGCGGCGTTCCCGCGGCTGCGCGAGCGGATCCTGGACCATCCGCGCGACGCGGTGGTGATCGAGCGTTTCGACAACGCGGACAGCCGCTTCTTCGCGGGTGTGCAGGGCCTGGCGCCGGCCGGCTGGGACCTGGTGCTGAAGCGGGATCTCGATGGCGTGCAGCTGGCACCCCGCCAGCAGGCGGTCTGGGCGGCCGGGGCCACGCTGCTGGTCTGGCTGGTCGTGCTGGCGGCCGGCGGGCTGCTGTGGCGCCAGCAATGGCTGCGGCGCAACCTGGCGCTGGTGCGGGCGCATGCCGACCAGGACCGGATGCTGGGGATCTTCTTCGACATGCCGTTCGTTGGCATGGCGATTTCCGGGCCGGGTGGCGCGGGCTGGGAGCGCGTGAACGCCTGCCTGGCGGACATGCTGGGCTATGCCCCGGACGAACTGACGGCGATGGACTGGAACCGGCTGGCGACCCCCGAGGATCGAGGCTGCGAGGCGGAACTGGACGCCGAGATGCGGCGCGGCGAACGCAGCGGCTACAGTGTCGTGAAACGCCTGCTGCGGCGCGATGGCCGGGTGATGGTCGCGGATATCGACGTCAAGTGCAGCCGCACGCCCGAGGGTGCGCTGGACCGCGTCGTCGCGACGGTCGAGGACATCACCGAACGGCGCGAACAGGAGGAGCGTCAGCGCCTGGCGTCGGTGGTGTTCGAAAACACCCGCGAGGGGGTGGTGATCACCGATGCCACCGCGCACATCCTGTCGGTGAACCGCGCCTTCACGCAGTTGATGGGATATACCCAGGACGAAGTGGTCGGCCGCACGCCGAAGATGTTCCAGTCCGGCCGCCACGATCAGGCGTTCTACGCGAACCTGTTCCGCGAGCTGCAGGTGAACGGCCACTGGCAGGGGGAGATCTGGAACCGGCGCAAGAACGGCGAGATCTTCCCCGAACTGCAGAGCATCACCGCGGTGCATGACAGCCAGGGTCGGCTGACGCACTACGTGTCGGTGTTCGCGGATATCTCGCGGATCAAGGCCTCCGAGGCGGAGCTCGACTTCCTCGCCCACCATGACCCGCTGACCGAGCTCCCCAACCGCCGCCTGCTGCGCGCCCGCCTGACGCACGGCATCTCGCTGATGCGGCGGCGTCAGGGGCACCTGGCGCTGTTGTTCGTGGACATCGACCGCTTCAAGGACATCAACGACAGTCAGGGCCATGCGGCCGGGGATCGCCTGCTGCGCCTGGTGGCCGAGCGGCTGCAGGTGGGGCGCCGCGGGACCGACACCGTGGCGCGCCTGGCCAGCGACGAGTTCGCGGTGCTGGTGGAGAACCTGGGCCACGTGGATGACGCTGCGCTGGTCGCGGAGAACATCATCCGCGAGGTGAGCTACCCCTGTGATCTCGGGAACGGGATGGAGATGGAGGTCACCGCCACGGTGGGCATCGCGGTGTTCCCGGAGCATGCGGCGGATGCCGATACCCTCCTGCAGCAGGCCAGTACCGCGCTGTCGCAGGCCAAGATGGACGGGCGCGGCAGCTATCGCTACTACTCGGACGAGTTCACCCGCGCGGCGCGCGAGCGCATCGACCTGTCCGCGCGGCTGCGCCGGGCGATCGAGCAGGATGCGCTGGAGGTGCACTACCAGCCGCAGTACCACGTCGCGGATGGCCGCCTGCTGGGGGCGGAGGCGCTGCTGCGCTGGACCGACCCCGAGCTGGGCCCGATCTCGCCGGGGCGCTTCATCCCGCTGGCGGAGCAGACCGGGCTGATCGTCGAACTGGGCGGCTGGGTACTGCGCCGGGTGATCGAGCAGGGACACCAGTGGCGCGCCGCCGGGCACCCGCCTCTGCGGCTGGCGGTGAATGTCTCGGCGCTGCAGTTCCAGCGCGTGCCCATCGACCAGCAGGTGGGGCAGTTGCTGGAGGACTTCGACTTTCCGGCGGATCAGCTGGAGCTGGAAATTACCGAGTCGGCGCTGATGGCGGATCCGAGCCGTGCCCGCCGCATCCTGCAGCGCCTGCGCGAGCGCGGGGTCCACTTCGCGATCGACGACTTCGGCACCGGCTATTCCTCCATGGCGCAGCTCAAGCGCTTCCCGGTGGATACGCTGAAGATCGACAAGAGCTTCGTCGATGGCCTGGCCGAAGAAGAGGGCGCGGGCAATGCCGACGACCGCTCGATCGCCCGGTCCATCGTCGGGCTGGGGCATGGCCTTGGACTGAGCGTGCTGGCGGAGGGCGTGGAGACCGCCGAGCAACTGGCCGTTCTGCGCGAACTGGGCTGCGACCACTACCAGGGCTACTACGCCAGCCGCCCCGCGCCGGCGGCCGAGTTTGCACGGCTGCTGGAAGCTGCAAACTCGGCCCTGCCGGGCGGGGCGGACGACCGGAAGTAGCCAGCGGCTCGGGGTGTGGATTTCCCCGCGTCCGGAGGCCTCAGGCGGGGTGGATCACCCCGACCACCGCCCCGGTCATCAGGGTGGCCAGCGTGCCGGCCACGATCGCGCGCAGTCCCAGGGCGACGATCTCGCTGCGCCGTTCCGGTACCAGGGCTCCCAGCCCGCCGATCAGGATGCCGAGGCTGCCGAGGTTGGCGAAGCCCGACAGGGCGTAGATCAGGATCAGTTCGCTGCGATCGGACAGCGCCTGCGCCTCCAGTTCCGCCAGGGCCATGAAGGCGACCATCTCGTTGAGCACCGTCTTGATCCCGAGGAGGGAGCCGGCGGCCGTGGCCTCGGCCCACGGGATACCCATCAGCCAGGCCAGCGGCGCGAAGACCCAGCCCAGGATGCGCTCCAGGCTGAGCGCCGCGCCCGCGAACGGTGGCAGGGCGCCCAGCACCGTATTGACCAGCGCGACCAGGGCGATGACCACGATCAGGAGGGCAATAATCTGCAGCAGAAGCTCGAGCCCGCGCAGGGTCCCGCGGGTGATGGCATCCATGGCACTGGTGGCTCCCTCCTCGCCCTCGATGCGCTGGCCGTTGGTGGGCGGTGCCGTGGGCGGGATCATCACCGTGGCGATCAGCAGCGCGGCCGGCAGGCTGATCAGCGAGGCCACGATCAGGTGGCCCAGGGCGTCGTCCAGTACCGTCCCGATGATCGTCGCATACAGGACCAGCATGGTCCCGGCGAGGGTGGCCATCCCCACGCTCATCAGGGCGAACAGTTCGGAGCGGTTCATCTGCTTGAGGTAGGGCCGGATCACCAGCGGCGACTCGACCATGGACAGAAACACGTTGGACGCCGTGCCCACCCCGAGTGCCCCGCCAATGCCGAAGATCCGCTGGAGCAGGCGCGATGCACCGTGGATCAGCCAGGGCAGGATGCGCCAGTAAAATAACAGGGCGGACAGTGCGGAAAGCACCAGGATCAGTGGCAGGGCCTGGAAGGCGAGCACGAAGCTGCTGGCCGGGTCCTCCACGGCGAAGGGCGCCTCGCCGCCGCCCAGATAGCCGAACACGAAGGACGTGCCGGCGCGTGTGGCATCGGTCAGGGCAATCACCAGCTGGTTCGCCCAGACGAAGAAGCGCTGGGTCCCGGGCACTTCGATCAGCAGCCAGGCGATAGCGAACTGCAGGGTCACACCTGCGAGCACCTCGCGCCAGGGAAAACGTCGCTTGTGTTCGCTGAGCACCCAGGCGATCGCGATGAACGCGACCAGGCCCAGGGCGGCTTGCAGGATGGCCATACGCTTCCTTCGTTGGCGGAAAATCGGGGAGCATAACCGCTCCCCGCGTGTGGTGGCAGGCGCGCCAGGCGATTCGGGGGATCCGGGCGGCGGGAATTGTCGGGCCCAGGTGGTAGGGTAGGGCCGATCGGTGCAAGGACAGGGATCACGTGAAATCAGGTCAACTGCAACCCGGGATGGTGGTACTGCACGGCAACCACCTGGAGTCGCTGCGTACGCTGGCGGTGGAGTGGATGCGGCGGGCGCCGCTGACGCCGCTGGAGAACGAGACCATTCTGGTGCAGAGCAATGGCATGGCGCAGTGGCTGCGGCATGCCCTGGCGGCGCCGCCGGATGCCGATCCGCCGGGCTGCGGGATCGCGGCCGCGCTGGACATGCAGCTGCCGTCGCGCTTCGTGTGGTCGGCCTACCGCGCGGTGCTCGGGGCCGATGCCGTGCCGCTGGAGTCCCCCTATGCCAAGCGCCCGCTGACCTGGCGGCTGATGCGCCTGCTGCCGACGTGCCTGGGGCAGGAGGCCTTCGCTCCGCTCGGACAGTTCCTGCAGGACGACGACCCGGGCCAGGGCGGCGACCTGCGCAAGCGTTTCCAGCTCGCCGAGCGCCTGGCGGACCTGTTCGATCAGTACCAGGTGTATCGCGCGGACTGGCTGACCGACTGGGCGGCCGGGCGCGACGTGCTGCGCTACGCGCGCGGGCAGGCGCGCGACCTGGCGCCGGGGCAGCGCTGGCAGGCGGAGCTGTGGCGGCTGCTGCAGGCGGATATCGGTGTCGCGCAGGAGGGGGTGAGCCGCTCCGCGGTACACGCGCGCTATCTGGATACGGTGCGTACGCTGGAGCGCCGCCCCGAGGGTCTGCCCCGGCGGGTCATTGTATTCGGGATCTCCTCGCTGCCGGGGCAGATCCTGGAGGCGCTGGAGGGGCTGGCGCGCTTCTGCCAGGTGCTGGTCTGCGTGCACAACCCCTGCGAGTACTACTGGGCCGACATCGTGGCCGACAAGGACCTGCTGCGCGCGACCCGGCGGCGCCAGGCGCGCAAGGCGGGGATGCCGGAGGCCCTGGACGAGGCCCAGCTGCACAACCACGCGCATCCGCTGCTGGCCGCCTGGGGCAAGCAGGGGCGCGACTACATCGGGCTGCTGGACGAGCACGATGACCCCGAACATTACGGCCGGGTGCTGCGCACACTGGATTGGGAGCGGGTGGATGTCTTCGAGCCGCACGGCACGCGCGGGCCGGAGGACTGCCTGCTGCACCAGTTGCAGGAGGACATCCGCGCGCTGCGGCCGCTGGCCGAGACGCGGGAGACCTGGCCCGCGATTGCGGCCGCGGACCGCTCCATCCAGTTCCATGTGGCGCACAGCCCGCTGCGCGAGGTCGAGCTGCTGCACGACCGGCTGCTGGACCACTTCGCGCACGATCCCGCGCTGCGCCCGCGCGACGTGATCGTGATGGTGCCGGATATCGACCAGTACGCCCCCCACATCGAGGCGGTGTTTGGCCAGCCGGAGACCGACGACCCGCGTTTCATCCCGTACACGCTGTCGGATCAGGGGCCGCGCGGGCGCGACCCGGTGCTCATCGCGCTGGAGCAGTTGTTGTCCCTGCCGGAGAGCCGGATGGGCGTCAGCGAACTGCTGGACCTGCTGGATGTGCCGGCGGTCCGGCGGCGCTTCGGCATTGCCGAGGAGGACCTGGCGCAGCTGCATGCCTGGGCCGCGGGCGCGGGGGTGCGCTGGGGCCTGGATGCGGCGCAGCGCGCCGGTCTGGGCCTGCCCGAGGGACTGGAGCAGAACACCTGGCGCTTTGGCCTGCGGCGGATGCTGCTGGGCTACGCCCTGGGCGACCAGGGACCGTGGCAGGGGGTGGAACCCTACGACGAGATCGGTGGGCTGAGCGCCGCCTTGCTGGGCCCGCTGGAGGCCCTGATCTCCGCGTTGGAAGACGCCTGGGGCTGGCTGCGCCGGGCACATGCCCCGGGGGACTGGGCGGCGGGGCTTGCCGCCTTGCTGGAACAGTTCTTCGCACCGGAGACGGACGCCGAACTGTTCACCCTGGAGCGTCTGGGCGAGGCCCTGGAGCAGTGGCGCGAGGACTGTGCGGCCGCTGGTCTGGAGGAGGCGCTGCCGCTGGCCGTGGTGCGCGAGCAGTGGCTGGCCAGTCAGGACGATTCGGGCGTGGGGCAGCGCTTTCTGGCGGGTTCGGTGAACTTCTGCACCCTGATGCCGATGCGGGCGATCCCGTTCCAGGTGGTCTGCCTGCTGGGCATGAATGACGGCGACTACCCGCGCAGCCCGACCCCGATGGACTTCGATCTGATGGCACAGGACTACCGCCCGGGCGATCGCTCGCGGCGCGAGGACGACCGCTATCTGTTCCTGGAGGCGCTGCTCTCCGCGCGGCGCCAGTTGCATGTGAGCTGGGTGGGGCGGCATGTGCGCGACAACGAGCCGCGCCCGCCCTCGGTGCTGGTTGGGCAGTTACGCGATCACCTGGCCGCCGGCTGGGGACTGGCCGGGGTTGACGGGCCCGAGGCGGGACCGGCCCTGGTGGAACACCTGACCACCTGGCACCCGCTCCAGCCCTTCTCGCCGCTGAACTTCCCGGCGGACGATGACGAGCGGCACTTCACCTATGCCCGGGAATGGGAGGCCGTGCACGCCGCGGATGTGGCCCCGGCCGAGGGCGCCTGCGAGCCGATCCTGCTGCTGGAGGCCGAGCGCGAGCCGCGCGCGGTGGCGCCGGAGGCCCTTGCGCGCTTTCTGCGCTTCCCGGTGGAGGCGTTCTTTCGTTATCGCCTGGGGGTGTTCTTCGACGAAGAAGAGGCCCCCGGTGACGACCTGGAGCCGTTCGGGCTGGGCGGGCTGGAGCAGTGGCAGGTGCGCCAGAATCTGGTGGCGACCGCGCTGGAAACCGCCGCGGATGCGGCCGCCTGGCCGGAGATCCTGCAGGTCGAATCCGCACGCCTGCAGCGCGCCGGCTGGCTGCCGCTGGGGGCGGCCGGCGAGCTGGAACGTGGTGCGATGGTGGACGAGGCCGCGCGGCTGCTGGAGCGGATCGGCGAGCGCCTTGCGCTGTATCCCGAACGGCTGGAGGCGGGGCGTCCGCTGCGCCTGGAACACGCGCACTGGGGCCTGGAGGCGGTGCCGCCCGCGCTACGCGGCGATGGCGAGGGTCGGGTTCGGGTCTGCCTGGACTACACGGCGAGCCGTATTGCCAACGGCAAGAAGTGGCGCTACGACAAGCTGATGGCGCCGTGGGTGATGCATCTGCTCGCCAACGCCGGCGCGGGGGATGTGGGTTCCGAACTGGTCGCGCTGGACACACGCCTGACCCTCCCTGGGCTGGAGTCGGGTCTGGCGGAGGAACTGCTGGGCACGCTGCTGGAGGCCTGGGCGGCCGGACAGGAGCGCCCGCTGCCGCTGGCCTGCGCCGCCGCTTTTGCCTGGCTGGAGGCGGAGGATGGGCAAAAGGACCCGTATGACGAGGCGTTGAAGACCCTGCGGGGGAACGACTACAGCCCTGGCGAGTGGTCGCGCAGTCCCGCGCTGGCACGGGCCTGGCCGGATCCCGAGACCCTGCTGGCCGATCCCGATTTCGGCTTCTGGCGGGACCGCGTGTACCGACCGGTGTTTGTGGTCGTGAACCAGTCGGAGGTCGCGGAATGACGGCCACCGCGCACAAGCTGGACCTGCTGACGTTGCCGCTGCACGGCAGCCGCCTGATCGAGGCCAGCGCCGGCACCGGCAAGACCTACACCATCGCCGCGCTGTATCTGCGCCTGGTGCTGGGCCACGGCGAGCTGCCCGAGGGCACCAGCGCCCTGACGCCGCCGCAGATCCTGGTGATGACCTTTACCGATGCCGCGACCCAGGAACTGCGCAGCCGCATCCGCGACGCCCTGGCGATCGCGGCGCGGGTGTTCCGCGCGGAGGATCCGGATGCGGTGCCGGGCGTGCAGGACATCCACAGGGAGCTGCGCGGCGAATACAGCGAGGCGGAACGGCCGGGCGCGGCACGCCGGCTGGAACTGGCGGCGGAGTGGATGGACGAGGCCGCGGTGTCGACCATCCACGGTTGGTGCTACCGCATGCTGCGCGAGCACGCCTTCGACAGCGGGAGCCTGTTCACCCAGGACCTGGCAAGCGACCAGCAGGAGCTGCTGGCCGAGGCGGCGCGTGATTACTGGCGCCGCTTCGTCTATCCACAGCCGCCCGCGCCGCTGGCCCTGCTGCGTAATGCCTTCGGGCCCGATCCGGAGACCCTGTTGCAGAAGATCCGGCCACTGGTCGGGCATTTGCCCGCGGATGCGGCGGATGCGGAGCTGGAGACCCCGGAGGGGCTGGAGGCCGCGCTGGACGGTAAGCTGGCGCGGCTGGAGGCGATGAAGCGCCCTTGGCGCGAGGATTTCGAGGCGATCAAGGAGCAGTTTGACGCGCTGCGCGGCCCGGTCCTGCAGCCGGGCAAGTACAGCAACCCGGACAAATTGCTGGGGGCGATGCGCGAATGGGCCGCGGATCCGGGCGCGCTGCGGCCCGGTGGCGTCTCCGGCGACTCCCCGCTGCTGCGTTTCAGTGCGGCCGGCATGCAGGACCGGCTGAAAGGCGGTCAGACGCTGCCGGAGGATCTGCATCCGGCCTTTGCGGGACTGGACGATCACGCCGAGGTCTGCGTGGATGACCGCGAGCGCCTGTTGCAGGCGGCGGCGCGCCAGGTGGACGCGCGCTTTCGTCAGGCCCAGCGCCAGCGCGCGCAGATGGGCTTTCACGACCTGCTGACCCGGCTGCGCGATGCCCTGGACGGCCCGGGGGGCGAGCACCTGGCCGCGACCCTGCGGGCGCAGTTCCCGGTGGCGCTGGTGGACGAATTCCAGGACACCGATCCGGTGCAGTACCGGATCTTCCAGCGTGTCTATTGCATCGACGAGGACCCGCTTGATCTCGGCGTGCTGCTGATCGGCGATCCCAAGCAGTCGATCTACGGCTTTCGCGGGGCGGATATCCATACCTACCTGGCGGCGCGTACGGCCACCGCCGGGCGCCACTACACCCTGGAGCGCAACTTCCGCTCCACCGAGGCCCTGGTGGATGGCGTGAACCGGCTGTTCGGGCATGCCGAGGGCTGGGCGGACGGGGCGTTCCTGTTCCGCACTGGCGCGGAGAATCCGCTGCCGTTCGTACCGGTTACGGCCAATGGCCGCGCGGAGGTCTTCGAGCAGCACGGGGAGGCGGCCCCGGCGGTCACGCTGTGGTGCCATGACCCCGGCGAGCCGGTGCCCAAGGGCGCCTACCGCGAGCGCATGGCGCAGGCCTGCGCCAGCCATATGGTGGAGCTGCTGAACGGCGGTGTCGCCGGGACCTGCGGTTTTCGCAAGGGCGCGGACCTGACCGGGGTGCGACCGCGTGATATGGCGGTGCTGGTGCGCGGCCGCGCGGAGGCCGACGCGATCCGCGCCGAACTGCGCCGGCGCGGCGTGCGCAGCGTGTACCTGTCGGATCGCGAGTCGGTGTATGCCAGCGACGAGGCGGGGGACCTGCTGCGCTGGCTGCGCGCCTGTGCCGAGCCCACCAGCGTGCGGTTGCTGCGCGCGGCGCTGGCCACTGCGACGCTGGGACAGTCGCTGACCGAGCTGCACCGGCTGACGGTGGACGAGCTGGCGTGGGAGACGCGGGTGGAACAGTTCCGCGACTATCGGCGCCTGTGGCAGACCCGCGGGGTGTTGCCGATGCTGCGGCGGCTGCTGCATGACTTCGAGGTCCCCCGGCGCCTGCGTGCCACGGCGGAGGGCGAGCGCGCGCTGACCAATCTGCTGCATCTGAGCGAGCTGCTGCAGCAGGCGGTCGCGGAGCTGGATGGCGAGCAGGCCCTGATCCGGCATGTGATGGAGCACCGGAACGGCGACGGCGAGACCGGCGAGGAGCAGATCCTGCGCCTGGAGAGCGACGAGGACCTGGTCAAGGTGGTGACGCTGCACAAGTCCAAGGGGCTGGAGTATCCGCTGGTGTTCCTGCCGTTTGCCTGCAATTTCCGGCCCACGGACGCGAAGAAGGACGTGCCCTGGCGCGACCATCCGCCGCAGGGCGGGGCGCGCTGGGTGTTCCACATGGATGACGCGGTGTACCGGCGGGCGGAGCGCGAACGCCTGGCCGAGGACCTGCGCCTGTTGTACGTGGGCATGACCCGGGCGCGCCATGCCTGCTGGCTGGGGATTGCACCGATTGTCTCGGGAAGGAGCAAGACCAACCATTTCGACCAGACCGCAGCCGGGTATCTGCTGGCCGGCCCCGAGGGCGTTGCGGACGGCGGGCTGGAGGAGGCACTGCGTACCGCCGCGGGCGACGAGCCGGCGATCCGGGTGGGCCCGCTGCCGGAAGTGCGCGACGCTGCGGTGCAGATCGGCGCCAATGCCCCGACCACCGGGCCGGCCCGGCAAGCGCCGGCGCGGCGCTTCGAGCACTGGTGGGTGGCCAGCTACAGCGCGATTGCGGCGCACGACGACGGTGTGGCACCGGTCGCGCCCGACTCGGCACGCGAGGATGTGCTGCGCGAGGGCGTCGCGGATGCGGGTCGCGAGGCCGTGGAGTTCCCCGAACTCGAGCCCGAGGCCGGGCCACGCGCGGCCAGCGGGCTGCACGCCTTCCCTCGCGGGCCGGGACCGGGCACCTTCCTGCACGGGCTGCTGGAGTGGGCGGCGGAGCAGGGCCTCGCCGCGCAGGTGGCGCAGCCCGAACGCCTGGCGCGGGAGATCGAAACGCGCTGCGAGCGCCGGGGATGGGGCGAGTGGTCCACGGTGGTCACGGACTGGATGCAGCAGTTGCTGACGGCCGGCTTCCCGCTGGAGGAGGGCGGGACGTTCTCGCTGGGGGGCTTGGCCACGTATCAGCCGGAGCTGGAGTTTCTGTACCCGGCGCGCCGCCTCAGGGCCGGGGATCTGGATCAGGCGGTGCGGGCGCAGATCCTGCCGGGCGAGCGGCGCCCGCCGGTAGGGGACGTGACGCTGAACGGGATGCTGAAGGGCTTCGTCGACCTGGTGTTCGAGCACGCCGGGCGCTATTACGTGGCGGACTACAAGTCCAACTGGCTGGGGCCCTCGGCTCGGGCCTACACCGCCGAGCGCCTGCGCGCGGCGGTGCTGGAGCATCGCTACGACCTGCAGCTGGTGCTCTACACGCTGGCACTGCATCGCCAGCTGGGCGCTCGCCTGCCGGGCTACGACTTTGACCAGCACATGGGCGGCGGGGTCTACCTGTTCCTGCGCGGCGTGGATGCGCCGGGCCACGGGGTGTTCCACCACTGCCCGCCGCGTGCGCTGATCGAGCAGCTGGATCGCTGGATGACGCACGGCGCCGACCGGGAGGGGGTGGCATGAGCGCGGTGTCGCATAGCGGGACGCTGGGGTCCGTGCAGACCCTGATGGTGCTGCTGGGCGAGTGGGAGGCGGCCGGGTGGCTGCGCGGCGTGGACCGGGCCCTGGTGCGCTTTCTGCACGAGCAGGCCCCGGAGGCATCGCCGCTGGCCCTGCTGCTGGCGGCGCTGGCCAGCCATCAGGTCGGGCGCGGCCATGTGTGTCTGGAGCTGGAGGCCTTGCTGGAGACGCCCGATGCCACGCTGGCTTTGCCGCCGGAGGGGGATCCGGGTTCGCAGCCACCGCCGCGGCCCTCGGCGGTCCTGCAGGGTGTGTCGGGCGCGCAGGTGGCGCAGGCCCTGGACGGGAGTGCCCTGGCCGGACCGGGCGAGGCGGGCACGACGCCGCTGGTGTTCACTGGAGGGCAGGTCTATCTGCGCCGCTACTGGGAGGCCGAGCGCCGCATCGGACAGGCGGTCCGCGCGCGGCTTGAAGACCGGGGCGCCTGGCAGGACGCGCTGGATGTGGACGCGGCGCATGGCTGGCTGGATCGCCTGTTCGGCGTTTCGGCCGATGCGACCGCCGACCCGGACTGGCAGCGCCTGGCCTGTGCCCTGGCCGCCGGTTCCGGCTTCAGCGTGATTACCGGCGGGCCGGGCACGGGCAAGACCACCACGGTGCTGCGGTTGCTCGCGCTGCTGCAGGGTTTGCAGGGGCCCGAAGACCCGCTGCGGATTCGCCTGGCCGCGCCCACCGGCAAGGCGGCGGCCCGTCTGAACGCCTCGGTCAGCGGGGCGCTGGACCGCCTGGGGCTGGAGACGCTGCCGGACGGCGATGCGCTGCGGCGAAACCTGCCGGCGGAGGTGGTGACGGTACACCGGCTGCTGGGCGCGCGGCCGGATACCCGGCACTTCCGCCACGGGGCCCGCAATCCCCTGGCGGTGGACGTGCTGGTGGTGGACGAGGCCTCGATGATCGACCTGGAGTTGATGGCCAGTCTGGTCGCCGCGGTGCCGCGCACGGCGCGCCTGATTCTGCTGGGGGATCGCGACCAGTTGGCATCAGTGGAGGCCGGCGCGGTGCTGGGCGAGCTGTGTCACCGCGCCGGCGGTGGGCACTACACGCCGGAGACCGCGCAGTGGCTGGAAGCGGTGACCGGGATGGCCATGCCCGCGGCGATGCAGGATGCGCACGGGCAGGCGCTGGACCAGCACATCGTGATGCTGCGCGAGAGTCATCGCTTCGGCGCGGACAGCGGGATCGGGCGGCTGGCGGCCGCCGTGAACGCGGGCGAGTCGTCGAGCGAAGCGGGCGGGGACGATGCCGTCCTGCAGCGCGTGCTCGCCGGTCCGGAGGACCCGGCACTGGTGAGTCTCGCGGTGGACGGGCGCACGGATACGCCCGTGAACGAGGCAGTGGGCTATTCCGGGTATCTGCAGGGCCTGCGTGCGGCCCGCCCGGCCCCGGCCGCGCCGCGGGCGGCCTGGGAGGACTGGGCGCGGGACGTGCTCGCGGCCCACGGGCGCTTCCAGCTGCTGTGCGCGGTGCGGCGTGGCCCGTGGGGGCTGGAGACGCTCAACCGGCGTATCGCCGGGGCGCTGCAGGCGCGCGGGCTGCTGGAGGTGGATGCCGGCCGTGGCGGCGGGTCAGAGGGGCATGCGCCATGGTTCGAGGGACGACCGGTGATCGTGACCCGCAACGACTATGCCCTGGGGCTGATCAATGGTGATATCGGCATTGCCCTGGCCGTTCCGGCCTGGCTGGCGCGGGGCGAGCCCGAGGCGACCGGGGATCATGGGTGTCCGGAGGCGGCGGCGCCGGTGTTGCGCGTCGCCTTTCTCGCGGCGGGGGATCGCGTGCGCTGGGTGTTGCCCAACCGGCTGGAGGCCGTCGAGACCGCCTTTGCGCTGACCGTGCACAAGGCCCAGGGCTCGGAGTTCGAGCATGTCGCGCTGGTGCTGCCGGAGGCCGACAGCCCCATCCTGACGCGCGAGCTCGTCTATACCGCGATCACCCGCGCCAGCCGCTGGTTCAGCCTGCTCGAGCCACGCGCGGGCACCCTGGCCGCGGCCAGTCAACGCCAGATCCGCCGCAGCGGCGGCTTGCGCCGGTGGCTGGATGATGCGTCATAGAGACTTCCTCGTGTTCGACGTGCCCGTCAAGGAATGGCGAGTGCGCCCCTGATTAGTTAGTCTGATCATTCGGACTAACCTTGACGGAGGCATTATGACCGAGACGGTCAACATCCATGAGGCAAAGACACACTTCTCCAGGCTGCTGGAGAAGGTCAGCCGGGGCGAGCCGGTAGTGATCGCCCGGGCGGGCAAGCCCATTGCGCGTATGTCACGTATCGAGGCCTCGTCAGAATCCGCTGCGGACCGGGTCGGTTTCCTCAAGGGGCAGCTCGAAATTCCGGACGATCTGGATCGGATGGGCGAGGCGGAGATCGCAGCCCTGTTTCAGGGCGACAAGTCGAATGCACCTGCTTCTTGATACGCATCTGCTGCTCTGGGCGGCGGCCGGTTCCCCAAAGTTGCCCGCTAGTGCTCGCGAGGTCATCCAGAATCCGGATAACGCAATCGCGTTTAGTGCGGCGAGCTTGTGGGAAATCGTGATCAAGAATGGGCTGGGGCGCAGCGATTTCGTGGTCGAGCCCCATGTCCTTCGTCGCGAGCTACTGGAGCACGGGTACGAGGAGCTGGCGATCACGGGTCAGCACACACTGGCGGTCAGCCATTTGCCCGATATTCACAAGGATCCATTCGACCGCATTCTGGTCGCCCAGGCAGAAACGGAGGGGTACACGCTTCTGACCAGCGACGCCCAGGTGGGTCGTTACCCGGGTCCCATTCAATTGGTCCAGTGAGACACCGACGAACGCGCGTGCCCGCGCCCGAGCCGCTTTTGCGGGCGCACAAGGAGCGGTGGGCGGGCGAGGTGAGTTCGGCGGTCCGGAGCCTGTAGGGTTACCTGCACGAGGGCGAACTCATCCACTTACTTCCGGCCTTCGTGTCTTCCTGTGGCGGCCTTGCCGGCGGCGGGCGTGGGCAGGGGCTTCGCCTGCAAGCAGGCTCCCACAGGGGGTGGTGTGGTTGGCGGCTTGGGGGCGTTCAGGTGGTGCGGCTGCCGTAGGTGACGACGGATTCGATGCGTTCGGCGCGTTCGGTGTCGAGGCCGTCGGTCTGGGCGAGGGTGGCGGCGTCGGCGTTGATGATGTCGCGTACGCTGCCGAGGTCGCGCAGCAGGTCGCGTGCCGTGTCGGCCTCGACGCCGGGCAGGCCGCTGACGATGAACTCGGCGGCCTTGCGCCGGGTGTCCGGCTTGGTGGGGCGATCGGCCGGGTCCGGCTCCATCTGGGCGTTCAGGCCCAGCAGGTAGATGAGCATGCCGCTGTTGTCGGCATCCGGGCTGGGCAGCACGCTAATGCCGAGGGCGATGGTCAGGTGCGCGAGGGCACGGTGGATATCCAGCGCCTGCTGGTGGAAGCGCGGTTCGTACAGGTCCCCCTCGACGATATAGACCACCTGGCTGTGGTTGGCCTTCAGCTTGGCGGCGTTTTCCCACAGGGTCTTGTCGACCACGCTCAGCACCATGTCGGTGGCGGACTTGCGCTCGACCACGACGCCGTTGGGCAGCAGGTAGTCGCCGACATCGAGGTCGGTGAATTCCAGTTCCACCCCTTCCAGGCGTTCGATGCGCTGAATGATCTTGCCCTGTTCGCGGCGGTCGACGCGGATCGGCAGGTGCACGTTGTCCATGGTGGCTCCATTCGTTGACGGGTTGCGGGCACTTTAGGGCGTGGGGCCATACGCGCCAAATGGCCGGATGCGGGGCGGGGCGAGGGATGCCGTGCAGGCGCGGTGCGGATCGCCTACAGTCAGGGGACACGTTTCGCGGGTGGCGCCTGCGGTGCGTGTATGGAGACAACAATAAAACCAAAAGGATGGAGTGTTTATGTCGATTCACATTGCAGTCGTGGGGCTTGGCCGGGTGGGCGGCCGTTTCCTGGAGATGTTGCTCGAGTCCGGCCTGCCGGGGATGACGCTTTGCGCGGTCTCGGAGAAAGCCGAGACGGAGGGCCGCCGGCTGGCCGAGGAGAAGGGTATCCCGCTGGAGTCGGTCGCGGATATCGTGGCGCGTGGCGACCAGGTGGACGTGATCTTTGACCTGAGCGGCCAGCCGCAGGTGCGCCAGGAGCTGCGCGAGGGCATGCAGAACACCGGCAACCGCCATACGGTGGTGGCGCCGGAGGTGATGGCCCACCTGACCTGGGCAATGCTGACCCGTGAGGCGCCGCCGGACGTGCACGGTCGCACCGGCTACTGATGCGATGCGTACCGCCAGGTTGGCGGTGCGTTCCCGTGACAGCCGCAGCAAAGGCCGCCTTCGGGCGGCCTTTCTGTTTACTGACTCGCAATGCGGTGCAGCCAGTTGCCTGATCGCAGGATGCCGTTGAGCGTAGCGAAACGCATCCGGTGTTCACAAAAGGGGCGAGGTGGAGCGTTTCGCCGCGCTCAAACGTACCTGACGGTGATTGATTACGGCTGCCCTGGGTGCGAACAGCCCCTGCGATTGGCTGAATGTTGTGATTTCGGGGTGTTTATACCGGTTCACGCTGCAGGCACTCCTTGAGCGCTTCCACCCCCATGGCGGGGGAATGCAGCCAGCCCTGGTACAGGTCACAGCCGATTTCCCGCAGGAAGGTTCGCTGTGCGTCCGTTTCTACGCCTTCGGCGACGAGCGTCAGGCCGAGGCTGTGGCCGAGGTGCACGATGGAGCGCAGGATCATCTCCGATTCCGGGTCCTCGCCGATGTCGGCGATGAAGGAGCGGTCGATCTTGAGTTTGTCGATCGGCAGGGACTTCAGGTAGGCGAGCGAGGAATAGCCGGTGCCGAAATCGTCCAGGGCCACCCGGATGCCCAGGGCCTTCAGGCCGCGGAGCTGATCGTGGGTCAGGGCCACATCCGCCATGGCTACGGTCTCGGTTACCTCGATCTCGAGTCGCTCGGGCGGGGCGCCGGTCGCCTCGAGGGCCGCACGCAGGCGTTCCACCAGGTCGTGCTGGCGGAACTGCATCGCGGAGATATTGATGGCGACGCGGAGTCCGACGCCGGACCGTGACCATTGGGCGAGTTGTTCACAGGCCCCGCGGATCACCCAGTCGCCCAGGGGCAGGATCAGGCCGTTGGCCTCCGCGCTGGCGACAAAGCGGGCCGGTGCCACCGGACCGAGTTCGGCATCCGTCCAGCGCGCCAGCGCCTCGACGCCGATCACGCGGTTCGACGCGACCTCCAGCAGTGGCTGATAGTGCAGCTCGAGCTCGGCATTCTCCAGCGCCTGCTGCAGGTGCTGCTGCAGGCGCTG
Organism: Thioalkalivibrio sp. ALE28; assembly: GCF_000377425.1. Classification (NCBI taxonomy): domain Bacteria; kingdom Pseudomonadati; phylum Pseudomonadota; class Gammaproteobacteria; order Chromatiales; family Ectothiorhodospiraceae; genus Thioalkalivibrio; species Thioalkalivibrio sp. ALE28. The sequence continues at coordinate 361,674 of NZ_KB898094.1, read as the reverse complement.
TTCCTCGTGCACCTGCGCATCCAGGTGCTGCGAGAAGAAGGCCCAGGTGTTGCGGCCGGAGTGCTTGGCCTCGTACATGGCCATGTCGGCATAACGCACCAGGCTGCGATCGTCCTGGGCATCGCGCGGGAACATGGCGATCCCGAGACTGCCGCTGGAGACGAGGTTGCGGGCGTGCTCGGTCTGGAAGGGCGTGTCGAAGATACCCAGGATGCGCTGGGCGACCCGAGCGATCGCCTGTTCGTCCGCCACGTGGGTCAGGAGGATCATGAACTCGTCGCCACCGAAGCGGCCGATGGTGGCTTCCTGGTCCAGGGCGCCCTGGAGTCGGGCGGCCACGGCCTTCAGCAGCTGGTCGCCCTCGTCATGGCCGAAGGTGTCATTGATCATCTTGAAGTTGTCGAGATCCAGCAGCATCACCGCGATCGGGTGGTCGTTGTGCTCGGCCTGGGCGATGCCCTGCGTCAGGCGGTCGTGCAGCAGCCAGCGGTTGGGGAGTTCGGTCAGACTGTCATGGGTGGCCTGATGCTGGATGCGCGCCTCGCGCCGCTGGCGGTCGGTGATGTCGCGGATGAAGGCGGTAATCCGCCGGCCTTCGGTGTCGTCGAAGGCGTTGAGGCTGATGTCCACCGGGAACTCGGTGCCGTCGATACGCTGGCCGCGCAGATGGGGTACCTGCCCCATGGTGCGGCGGTTGATGGTGCGGGCCTGGGTCTGGCGATGGGTCCGGTGGCGCTCGCGCAGGCGATCGGGGACCAGGCGCTCCACCGGCTGGCCGATCAGTTGCTGGCGGGGGTAGCCGAACAGGCGCTCGATGTTTCGGTTGGCCATCACGATGCGGCCCTCCGTATCGGTAACCAGGACGCCGTCGGGGGCCGTCTCCACCAGTTGCTGGTAGCGCCGCTCGCGCATCTCGATGTCGCGGTGGGCCTGGTGCAGACGCTCCAGGGGCGAGCGCACGCTTTCCAGAAACAGCCCCTGGTAGATCAGCAGGTAGGCCGCGAGCTTGTACAAATGCCCCAGCACGAACGGCGTATCGGTCAGATCCTCGTAGAACATGAAGAACATGCCGCTGCCCATGCTGATGACCAGCGCCGCGGCGACCAGGGGCATGCCCGGGCGCTGCAGCAGATCGCGGCGCAGGGCCAGGATGGCCAGCGTCGCCAGATGCAGGGCGATCACGATGGCCTCCAGGCCCAGCTTGAACGGCGTGAGGCCGCTGACCGGGTCGAACAGGGGCGGCAGGATATCGGCATGCCACAGGCCGACCCATGCGAGGACCGCGACCAGCAGCAGGCTTCCGGCCAGATAGACCCCGCGCGGCGGGCCATCGCTGCGCGCGACCATCGGCAAGGCCACATAGGCCAGCAGGGCCGCGCCCCCGACCAGCCGCGCGGCGAGCCAGAAGAACAGCGTCTGCTGCGTCGAGTTGGGGGTGATGAAGTCCGGCATCGCCGGGTAGGTCATCAGGTGCAGGAAGTCGAAGAGCGCGACCGCCAGGAAGGCACAGGCGAGCAGCAGGGAGGCCGCCACCCGCCGCCGGTCGATCACGTGATACCCGACCGCGAACACCAGCACGGCGACGACGACCGCGAACAGCTCCGCACCCGTATGGAACGCCGTCAGATGCTGGCCCGGCACAATCCGCGGGAGATCGATGCCGAGCATCCAGATCACCACGGGCACCAGCAGCAGGGCCAGCAGCAGGCCGGAGGCCGGGACGGTGTGCTGGCGCATGAGCTTCTCGGCGTGGGTGTTCATGGTGATCGGTCGCGTTCAGCGGTGGCGCGCCCAGAACTGCCGGGCGAGGCCCTGCAGGCCGGTTGCGAGTTGCGCGACCTCGCGGGCGGCGGCATCGCTCTGGTCGGCCCGGTTGGCGGTAGTGTCGGCCGCGCCACGGATGGAGTCGACCCCGCGCCGGATCTCTTCCCCGGCCGCGCCTTGTTGTTCCACGGCGGCCGCGATACGGGTGCTCATGTCGTGGATCTGGCTGACGCCGGAGGTGATGTTCTCGAGTGCCGCGGCGGCCTGCTGGGCCTGCTCCACGCTGGTTTCCGCCTGATCGCGGCTTTGTTCCATCGTGGCCACCGCGGCGCGCGCGCGATCTTGAAGCCGCTCGATCATCTGCTGGATCTCGGCGGTGGAGTCCTGGGTTCGACTGGCCAGGGTGCGCACTTCGTCGGCCACGACCGCGAAGCCGCGGCCCTGTTCGCCGGCGCGGGCCGCCTCGATCGCCGCATTGAGGGCGAGCAGGTTGGTTTGTTCGGCAATCCCGCGGATCACATCCAGTACGCCGCTGATGTCCTGGCTGTGCTGGTCCAGTTCCGTCATGACGCCCGAGCCCTGGCGAATGCGCTGTCCCAGCTCCTCGATTGCCCGTGAACTGTCGCGCACTACCTGGCTTCCCGAGCGGGCCTCCTGGTCGGTCCGGTCCGCCGCGTCGGCGGCGTGCTGTGCGCTCTGTGCGACCTCCTGCACGCTGTTCACCATCTGCTGGGTGGCGCCCGCGACCTGTTCGGTCTCGTTCTGCTGGTGGTTGCAGGCCTGGCGGCTGTCGCCTACTGCGGACACGAGCGCGTCGGCCGTGCCACCCAGGCGGTTGGCGGCATCGCCCATGCGCCCGACGACGGATCCCGCCTCCGCTTCGAGCATTTGCAGGGCGAAGGCGATCTCGCCGGCCTCGTCGGTGCGCCCGGTATAGATGTACTGGCTGACCGGGTTGTTGGCGATGCGGCGGGCGTGGGCGACCGCGCGGCACAGGGGCGACAGGCTGATCCATACCAGGGCGCCGCCCACCACTAGCGCGGTCAGCGCGAAGATCAGGGCGCTCGACCAGGGCAGGCCGGTCAATACGCTGCTGGCGATCAGCCCTGCCAGCACGCCGCCGGCGAGGGCCGCTACGGTCCTGACCTTGATGCCGATGGGGGGCAGGCGCAGGGCCAGGGGCCTGCGACCCTGGAGGAGTTCCGCGTAGACGGATTCAGCCTTGGCTACCTGTTCGCGCCGCGGCTTGGTGCGAACGGACTGATACTCGACGGTTTGCCCGTCTTCCGTTACGGGCGTCACATAGGCGTTGACCCAGTAGTGATCGCCATTCTTGCAGCGGTTCTTGACCAGGCCCATCCAGGAGCGGCCGCCCTGGATGGTGTTCCACAGGTCCTCGAACGCCGCCGGCGGCATATCGGGATGGCGGACCACGTTGTGGTTTTTGTCGAGCAGTTCGTCCGGATCGAACCCGCTGATGTCGATGAAATCCGGGTTGACGTAGGTGATGGCCCCCTTGAGGTTGGTGGTGGAAAGGATGTTGGCACTCTCCGGGTAATCCACCTCGTTCCCGGTCACGGGCAGGTTGCGTTTCATGTTGTTCCCCTGATGGCCGAATCGTTGTTATTGGTGTCGCGTCGGCCGGACCGGTGCTGCCTGGGCGCCGGGTTATTCTTGTTGAATGGAAGCTAGTCCATATTCCCTCACAAAACAAATATATATCCAGGCGGTAATGGGTGGAGTGTCTTTTCATTGACGAAAGGCGTATAGTGCGTCTATCGAACGCCCCGCCCGTCAGCGTCCGTTCATCTGATCCAGAGCCATTCCGGTTCGCAGTGATCCCCCTGATTTCGTTTCCCCCGATGGGTGCTCTTGTTGAACGAGTGGCGGGTAGCGTTGGAGCATTCCATGACTGATACGACCTTTGCCGACCTCGGGTTGGCCGATACACTTTTGCGCGCGCTGGATTCCGCCGGCTACCAGCACCCGACTCCGATCCAGGCGCGGGCCATCCCGGAAGTCCTGAAGGGCGGCGACCTGCTGGCCGCGGCCCAGACCGGCACCGGCAAGACCGCCGGCTTTACCCTGCCGATCCTGCAGCGCCTTTCCACCAGTGATGCGCCCAAGCCCGGCAATGGCCGTCCGCGCTGCCTGGTGCTGACCCCGACCCGCGAGCTGGCCGCCCAGGTGCACGATTCCGTGAAGACCTACGGGCGCAACCTGAAGCTGCGCTCGATGACGATCTTCGGTGGCGTGAACATGAACCCGCAGATCAAGGCCCTGCGCGACCGCATGGACATCGTGGTGGCGACCCCGGGGCGTCTGCTGGATCACGCCAACCAGAAGACCATCGACCTGTCCGGTGTGGAGATCCTGGTCCTCGACGAGGCCGATCGCATGCTGGACATGGGCTTTATCCGCGACATCAAGAAGCTGATCGCGCTGATGCCCAAGAGCCGGCAGAATCTGATGTTCTCGGCGACTTTCTCCGACGAGATCCGCACGCTGGCCAACGGCCTGCTCACCCGCCCGGCGGAGATCGACATCGCCCCGCGCAACACGGCCGCCGAGAGCGTGCAGCAGAGTGTGCATCTGGTCGAGACCAGCCAGAAGCGCGAACTGCTGAGCCACCTGATCCGCACCAACAACTGGGAACAGGTGCTGGTGTTTACCCGCACCAAGCACGGCGCCAATCGCCTGGCCGAAAAGCTGTCCAAGGATGGCGTGCGCTCGGAGGCGATCCACGGTAACAAGAGCCAGGCGGCGCGTACTAAAGCGCTCAAGCAGTTCAAGTCTGGGCAGGTGCCGGTGCTGGTGGCGACCGATATCGCCGCGCGCGGCCTGGACATTGACCAGCTGCCGCAGGTGGTCAACTTCGAGCTGCCGAATGTGCCGGAGGATTACGTGCATCGCATCGGTCGTACCGGCCGTGCCGGCTCCGCCGGTGCCGCGCTGTCGCTGGTGGATGGCGAGGAGATCAAGTTGCTGAAGGGCATCGAGCGCCTGATCCAGCGCCCGATCGACCGCATCGAGACCGAAGGTTTTGCCGCGCCGAAGCCGGCCGCCAATGACGGCAACGGCAACCGCCGCGGCGGTCGTGGCGGCAAGCCGGGCGGCGGGGCCCGCAATGGCGCCCCGCGCAATGCCCGCGGTGGCAAGCCCGGCGGCGGTCGCGGCGGCAACGGCCGCCCGTCCTCCAACGGCAACCGGGCGGCGCGCAGCCGCTAGTCCGACGCGCCAGCGCCATACCGCGAACCCGCGGCCCCGAACTCCGGGCCCGCGGGTTTTTTCGTTCCGGGCCTGGCGGGGAGGGCTTTATTCACCACGAAGCACACGAAGGCACGAAGAAGGGCCAGGTCAAGGGCGAAAAGCGATAACAGGAAGGCTGGAAGACAGGAAGGGGCTGGTGTTGTGCGCCAGGTGATTGGCCCCAGTACAAGGCTAATCACAGCGTGTTGTGATTGCCGAGGGCCCGTAAACACTTCCAAATTTCGCGTCGTCCTGTGAAATGCTTTTGCCCTTGCCCTTCTTCGTGCCTTCGTGTGCTTCGTGGTGAATACGGTTTTCGAGTTGCGGCGAGGCGTTGGAGTTGAGCTGGATCAGGGCGGCGGGGGATGGGCCGGGCGATACTCTGGCGGGCTCAAGGCCGGGCGCGGGTGGTCGTTAACGAAGCCAAAGGAGGGTGTCGATGAAGATTGGACCGTTGGGTGGGCTGCGACTGAAGCTGGTGATCCTGGTGATCGTGGTGAGTACGGTGCCGCTTTCGATCATGGGCGGGGTGACGTTCCACACCATGAAGGGCGATCTTGCCGCGGGGGTGGATGAGGCCCTGGTGACGCAGCTGTGGTGGTTGCTGTGGGCTCTGTGGGTGGTCGCGTTCGTGGTGGCGCTGGGGATCGGCTGGTTCTATGCCAATGTGCTGACGCGGCCTCTGGAGCGCCTGGCCGAGGGGCTGGAGGCGATCGGCGAGGGGCGCGCGGATCTCGGCCACCGGGTGGAGGTCACCACGGACGACGAGATCGGGCGCACCGGCGAGGCCTTCAACACGGTGATGGGCCGGCTCTCGGGGCTGATCCGGCAGGTGGCGGATGCGGCCGACGGGATCGCCGCCTCCGCGCGGCAACTGGAGGGTCGCAGCAACGAACTGACCCGGGCGACCCACGAGCAGCGCGGCGACGTGGAGCAGGTGGTCACCGCGATGAACCAGATGTCCGCCACTGTGCAGGAGGTGGCCAACAACACCCAGAGCACGGCCGAGAGTGCCGGTCAGGCGACCCGGGCGGCGGAAGGCGGACGCACCGTGGTGCAGGCCACGCAGGGCGCGATCAACACCCTGGCCGGCGAGATCCGCCAGGCGAGCCACGTGATCAGTGAGCTGAAGGGTGACAGCGACAACATCGGCACCATCCTGCAGGTGATCGAGGAGATCGCCGAGAAGACCAACCTGCTGGCGCTCAATGCGGCGATCGAGGCCGCCCGCGCCGGCGAGGCGGGACGGGGCTTCGCGGTGGTGGCCGACGAGGTGCGTCATCTGGCTCAGCGAACCAACGACTCGACCGGGGAGATCCGCGAGATCATCCAGCGCCTGCAGGGCGGAGCGACCCGCGCGGTACAGGCGATGGAGGTGAGCCAGCAGCACGCCGAGACGTCGGTGGAGAAGGCCGGCGAGGCGGGCGAGACCCTGGAGTACATCCACGACTCGGTGACCACCATCGACGACATGACCCGCCAGGTGGCCAGCGCGACCGAGGAGCAAAGCCAGGTGGCGGAGGAGATCAACCGCAATATCCACCACATCAACGACATCGCGGTGCGCAACGCCGACGGGGCCAACGAGATGCAGCAGGCGGTAGAGGCCCTCGAAGGGCTGGCGCAGCAGCTACAGAACGAGGTTGCGGGTTTTCGTCAGCAGGGCTGATCCGGCCTGGCGTCAGAAGCCCCGGCGCAGGGCGTCGAAGCCCAGGGCGACGTCGTCGGGATCCGCGCCGGGCTCGATGCGCAGGCGGTCACGCACGGTGTCGCGGTCAATATGGGACGCCTCGATCGCGTCGTCGGGCAGGCGATACAGCCACCAGGCGAGCGCGGCCTGGGTGCGGGTCTCCGACCAGGGCTCCAGGTCCGTCCCGATCCGCTCGGCATGCGTGCCCAGCTCCGCGTCGAAGAAGGGCTCCAGTCGATCCAGCGCGGCGACCGGGTCGGGCAGGTCCGGACGTTCGCCATCCAGTGCCTCCACGGCGCGCGCCAGTTCCTGGCGGGCGATCTCCGGCCAGATCTGTGAGGGCAGGTAGCCCTCCATCGCCGGCCGTCCGCCGGCGGTGATGCCGTGCAGGTAGCCGCTGCGGGTGAGCAGATAGCGGTCGAGCGCCTCCAGCGCCTCGCGGGCCCACTCAAGGGTGTCGCGGTCTTCCAGTACCCGCGCCAGGTTGGCGAGCGCCGCGATGGCCTGGCCCGAGGTGTCGGCATAGGTGTTGCGGTCGACCCGGGGTGGATCGGTCTGCGTGCGGGTCTCCGGGTCCAGCTGATAGTAGTCGCGGTCGGCGTACTGGCTGTTGCCGAAGCGCAGCTGACGGGCGTCCCACAGGTGGTCGCGCAGATAGTCGCGAATGCCGCGCGCGATCTCCGCGTAGTGTTCGTCGCCGATGTGCTCGTAGGCCTCGGAGAACAGCCACAGGAACGCGGCGTTCTGATCCAGGCGCTTGGAGGTCTCCAGGGCCAGGACCGGGTCGCGCTGGTCGGGATCGTGGAAGAAGAAGAAGCCGCCCTCGACCTCGTCGTAGAGATCCTCCGCGATCTGGTCCAGCAGGCCGGGCATGCGTTCCTCCCAGTCGTCACTGGCCAGCAGGTAGCGGTAGGTCCAGGGTTGCGGGCGCTTGCTGAGCGTTCCGAATGTGGCGCTGCCGCTCAGGCGGTCGGCGCGCTCGTCATAGACCTCGTCGAGCATCTCCATGAAGGTCTCGAGGCCGTCGATCGCCGCGTCGTCCGGTGTGATCTCGCGGCCGGTGACCGAGAACATGTCGCGCTGCGCCTGGAGGATGCTCTCGAGGTCACGGGCATTCACGTGGCCGGTGAAGCGGGTCAGCATCTCGTCTTCGTGATTCACGATGACCACGAAGGGCAGGCCGCGCCCGCCATAACGGCGGAACAGGTCGGCGCGTTCGTCCAGGTCGACGAGGACGGGGATGTAGTGCTCGTCGATGACATCCACCACCGACGGGTTCTCCAGGGATTCGTCCTGGAAGTCGCGGCACCAGGTGCACCACTGGCCGTGGAAATAGAAGAAGATCGGGCGTTCGCGTGCCTCGGACTCGTCGAACAGCCCGCTGTCCCAGCTTTGCCAGTCGATGCTGGAGTCGGCCGGATAGTCCTCGGCGGCCACTGGCAGCGCGAGCGCCAGCAGGGCGGCGCCCGCAAGGAGCCCGCGCGCGGCGCCACGAAGGGCGCTGGCGACGGAAGGGCCTGGGTTGTAGAAGGGTCCGGTCATCGCGGGCACTTTCCGGGCTTGTGTCTATTGGTATAGACCAGTTGAAGGATTGCGCGTTCGGCACGGGGCGGTGTGGCAGGATGCCCGCTTGATCACTGCTCGAGGACCCGGGGTCGGTCCGATTGGGGACGGATCTGCTGTGCGCGTCGTAGAATGGCGCCATTTTTCACGCCGGCTCTGGTTAGCCGACGCGCGATCTGCGCCTCGAGACAGCGGGCATCAACGGGCCCGCGCTTGCGCCACGCTCGCGGCGACTATCCAGATCCGACAGTCCCCCAGGAAACACCGATCCATGTACAGGCTTGCATTCCTGCCCACCTTTTTCTTCGCCCCGGCGTGTTGCGGGGGGGCTTCATGACGGGAGGCCGGACCGACCGGCGGGTGACGTACCTGCTCCCCGGCCTGTGGGCGGCACCGGGGGCCACCGCGGGTGAGCCATCACGCCCGGTGCGGCGTCTGGCTCGCTGGCTGGGGCGCGCGCGGGCGACCGGCGATTCCGGGGCGGTGCCGGGCTGGGAGGCGGCGCTCGCCGAACGGCTGGGTTATCGCCCGCAGGGCGAGGGCGCACGGACCTGGCTGGCCCAGCCGGTCCAGCTGACGCCCGGGATGAAGGACCTGGTGGCCTCGGCGGTGGAGCCCGTGGCGGACGCCGAGCGCGAGGCGTTGTGGGCGACCGCGCAGCCGGAACTGGAGGCGGCCGGCGCCACCCTGGGCCTGGGCGAAGACGGCCTGTGGGAGCTGCAGATGGACGCCGAGGGCGAGGCCTCCGGCCCGCCGCCGTCTGTCGGGCTCGGTCGATCCATGGTGGCCCACTCGCTGCAGGGCGATGTCGCGCGGCGTCTCCAGGTCCTGGCGACCGGCTTGCAGATGGCGTGGTTCCAGCACCCCGTCAACCTGGAACGCGAGCATGAGGGACGTGGTGCGGTGCATGGGCTGTGGCTATGGACGCCGGGCTTTGCCGGCGGAGCCAGCGGCGTGGGCCGCGTCTGTGGCGGCGGGGCGATCGGCCGCTGGCTGGCACGGGGCGCCGGTATCGACTGGTGCCCGGATCCGGCCTGCACGCCGACGGAATCCGGCGACACGGTGGTCGTGGTCGACGCGCTGGGGGGGCCGCCGTCCCCCGAACGACGCCTGGAGCTTCTGGAATCGGTCGCCGATGACGTGGTCGCGCCCGGGGTGCGCGGCGTGTTCCGCGGGGAACTGCGTGCGCTGGAGTTCGTGGACCCGCAGTCCACCCACCCCGTACTGCGGCTCGACCGCCGCCAGGCGCTGGCCTTCTGGCGCCGCCCAAGGCGGCCCTGAAGCCGCGTGCCGGTGTTATACTGCGCGGCTTTTCTCGCCACCTGATGGAACGTGCCGTGCGCGCCACGACACCCGACGGAAACTGCCATGGAACTGAACGCGCTGTACTCCCGGATCGATGACCTGAAGGGCCGCCTGGACGCCCTTAGGGGGTATCTTTGACTACCCGGCCAAGGAAGAACGGCTGGAAGAAGTCCAGCGGGAGCTGGAGCAAAACCCCGACATCTGGAACGACCCGGAGCAGGCCCAGGCCCTGAACAAGGAGCGGGCCCAGCTCGAGGGTGTGGTCATCAACATCCGCGAGATCGGCACTCAGCTGGACGAGAGCCGGGACCTGCTGGAGATGGCCGAGGCGGATGACGACGAGGAGACGGCGGCGTCGGTCGAGACCGATGTCGACGCCCTGACCGCGCGCGTCGAGGGGCTCGAATTCCGCCGCATGTTCTCGGGCGACATGGACGAGGCCAACGCCTACCTCGACATCCAGGCCGGCTCCGGCGGCACCGAGGCCCAGGACTGGGCGAATATGCTGCTGCGTATGTACCTGCGCTGGGCCGAGCACAAGGGCTTCAAGGCCGAGGTCACCGAGCTCTCCGAGGGCGAGACGGCCGGGATCAAGAGTGCCACCGTGCACATCCAGGGCGAGTACGCCTTCGGCTGGCTGCGCACCGAGACCGGTGTGCACCGTCTGGTGCGCAAGTCGCCGTTCGATTCCGGCAACCGCCGGCATACCTCGTTCGCCTCCGTGTTCGCCTCGCCGGAGATCGACGAGAACTTCGAGATCGAGATCAACCCGGCCGACCTGCGGGTGGATACCTATCGGTCCTCCGGCGCCGGCGGGCAGCACGTGAACACGACCGATTCCGCGGTCCGCATCACGCACGTCCCGACCGGGGTGGTCACCGCCTGTCAGGCGGGGCGTTCGCAGCACAAGAACCGCGAGATGGCGATGAATCAGTTGCGCGCCAAGCTGTACGAACGCGAGCTGCAGGAGCGCAACGCCGAGAAGCAGGCGGTGGAGGACACCAAGTCCGACATCGGCTGGGGCAGCCAGATCCGCTCCTACGTGCTCGACCAGTCGCGGATCAAGGATCTGCGCACCGGCGTGGAGGTCGGCAACACCCAGGCCGTGCTCGACGGCGACCTGGACCAGTTCATTGAAGCCAGCCTGAAGAGCGGGCTGTAACGCTTTCTTTTACCGGGATTCCCGATGACCGAGATTACCGACGAGAACAAGCTGATCGCCCAGCGGCGCGCCAAGCTGAACGAGCTGCGCGAGGCCGGCCCGGCCTTCCCCAACGACTTCCGCCGCGATGCCCTGGCGGCCGATCTGCACGCCGCGCATGACGACACCGAAGGCGAGGCGCTGGAGGGGCAGGGGATCCGCGTGACTGTCGCCGGGCGCATGATCGGCAAGCGCGTGATGGGCAAGGCGAGCTTTGTCCGCCTGCGCGACCAGTCCGGGGACATCCAGCTGTTCGCCCAGCGCGACAGCCTGCCGGAGGGCGTCTACGCGGCCTTCAAGCACTGGGACCTGGGCGATATCGTCGGCGGGCAGGGTACGCTGTTCAAGACGAAGACCGGCGAGCTGACGGTCCAGCTGGACGAGCTGCGTCTGCTGACCAAGAGCCTGCGCCCGCTGCCGGAGAAGTTCCATGGCCTGACCGATCAGGAACAGCGCTATCGCCAGCGCTACGTGGACCTGATCACCAGCCCGGACAGCCGCGAGCTGTTCCGCACCCGCACCCGGATCGTGCGCTACATCCGCGAATACTTCGAGCGCGAGGACTTCATCGAGGTGGAGACCCCGATGATGCAGGTGATCCCGGGCGGCGCGACCGCGCGGCCGTTCGCCACGCACCACAATGCGCTGGACATGCCGCTGTACCTGCGCATCGCGCCGGAGCTGTACCTGAAGCGTCTGGTCGTCGGCGGCTTCGAGAAGGTCTTCGAGATCAACCGCAATTTCCGCAACGAGGGGCTGTCCACCCGGCACAACCCCGAGTTCACCATGCTGGAGTTCTACGAGGCGTTCGTGGACTACCATGCGCTGATGGACCGCACCGAGACGTTGCTGCGCGGGCTGTGCGAGGACGTGCTGGGCACGACCACCATCGAGTACCAGGGCGAGACCTACGATTTCGGCCAGCCGTTCACCCGCATGACGGTTCGCGAGGCGATCCTCGAGCACAATTCGGAGATCAGCAGCGAGGACCTCGCGGACATCGACAAGGTGCGCGCCCACTGCGAGCGTCTGGAGATCCCGATCAAGGCGAGCTTTGGGCTCGGCAAGCTGTGGACCGAGATCTTCGAATACACCGCCGAGAACAAGCTGCGCCACCCGACCTTCATCACCGCCTATCCGACCGAGGTCTCGCCGCTGGCGCGGCGCAACGACGACGACCCGTTCGTGACCGATCGCTTCGAGCTGTTCGTCGGCGGGCGCGAGATCGCCAACGGCTTCTCCGAGCTCAACGACCCCGAGGACCAGGCCGAACGCTTCCAGGCCCAGGTCGCGGAGAAGGACGCCGGCGACGACGAGGCGATGCACTACGACGCTGACTACATCCGCGCCCTGGAGTATGGCCTGCCGCCCACGGCGGGCGAGGGCATCGGCATCGACCGCCTGGTGATGCTGCTGACGAACAGCCCGTCGATCCGTGACGTGCTGCTGTTCCCGCACCTGCGCCCGGAGGCCTGATTCGGCACACCACGCCGTCGCGTGAACAATCCCCCGGTCGTCGTGTCCCATTTCTGCAATGGCAGATAACGGGAGGTACGGCATGCGAGAGGCAATGACACGAGGCTACGCCATCCGCACCGGTGCGCTGGTCGCGGGGCTGGCGCTGGTGGGCTCGGCCCTGGCCGGCGAAGTGGTCGAGGAAGGCATCTCGAGCGAGTACGAACAATTCGATCTCGTGCGGGTAGCCGGTGGTCTGGAGCATCCCTGGTCGGTAGCCTTCCTGCCGGACGGCGGCTATCTGGTGACCGAACGGACGGGTGCGCTGAAACAGGTGCGCGATGGCGAGGTGAGCTCGGTCGAGGGTGTGCCGGAGGTCGTGGCGCGCGGCCAGGGCGGCTTGCTGGATGTTGTGCTGCACCCGGACTTCGCGGCGAACCACCGGGTGTATTTCACCTATGTCACCGGGGATTCCGACCAGTCCTACACCGCGCTGGGGCGCGGGCGTCTGGAGGACGGGGCCCTGCACGAGGTGGAGGAGCTGTTCCGTCAGGACCGGGGCGGCAGCAATCCGGGCCACTTCGGTTCGCGGCTGGCCTGGCAGGCCGATGGCACCCTGTTGATGACGATCGGCGATCGTCGGCAGGAAGACCCGTCCCAGGACCTTTCTGCACATACCGGGTCCCTGCTGCGCCTGACCGAGGATGGCGAGGCCCCGGCGGACAACCCGTTTGTCGACCGCGATGATGCCCAGCCACACATCTTTGCCTATGGCCTGCGCAATTCGCAGGGTCTGGTGGTGGATCCGGCGGACGGCACGATCTGGCTGACGGACCACGGGCCCCGGGGTGGGGATGAACTGAACCGTATGGAAGCCGGGGGCAACTATGGCTGGCCGGTGGTGTCGCGGGGGCGCGACTATCGGTCCGAGGAACCCTTTGGCGAGGCGCGTCACGACGCGGATATGATCGACCCGGTCTACGAGTTCCTGCCGACGCTGGCGCCGTCCGGGCTGGCGATGGTGACCGCGGATCGCTTCGAGTCCTGGCAAGGCAATCTGCTGGCGGGTGGCCTGCGTGCCGAACGGATCCTGCGCATCGTGATCGAGGACGACGAAGTCGTGCACATGGAAGAGCTGCTGCACGGCAAGATCGGGCGCATTCGTGATGTCCGCGAGGGACCGGAGGGGCACATCTATGTGCTGACGGACCATTCGGATGGCGGGCTTTATCGCCTGGAATGAGCCCGATCCCGATCCCGAGCCCATGGCCGGCATTGGGGCCGCGAGTTCCGGGCCCGCACGGGCCTGCAAACAGGAGCCGGTCTTAGCGGCTTCGGCCCGAGGCGCCCCGACGTCAGTCGCCGGCTGGCTCCAGTAACAGGGCCGCCAGTGGCGGCAGATGCAGGTAGAGTGTCGCGGGGTGCCCGTGGCGTTCCACCGGCTCGGCATAGGCCTCCGCCGGGCCGCGCGAGCCCCCACCGTAGACCTCGGCGTCACTGTTCAGGGTGACCCGCCAGCGCCCGGCGTGGGGCGCGGGTACGGGGTAGGCCGGGCGCTCCACCGGCGTCAGGTTCAGCACCACCACGACCTGGCGGCCCTGGTGGTCGCGGCGCACGAAGCTCAGGGTGGAGTGCGCGGCATCGTCGCAGTCCAGCCAGTCGAAGCCGTCCGGTTCGAATTCCCGGGCGTGCAGGGCGGGGTCGGCGCGGTAGGCGCGGTTCAGATCCCGCACCAGGTTCTGCAGGCCCTGGTGCAGCGGGTACTGCAGCACGTACCAGTCGAGTTCGCGATCCTCCGACCATTCCGGGCCCTGGCCGAATTCCTGGCCCATGAACAGGAGTTTCTTGCCGGGGTAGAGCCACTGCCAGCTGTAGAGCAGGCGCAGGTTGGCGTGCTGTTCCCACTCGTTGCCCGGCATGCGTCCGCGCAGGCTGCGCTTCCCGTGTACCACCTCGTCGTGCGAGAACGGGAGGACGAAGTTCTCGCTATAGGCGTAGAGCTGGCCGAACGTGAGCTGGCCGTGGTGGTGCATGCGGTAGATCGGGTCCATCCCGAAGTAGGTCAGGGTGTCGTGCATCCACCCCATGTTCCACTTCATGGTGAAGCCCAGCCCGCCCATGGACGGCGGGCGGCTGACCCCCGGCCAGGCGGTGGATTCCTCGGCGATCATGGCGACGCCCGGATGACTGGTCTGGACCGTCTCGTTCAGGTGGCGCAGGAAGTCGATGGCCTCCAGGTTTTCGTTGCCGCCGTGGATGTTGGGCAGCCAGTCCTCGCCTTCGCGGTCGTAGTCGCGATAGAGCATGGAGGCGACGGCATCCACGCGCAGGCCGTCGAGGTGGAAGTCCTCGACCCAGCACAGGGCGCTGGAGAGCAGGAAGTTGCGGACCTCGGGGCGCGAGTAGTTGAAGATCAGGGTGCCCCAGCCGCGGTGCTCGCCGATGCGCGGGTCGGCGTGTTCGTACAGCGCGGTGCCATCGAACCGGGCCAGCGCGAACTCGTCGCGCGGGAAGTGGCCGGGGACCCAGTCGAGGATCACGCCAAGACCGGCCTGATGGGCCTGGTCGACGAAATGGCGAAAGTCGTCCGGCTGACCAAAGCGCGAGGTGGGGGCAAAGAAGCCGGTGCTCTGGTAGCCCCAGGATCCGTCGAACGGGTGCTCGGTGACCGGCAGCAATTCGAGATGGGTAAAGCCCATGTCGCGGGCGTAGGGCACCAGGCGCTCGGCCAGCTCGCGGTAGCTGGGCCAGTGGCCCTCGGGACTGCGCTGCCAGGAGCCCAGATGCACCTCGTAGATGCTCATTGGCCGATGCTTCCAGGCCTCCGGATCGCGGTTGCGCATCCAGTGCTCGTCATTCCAGGCATAGGTGCTGGCCTCCTGGATGCGGGCGGCGGTCTCGGGGCGAACCTGGTAGGCGCGGGCGTACGGGTCGGTCTTCAGGTGCAGGCTGCCGTGCTCGCGATTGCGGATCTCGAACTTGTACAGCGTTTCCGCGGTCATCCCCGGTATGAACAGCTCCCAGATGCCGCTGCCCGCGTGGACGGTCATTGGATGGCAGCGCCCGTCCCAGCGGTTGAAGTCGCCCACCACCGACACGCGTTCGGCGTTGGGCGCCCACACGGCGAAGCGCACGCCGTGGATGCCGTCGCGGGCCATCGGATGGGCGCCCAGCATGCGATGGGCATGCCAGTGGCGGCCCTCGGCGAACAGGTGGCGATCGAATTCGGGGATGTCCGGGGCAAAGCTCCAGGGGTCAATTGCCTGCAACGTGGATGTGCCACCCTCGGGCATCCAGTCCAGCTGCGGGTGCGCGGGGAGGGCGTCCACCGGCCCACGCCACAGGAACAGCCCGGGGAATCCCGAGGCGGCGTCCATGGGTATGTGGCGCCCGTCGCAAAGTGTGATGGAGGCCTCCGTTGCATGCGGTAGCCAGGCCCGATAACAGGTGGTTTGTTGATCCAGCGCATGGCGCCCCAGGACGCTGTGCGGATCATGGAGCCGGGCCTCGGCCAGGCGCGCTAACGGATCGGCGACGGAACGGGTGCATTTGTCGGGGGCTGTTGCCATACTCGGATCAAGCTCGCGTTTGGGTCGTGGAATAGTGCGGTTCAGGCCGGGTCGGCAGAACACGTGAGTACAACATACTAGGGAAACACTGATTAATGTACGCACTCGCGTTGGCACCCCAGGTTTTTCGAGGCAAGGCGCGTCGTGCAGCGGGTAGTGGTTCTACCCGCAAGCGGCGCAACGCAGGATCGGGGAACCTGGGGTGCCAACCCCACAACCTATTGAGAGCAGGGGCTCGGCCGCTTTTGCGCGCGCACAGCGTTGCGGTTCCCTTGTGCAGAATGCTGCACGGCAGTCACCGCGCCTTGTTCGCACGCAAAAGCGACTCGAGCGCGAGTGAGTACATTAATCAGTGTTTCCCTGGAGAACACGAACGGATGTACGCGCGCTTGTCGGATACCGCGGTTCCACGAGGCGGGTCAGGGCACACACCGAGCCTTGTCCGCGGGTGGGAGCGAGGACCCAGCGAGCGGGTACATGCGGACGTGTTTGCCTCGACAAGGATGGGTGCATGAGTCCACAACCGCAACGTTACGTCAGCCGCCTGCCCCGGGAGACCCTTGCCCTGATCCTGGCCGGCGGACGCGGCTCGCGACTGAAACAACTGACGCTGTGGCGCGCCAAGCCGGCCGTGCCCTTCGGCGGCAAGTTCCGCATCATCGACTTCCCCCTGTCCAACTGCATCAACTCGGGTATCCGTCAGGTCGCCGTGGTGACGCAGTACAAGGCACACTCGCTGATCCAGCACATGCAGCGGGGCTGGAGCTTCCTGCGCGGGGAATTCGGCGAGTTCATCGAGCTGCTGCCGGCGCAGCAGCGCATCGAGACCTCCTGGTACGCGGGGACAGCCGACGCGGTCTACCAGAACATCGACATCATCCGGCAGCACAATCCGCGCTATGTGCTGATCCTGGCCGGGGACCACATCTACAAGATGGACTACGGCCAGATGATCGCCTTCCACGTGGAGAGCGGCGCAGACATGACCGTGGGCTGCCTGGAGGTGGAGCAGGAGCGGGCGAAGGCCTTCGGCGTGATGGGGGTGGATGCGTCCAGCCGCATTACCTCGTTTGCGGAAAAGCCGGAGGACCCGGCGCTGATCCCCGGCAGCAAGACCCACTCGCTGGCCTCCATGGGGATCTACGTGATCAACACCGAGTTCCTGTTCGACCAGCTGATCAAGGATGCGGACGACACCTTCTCCAGCCACGATTTCGGCAAGGACATCATCCCCGGCATCATCGAGCGAAACCAGGTGATGGCCTATCCGTTCCGTGACGAGCAGGGCGTGCGCCAGGGCTACTGGCGCGATGTAGGGACCATCGACTCCTACTGGCAGGCGAATCTGGAGCTGATCGGGGTGACGCCGGAGCTGAACCTGTACGACTCGGAATGGCCGATCTGGACCTATCAGGAGCAGTTGCCGCCGGCCAAGTTCGTGTTCGACGACGAGGACCGCCGCGGCATGGCAATCGACTCGATGGTCTCCGGGGGCTGCATCATCTCCGGGAGCACCGTGCGCCACTCCCTGCTGTTTTCCAATGTGCAGGTCAACGCCTGTGCCAGCGTGGAGGACTCGGTGATCCTGCCCAGTGTGACCGTCGGCGAGAACTGTGTGATCCGCAATGCGGTGATCGACAAGGGCTGCAAGGTCCCGGACGGGACCGAGATCGGGGTGGACGACGAGGCCGACGCCCGCGACTACTTCGTCTCCCCGGGCGGGGTGCGCGTGGTGACGCCGGAGATGCTCGGACAGGCGACCCACCATGTCCGCTGAATCCGGCAGTACCACCGCGCTCGCCACCCAGCCGCCCCAGCTCGACGTGGTGCTGTGCTGGCATATGCACCAGCCGCAGTACTACGACTCCGGGGCCGGTGAATATGTCCTGCCATGGACCTACCTGCACGCGCTGAAGGACTACACCGACATGGCCGCGCACCTGGAGGCCTGTCCCCAGGCGCGCGCGGTGGTGAATTTCGCGCCGATCCTGCTGGAGCAGATCGCGGACTACGGCGAGCGGCTGGAGGCCGGGATCGGCAATCGCTCGAGCTTCGGCGACCCGGTGCTGGACCTGCTCCAGCTGGATATCGTCCCGGTGGATCCGGTGCAGCGGCGCGAGATCCTGCGCGTCTGCCTGCGCGCGCATGCCCCGCGCATGATCGAGCCGTTCCCGCTGTTCGAGCGCCTGGCGACCCTGGCCCGCCAGGCGCTGGAAGACGCCGTGCTGCTGGCGCATCTGGACAACCGCTTCTTCCAGGATCTGGCGACCTGCTATCACCTGGCCTGGCTGGGGGAGACCGTGCGCCGCGCCTATCCCGAGGTGCAGGGCTGGCTGAAGGCGGATCAGGGCTTCAACCGCGACGTGCGGGGCCGCCTGCTGAAGCTGATCCGCGACGAGGTCAAGGCGATCCTGCCGCGCTACCGCGAACTGGCCGAGCAGGGGCGTGTGGAGCTCTCGTTCACCCCGTATGCCCACCCGATCATGCCGCTGCTGCTGGACCTGCAGTCGGCGCGCGAGGCGATGCCGGATGTCGAATTGCCGCAGGCGCCGGCGTACCCGGACGGCGAGGCCCGGGTGCGCTGGCATATCGAACGCGGCCTGGCGGTGTTCGAGCAGTACTTCGGCTTCCGGCCACGCGGCTGCTGGCCTTCGGAGGGCAGTCTCAGCGAGGCGACCGTGCGCCTGCTGGATGACTACGACATCTGCTGGACCGCCAGTGGCCAGACCGTACTCGGCAACAGCCTGGCGGCGGCCGGGGAGACCGCCGAGTCGCATACCGGTTCGGCGGAGCAGGAGGGCTGGCTGCATCGTCCGTATTGCCTGAAGGGGGCCCGGACGGAGCTGTTCTTCCGCGACGACGGGCTTTCCGATGCGATCGGGTTTCGCTACGCCGACTGGCACGCCGACGACGCGGTCGGGGACTTCGTGCATCACCTTGAGAACATTGCCGCCGTCTCGCCCGACGGGGGCGTGGTGGCGGTCATCCTGGATGGCGAGAACGCCTGGGAGTACTACCCGGAGAACGGCTTCTACTTCCTGCGGGCGTTGTACGAGCGGGTAGCGGAGAATCCGCGGCTGAACCTGTGCACCTTCTCGGACGTCTGCCAGCGCACGGGTCCGCGGACGGATCGCGGCGAACTCACGGGCATGGTGGCGGGCTCCTGGGTCTACGGGACCTTTTCCACCTGGATTGGCGACCCGGACAAGAACCTTGGCTGGGACCGCCTGATCGAGGCCTGGACCGCCGTGGACCAGGCCATCGCGCGGCATCCGGCACTGGATACGCCGGAGCTGCGCAAGCAGCTCGCGGTATGCGAGGGATCCGACTGGTGCTGGTGGTTCGGGGAATACAACCCCGCGGGTTCCGTCAGCGACTTCGAACAGCTCTACCGTCGGCATCTGGCCCGCCTGTACCAGCTGGCGGATCTCGATGTGCCCGACTCGCTGGGCGAGGTCCTCTCGGTCGGGGGCGGTGATCCCGCGGCGGGCGGTACCATGCGCAAGGGCCAGTAACTGTGTGCCAAGTAACCATGTGCCCGGTAACCATGTACGAGGGGCCGTAGCGGATGGAGGCGGGCGAAGAACACTGCAACCCCCTGATGCAGCGCCGCCGCGCGGGGGTCCTCCTGCACCCCGTGTCATTGCCGGGCCTGGGTCCGGTCGGGACGCTGGGGGACGAGGCCTTTCGTTTCCTCGACTGGGCGCGGGATGCTGGCTTCAGCCTGTGGCAGATCCTGCCGTTGCACCCGCCGCAGGAGGACGGTTCGCCGTATGCCAGTATCTCCGCCTTCGCTGGCGATGTGCGCCTGATCGACCCGCAGCGCCTGGCGGCGCTCGCGGGCCTTGCGGACCCGACGCTGCCCGTCGACACACTGCTGGAACAAGCGCGGGAGCGGCTGGAGCAGGCCGGCGATGGCTGGGCGCAGGCCTACCAGGCCTTTCGGGATTCCCAGGGCCCGGTGTGGCTGGAGGACTTTGCCCGTTTCGTGGTGATCCGCGCCCGTGAAGGCGGCCGTCCCTGGTGGGAATGGCCGGCCGCCTTGCGTGACCGCGATCCGGATGCCCTGGCGGCTGTGGAGGTCGATGCGGCCCGGGAGCTGGAGGCGGTACGCTTCGCCCAGTTTGTGCTGTTCGATCAATGGCAGGACGTGCGCGAGCATGCCCGCGCGCGGGACATCCTGATCCTGGGCGACATGCCGATCTTCGTGGCGCACGACTCGGCCGAGGTCTGGGCCCACCGCGATCTATTCGATCTCGACGACACGGGGCACCCGCTGACCGTGGCCGGCGTGCCACCGGACTACTTCTCCGAGACCGGGCAGCGCTGGGGCAACCCGCACTACCGCTGGGACCGCCTTGCCGAACGCGGCTACGACTGGTGGGTGGAGCGGATGCGCTGGACCCTGGAGACGGTAGACGCCGTGCGCATTGACCACTTCCGCGGCTTCGAGGCCAGCTGGGCCGTGCCGGCGAGCGAGCCGGATGCCACGCAGGGGCACTGGGTGCCGGGGCCGGGCGCGGCCTTCTTCGAACAGCTTCAGACCCGTCTCGGCGTGCTGCCGTTGCTGGCCGAGGACCTCGGCGTGATCACGCCGGAGGTGACCGCCCTGCGCCTGCGCTTCGATCTGCCGGGCATGCGCATCCTGCAGTTCGCCTTCGAGGGTGGGCCGGACAACCCGTACCTGCCGGCGAATCATGACGAACTGAGCGCGGTGTATACCGGCACCCACGACAACGACACCACGCTGGGCTGGTTCCTTTCTCTGGAGCCGTCCCTGCAGCAGCACGTGATCGCAACGCTGGACGAGGGCGGGGCCGAGGAGATGCCCTGGCCGCTGATCCGTGCGGCCTGCCGTTCTCCGGCACAGCTCGCGATTCTGCCGATGCAGGATGCCCTGCAACTGGGTTCGGAGGCGCGCACGAACATTCCCGGTACGGTGGACGAACGCAACTGGACCTGGCGCTTTGACTGGAGTCAGCTGCCCGAGGGACAGACCGAGGCGCTGCGCGCGCTGGCGCAGGAGACCGGCCGCCTGGAATGAGGGACCGTTCGGCCCGCGCGCCTCAATGCAGGCATGGGCCCGACACAAGAAAGCCCGGCCCCTTGACGGGGACCGGGCTTTTTCATCGGGTCTACGGTGACGCGATTAGCGCATCATGCCGCCGCCCTGGCCACCCTGTTGCTGCTGCATCTGCTGCTGCAGGCTCTGCATGCGCTGGATGACGTCGTCGATATCGGCGTTTTCCTGGCGCATGGCGGCCATCAGGTCTTCCCGCAAGGCTTCCTGGGCCTCCCGGATCTCTTCATCCTGAGCGACCGCCTGCTGGGCCTCCTGCAGGTTCATCTGCGCCTGCTGCACGTCTTCGGACTGGATGACTTCCTGGCGCTGTTCGGCGCTGAGGTCCGGATCGCGCAGGCGTTCCTCGGCGGACTCGAGGGTTTCCAGGTCCCGACGCGGCTGATAGCCGGCGGACTCCATCTTGTCCAGGACCAGATTTTCCAGCTCTTCGCCCTTCTGTTCCAGCTGCGGATTGTTCTGGATGGCCTGCTGCTGGGTCTCGGCGAGCGTCTGCTGGAGCTGCTGCATCTCCATCTGCGGGTTGCCGCCCTGACCGCCCTGCATGCCCATGCCGCCCTGACCCTGCTGGCCCATGCCCTGCGCCATGGCGAGCGGGCTGGCCAGCGCAAGGGCGGCCGCGGCGATCAGTCCGGCGACGGACCGGGAACGAGTCTTCATAGAGTCTCTCCTGCTTAAGTAGTAACGGTAGCCTAGACAAGCGCACTTAACCCCAGCTTAACAAGCGTGGCGCTTTCATGCCCGACAAGGGGCGTCCAATCGGGCGAGTGGCACCTGGCGAAGACGATCCGCGGATGGAGGAGTTCCCCGGGGCCCCGTGGCGGGCGTATCCGTGTGATGCCCGTCGCGGTTTCGGGTTGATCAGGGCGGATCGCTGCGCGTGAACAGCGCTATGTCGCGCGCGGGCAGCGCGAGGGCGCAACCCAGCCGGTCGGCGATCCAGTGCAGGGTGTCGGGACCGTAGAACGCGACGTGGGTGGGGTCGCGGCGATAGTGCCAGCGGCGGAAGCCGTCCGCCTCGGGCGGCCATTCGGTCATTACGGCAAGAACGCCGCCCGGGCGCAGGTGGGTGCGCAGCGTTTGCAGTGCGTGCAGGGGACTGTGCAGGTGCTCCAGCACCTCGGTGCAGGTGATGAAATCCCAGCCGGAGTCGGGTGCGTCGGGCCAGGCGGGTGCAAAGGTGGGGTCCCATATATCCATGGTGTAGCCGCCCGCCCGCAGGAGGGCCGCGAGAACGGGTTGGGGTCCGCAGCCCCAGTCGAGGCCGCGGGCAGGTGGCGGCAGGGCCTCGAGCAGCGGTTCGATCAGCCGCTGCAGATGCGCCTGGTAACCGGGATCATCCGGCCGATTCTCGTGGGTGCGGTAGTACCCGCGTTCCGTCTCTTGGTCGGGCCAGGACCCGGTGTCGAGGTGGATCAGGCGGCAGTGGTGGCAGCGGCGATAGTCACCGGGTGAGGGGTCGCCGAGACCGCGGTGATGGAACAGCCGGGTCGGCTGGCCGCACAACGGGCAGGCAGGCCGAGCGGAGCCGCTCAGCGGCGCAGGTAGCGGAACCACGAGGCGATATTCAGCAGGCTCATCAGGGATTGCGAGAGGTAGGTATAGGCGGCGGCCTTCAGGATGCGCTCCGCATGCGGGTAGTCGGGTGGGTGCAGGTAACGCCCGTCACGCAGCATCGGCATGGCCCGGCGGAAGCTGGCGTCGAACTCCGTGGGGAGGGTGACCAGGTGGGCCAGCGTGGCGAGCCCCATGGAGAGGACTCCGGCCAGCAGGAACAGGAACGCGGGCGCGGGATGCCGGGCGAGCAGGGTGACAAAGGGAATGGCGACCAGCAGCCAGGCACCGATCTGCTGTCCGTATCCCGCGACGCAAACCAGGTAGCTGCGCATGCGCAGCGGGGCGTAGCCCTCGGCATGCTGGATGGCGTGTCCGACCTCGTGGGCGGCCACGGTGACCGCCGTGAGGGAGTGTCCCTCGTGGTTTTCGGGCGACAGCCGTACGGTGCGGGCGTTGGGGTCGTAGTGATCTCCGTGCGTGGTGGTCTCCACCCGGACCTTGTGCAGCCCGTGACGGTCCAGCAGATCGCGGGCCAGTTCCGCGCCGGTGCCGTCGTAGCGGTCCCCCGGCTGGTGGTACTTCTTCATGACGTGACGGACCCAGAGGCCCGGGGCCCAGGCGAGGAACAACAGCAACGGCGCGAGCAGGATCAACAGTCGCATGCGGCTATATTGACCCAAATCCCGCCCTGGCGGAAAGGGTAAGCCGGCTCGAGATGACCGCGCGTGGCGGCAGGCCCCTCAGCCGGCCGTTCGCCCCGCTGGTTGCGTCAGTCCTCGGACTCGTCGTAGTCGCCCTTGTGTTTCGGGTTCGGGCGGGCGCGGCGGTCGCGCGAATAGTCCCGGTCGTCGGCGTTGCCCTCCGGCGCGGCCTCGATCATGCGCAGGTTGGCTGCGGGGGCCGACCCGTCCTTCTCCTGACCGAAGTAGATGGTCTGGTGCGGGAACGGGATCTCGATGCCGGCGGCGTCGAAGTGCTTCTTGACCAGGCGGTTGAACGCGCGGCCCAGGCCGAACTGGGTGCCCGGCAGCGTCTTGATGCGGATACGCACGTTGACCGAGCTGTCGGCCAGGGCGGTGACGCCGTGCACCTCCATTTCGTCGAGGATGTTCGGACCCTGGTCGGGGTCTTCCTTGAGTTCCTCGAAGGCCTCGCGCAGGCGCACGATGACCTCGTCGATGTCCTCGCGGTAGGCGACGCCGTACTCGCCCACGTGGTAGGCGAATTCACGCATGTAGTTGGACACCGCGTCGACCGAGGAGAACGGGATCAGGTGGTAGGTCCCGGACAGGTCGCGCAGACCCAGCGAGCGGATGGTCAGGCGTTCGACCACGCCGGTCGTTCCGGCGACGGTGACTACGTCACCGACGTTGATGGCGTTCTCGAGCTGGATGAAGACCCCGGTGATCACGTCCTGGACCAGTTTCTGGGCGCCGAAGCCGACGGCCAGGCCGAGGACGCCCGCGCCGGCCAGCAGCGGCCCAATGTTCACGCCGATCTCGGCCAGCACGATCATGGTGGTCATCACGATCAGCACGATGGCGACCGCATTGCGGAAGATGGTCAGCAGCGTGGCCTCGCGGGCCGTCGGACCGCCGTCGCCGGTGTTGGGGTTCATGCGGTGTTCGATCCAGCTGGCGAATACCAGCCAGATGGCGAGCACGCCCAGCAGGATCAGGGCGACCGAGATCGCGGTGCCCAGTACCGCCATGCCGGTGTCGGAGGCGAGCCAGGTGGTCAGGCTGAAGGCACCCCAGGCATCCGCGATCACCGCCAGCACGATCAGCAGGATCACCAGGCGCATGACCTTCAGCGCCTTCGGGATGTACGAGTTCAGGCGCAGTTCCAGCGACGGGAACTTCTCCCGGGTCTCGTCGGGCACGCGGATCTGCCGGCCGATCAGCTGCGTCAGCAGGTTGGCGACGAACACGCCCACGAAGGCCGCGAGCAAGGTCTGACCGGTGGCCTTGGCCATGAAGGGCAGGGCATCTTCCGGGCGCGTGACGCTGACCACGGCCAGCGCCAGGAAATAGAGCAGCGCGATCCAGTGCCAGAAATTCGCCAGCAGCGAGATCACGATCCGGGTGAAGGCGAACTCGGCCCGGTTGGCCATCGCGATCAGGCGGTCATGCACCCGGCTGCGGTTCTGCAGGATGATCACGGCGGCGTACAGGAACGCCGTCAGCATCACGATCAGCCCCAGCGAGCGCCCCGCCTCGGAGGAGATCTGGTTGTTGGCGATCGGCACCAGCAGCAGGAGGCCGTAGCCAATGTAGCCCACGATGCGCGCCAGCCAGGCGTTCCAGTAGGCGGCCTCGTCCCCGGCCATCGGCAGCAGGCGCAGACCGTGGTAGCGGGTGGCGAAGATCAGGCGCAGCGCCGCTTTGGTCACCTCGATCAGCAGGAAGGCGTTCAGGAACAGCGAGTGGCGCGTGTTCATCTCGCCCGACTCGCCCAGTACGAACAGCGCGAGGGCATAGCCGGCCAGCCAGGCGAGGATGACGATCAGGAAGTCGATCGCGGCGGCGAGGACGACGGCGGGCAGTGCCCGCATCAGGCGCATGTGCTCCGCGGCATTCAGGGCCCAGCGGTCGATGCCGGTAAACAACGGGGCACCCAGGCGGCGCAGGATCAGGAACACCACCACGGTGAATACAATGATGATCGCCAGATCGAGCACGGCCATCCCGAAAACCGTCGGTTCGATTGCACGGACCTGTTCGGCGATGTCCGCGGCGATGTCGTTGAGGGCCCGGATCTCGGCCACGGTGCCCTCGGCCAGCGACTGGGTGAGCTGGGCAATCTGGCGCGCGACGGATTCGCTCTCGCCGGTGTCCACCGGGACGGCATCTTCGGCCGTCTCGCTCTCGCTGGCGCCGCTGTCGGCGCGCAAGGCTTCCAGCAGGCGTTCGCGTGCCTCCTCGTTTTCCAGCGCGTCGATCAGCGTCTGCCGCAGGTCATTGCCGGAATCCGTCGCGCCGGCATCCTGGGCAGAGACGGCCCCCAGCGGCACGGAGAACAGCAGGGCGGCGAGGACGAGCAGGCGGGAGAAGAAGCGAAACGGCGAGCGCTGGTGGGTCACGGCAAACCTCAATGTTCGGGGGGCATCCATGGGAGCCGCGCTCATGGCGTTCATGTCGATGGACCTATTGAGCGGCGGTTCGCCCGTGCGGTTAGTGCGAGCAGTCTAAAGGCTCGAAGTTCCCCGCCACAATGCGGGCCGGGGGTGCGTCCGGGGATGGCCGCCGCCCCTGGCGGAGCCTTGCCATGATGGGGGAAAGCACGCTCATCGCGAGCGCCAAAGGCGCGGGGCGATCTCCGTGCCCGACCTCGGCGTCGGTCGGGCACGAGGCTTACTCCAGCAGCATCGGGTCCAGCCAGGCGATCCCGAGCTGGGCCATTTGCTGCTCCACCCAGGCGATACGGCGGTCCAGTTGCGGGCCCGGCTGCACCGGGTTCATGCGCCCGGGGCTGGGCAGGATGGCGGCCAGACGCGCGGACTGGTGGCGGTCCAGTTCGGTGGCGGAGACACCGAAGTAATGCTGGGCGGCGTTCTCGATGCCGTAGATGCCGGGGCCCCATTCCGCCAGGTTCAGGTAGATCTCGAGGATGCGTCGTTTCGGCCACAGGGTCTCCATCCCCAGCGTGAACCCGGCCTCCAGCGACTTGCGCACCCAGGACCGGCCGTGCCACAGGAACAGATTCTTGGCGGTCTGCTGGCTGATGGTGCTGGCGCCGCGCAGTCGCCCGCCGCGCACATGATCGCCCAGCGCCTGGCGCACCGAGCCCCAGTCAAAGCCGCGATGGTTGGGAAAATGCTGGTCCTCCGCGGCGATCACCGCCAGCATCAGGTGGCGGGGCAGGTCATCCAGACGCTGCCAGTCCGGGCGCCGGTTGGAGGCGGTCTGCCAGTCGGTGGCCACCACCATGGCCATGCCGTAGGGCGGGTCGACGCGAGCGAACAGCACCACCAGCGCGAACATAACCCCGATGCCCAGCGCCAGCAGGAATGCGGTCAGCCCGGCCACCCAGAGGAGCAGGCGGCGCAGCGGGCGGCGCTTGCGGCGGGCCGCCATTACCGTACCCCTGCCGCGCGCGGCGCACCGGCGAAGTCGATGTTGCGGATGCGGGTCTCCATGAGGCGCAAGGATAACGCTTGCGCGTGCCGGCCGGGGCGGTTTTCGCGATGCGATCCGGTCGTGTCGGCCCGCTGCCGGTCGAACTGTTTGCCCGTTTCGTGGCCCAATGGCGGAGGGGCTGCCCGACCGACCCCGAAATCCGCCTCGACAACCCGACCGTTCGCGAAGGAGAGAGCCATGGACGTATTGCCCTATCGCTATGTGACCCCGAGCGGCGAGGCCGTGTCCTTCGAGTTTCGTCTGCACCCCGAGACGGGTTCGGCGGTGCGGGTGCAGCAGTTGCTGGACCGGTTGACCGATACCCTGGATAACGAGATCGGGGTGCTGGGGGACACCTGCAACGGGGATGTGCTGCAGGCCCTGGCGATGGCCCTGGCGGTGCGTACCGAGATGATCCCGGCCGACCCCGAGATGACCCAGGGACTCGCGCGCGATGTGGTGGAGCGCGCGTTGAAATCGCTGGGCGAGGCGCAGCACCAGCAGACCGGGCCGGTGGGACATGCCTGACCCGGCCGCGAACCGACCGCCAAAGGCCCCCGGACGCCCGATCGTGTTCTTCGATGGCGGCTGCCCGCTGTGCCGTCGCGAGATCGGCCACTACCAGCGCCTGGATACCGCTGCCGCGGTCGACTGGCGCGACATCCACGCCGATGCGGCGCCGCTCGCCGCCTGGGGCATCACCTGGGACCAGGCCATGCAGCGCATGCATGCCGTCAGTCCCGAGGGCCGCATTCGCAGTGGCGCGTGGGCCTTCGTGCTGGTCTGGCGGCATCTGCCGTATTACCGCTGGCTCGGCGGCGTGCTGCATCGCCTTCCGCCGGTCGTCTGGCTGATGGACCGCGTCTACAACGTGATCGCCCGCTATCGCTGGCGGTCCCGCTGCGACGACGGGGTCTGCCGCCCGGGGGGATAACGGCCGCCGTGGCGCATGCCAAGCCTCATCTGCCGCAAAAGACCTGCGCCGTGTGCGGTCGGCCGTTTGCCTGGCGTAGAAAGTGGGCGCGCTGCTGGGACGAGGTGCGCTACTGTTCCGACGCCTGCCGGCGTCGTCGTACGAGGCAAACGGCGTCATGAAACGCTCTGTATTCCCGGGGGTCTGGGCCGTGATCGTGCTGGCACTCGCTGTGCCGCTGGCGGCGGACGATCTGGCCGAAGAACGTGTGATCGTGGCGCAGTTGCAGGAGCCGCAGCGCATCCTGCTGATGCGTCATGCCCTGGCGCCGGGGATTGGCGACCCATCGGGCTTTGATGTCGACGACTGCGCCACGCAGCGCAATCTATCCGAGGAGGGCCGCGCGCAGGCCCGCGAGACCGGCGAACGCCTGCGGGCCGCCGGGCTCGATTCGATCCGGGTATTCGCGGGTCCCTGGTGTCGCAATTTCGATACCGCGGAGCTGCTGGGCTATGGCGAACCGGTGGTCCTGGAGGCCCTGGGATCGGTGTTTCGCACCAACGCCCCGCATCGGGAGCGGCGCATGCGGGCGTGGCGCGAACACCTGGCGGAGGAATACCGGCAGGCGCAGGGACCTGCGGTCTACGTGACCCACCGGGCCAACATCATGGAGCTCAGCGGGCGCAGCATCGGGGCCGGGGCGATGCTCGTCGTCGAGATCGACGCCGATGGCAGTGCCCGTCCGGTGGGACAATAGGCGGGCGTCCTGAGCGGGGCGCCGGTCCTTCCAGCATTCGGATTACAGGCGAATCTCCACGCGTTCGGCACCCGGGGCGTCGATGCCGCGGTGCAGCAGCAGGGTGCCGCTGGCATTGAGCAGTTCGGTGCTCAGCTGGCGAAAGCGCACCACCGTCTCGGTCAGGTTCAGGCGGCTCTCCAGCAGGTCGCGCTGGGCCTGGGCCACGGCCAGGGCGGTCCCGGCCCCGACCCGAAAGCGGGTCTGTTCCACGCGCAGCAGTTCTTCCTGTAGTTCCACCGTCTCCTTCTGCGCCTGGATCTGTTCGCGCACGCGGGCGGCGTCGAACCAGGTGGCGCGCACGTCCTCGATGGCCAGCTGTTCCAGGTTGGCCAGGGTCTCCTGGATCTGCTGGCGGGTCAGGCGCGCGCGGGTGTGCTCGGCCTCGGCCGCGCGATTGCCGATGGGCATCTCGAAGCGCAGGCCGGCGGCCAGGTCGTAGCCGTCGCCCTGGCGGTCGCGCCAGGTGCGGCTGAAGCTGTCGGCGTAGCCGGACTGGCCCAGGGTCACGAAGAAGTCCAGGCGCGGCAGCAGGCCGTTGCGGGTGCGCACGACTTCCAGCTGGTTGCGCTGCACGCGCAGGCGGGTCTCGTTGAGGTCGGCGCGGTGGTCGCGGGCCAGCGCCACGTAGGCATCCAGGGGCTCCAGGGCGTAGCGCTCCAGCTCCGGCTCCGAACGGGCCTCTAGCCGGGTATCCCAGAGCCCGCCGTTGTCGGCCTGCAGCAGGCGGGCCAGCGCGTCCTGGGCGCGGGCACGGTCGGCCCGCGCGTCGATCAGGCCCTGGCGGCGCAGCGCCACCTCGGCGCGCGCGGATACGGCCTCGGTCTCCGGACGGTCGCCGGCCCGGATGCGGCGTTCGGTCTGGTCCAGCTGGGCGCGGGCGACCGCCAGGGCCTCCTCGAAGATGGCGATCTGTGCGTCGGCCAGTACCAGGTCCCAGTAGCGGCCCTCCACGTCCGTGATCAGCTGCTCCACGAAGCCGCGCACCTCGTATTCCGATGCCTCCACGTCCAGGCTGGCCTGGCGCAGGCGCACCAGGTTCGATTCGATGCGGCCGCCCCGGAGCAGGGCCTGGGTCAGGCTGAGCCCCGCGCGGGTGGTGAACTGCGGGGTGTCCACGCGGGAACTGGAGGCGCGGGAACTGCGCAGCGAGACCGTCAGGTCGGTGCCGGTGGGCAGCGCCTGGGTGATCCCGGCCTCCCCGAAACGGCGGGTGGTTGTCACCGTGTCGGTCTCGCCGATCTGTTCCAGCTGGCGCACGCTCTGGTCGCGGCTGATCTCCAGCTCGGCGAACAGCTCGGGGTCGAACACCGCGCGCTCCTGGGCCTCGAAGGTGCCCTGGATGGCCGTTTGCAGGCGCTCGGCGCGCAGGCCGCGGTTGTTCTCCAGGGCGCGGGCGACGGCCTCCTCCAGCGACAGCGTCTCCTCCGCCACCGCCTCGCGCTCGAACGGGCGGGTGTCCAGCAGGGCCTCGGCGGGCAGGGACAGGCGCAGGCCCTCGGTGGCGTCCTGGGCGTCGGCGCCCTGGGCCGGGAGGGTCAGGGCGAGCGCGACGAGGAAGGTCAGCGTTTTTCTAGGCATGTTCCGTTGCGACTCGATAGACCGGTTGTGGATGTTCGCCCCGGCGGTGGAACAGCAGGTACAGCGTCGGGATCAGCACCAGGGTGATCAGGGTAGAAGACAGCAGGCCGCCGATCACCACCCGCGCCATCGGGGCCTGGGCCTCGCCGCCGTCGCCCATACCGATCGCCAGCGGCGACAGCGCGAGGATGGTGGTCAGCGTGGTCATCAGGATCGGGCGCAGGCGCTCGCCGGCCGCGGCCACGATCGCCGCGGTCAGCTCCATGCCGTCGTCGCGGTGGCGCCGGGCCATGCGGTCCACCAGCAGGATCGCGTTGTTCACCACGATCCCGACCAGCAGCAGGATGCCGATCAGCGACTGCACGTTGAGCGTGGTGTCAGTGATCAGCAGCGCCGCGGTGACGCCGATCAGGGCCAGCGGGATGGAGAACATCACGATCAGCGGGTCGCGCAGGGATTCGTACAGGCTGGCCATGACCATGTACACCAGCAGCGTGGCCAGCAGAGTGCCCAGCAGCAGCTCGGAGAAGGCGGCTTCCTGTTCCTCGATATCGCCGGTGACCGAGAAGTCGATCTCCTCCGGCAGCGGGATATCCGCCAGGGCGGCACGCACGTCCGCCGCGACCTCGCCCAGCGAGCGGTCGCCGATATTCACGAACAGGGTGCTGATGCGCGCCTGCTCGCGGCGCTGGATGCTGTCGGGGCCCATCGCGGTATCGAAGGACACGAGGCTGCGCAGGGCGACCCGCTCGCCGTCCTCGCTGCGCACCGTCAGGTTCAGCAGGTCGTCCAGCGAGCTCTGGTCGGCGTCGCGCAGCTGGACCCAGATGCGGGTCTCGTCGCCCCCGGCGCGCAGCTGCCCGGCGCTGGAGCCGCCCAGCGCGGTCTCCAGGGTCTGGGCGATGGTGCGCACGTCCACGCCCAGGTCGGCGGCGCGGGCGCGGTCGATGCGGGTGGCGAACTCGGGCTGACCGCCGTCGGAGCCGACGCGGGTATCGGTCACGCCGGGGATGTCGGCCAGCGCGGCCTCGAACCGCTCGACCACCGCGTTCATCGTGGGCAGTTCGAAGCCACGGACCTCGATGGACAGGCTCTCCTCGTCCGCGCCACGGCCGAAGCCACGGAAGAAGATCCCGCTGGAGGCGCGTACGCGGATCTCGACCCCGGGCGGGCTGCCCAGCGCCTCGCGCAGCGCGGCGGCGATGGCATCGGAGGAGCGGCTGCGGCTTGCGCGCGAACCGACCATTACGCGCATGTTGCCGGAGGCCGGCGAGGAGGCCCGGAACGCCGAGGCGCCCGAGCTGGAGACCAGGTTTTCCAGTTCCGGGACCTCGTCGCGGATGATCGCCTCCAGCCCGGCCATGGTGGCGTACAGCTCTTCCAGCGGGGTGCCGGGTTCCATGGATACATGCACGCGCAGCTCGCCCTCGTCGGTGGCGGGCAGGAACTCGGTGCCCACGCCGCGCAGGCCGGCGAGGGCGATCATCATCAGCAGCAGGCTGATGCCGATGACCATCCACGGCTGGGTCAGGGTGCGCTGCAGCAGGCCCTGGTAGCGATGTTCCATGCGCGCGAGGGCGCTGGTGTCGCGCCTGGGCATCGGAGCGCGGGCCATCAGCATCGGCACCAGGGTGAGGGCAACGATCAGCGAGCCGGCCAGGGCAAAGGCGACCACGGCCGCCAGGGGCTTGAACAGCTGGCCGGCGAGTTCCTCGGCGAAGAACAGCGGCAGGAAGATCGCGACCGTGGTCAGGGTGCTGGCGATGATGGCGGGCGCGACCCGTCCGGTGCCGCTGATCGCGGCCTCGGCGGCGGTCTGCTCGGCGTGTTCTTCACGTCGGCGGGCGATGCTCTCGATGACCACGATGGCGTTGTCCACCATCAGCCCCACCCCTAGCGCGATCCCGCCAAGTGTCATCAGGTTCAGCGAGTAGCCCCCGAAGTACACCAGGCCAAAGGTCGCGATCACGGCCAGCGGGATCGCGGTGGCCGCCACCAGGGTGTAACGGATATTGCGCAGGAACACGAGCAGCACCAGTACCGCCAGTGCGCTGCCGTAGAGGATGGCCTGGCCGACGTTGGTAATGGAGTTGCGGATGAACCCCGCCTCGTCGGTGACCGCGCGGATGTCGATCTGAGGGAAGTCGCGGTTCAGGCGCACCAGTTCGGCGTGCACCGCCTCGGAGACCTCGACCGTGTTGGCGTCGGCCAGCTTGCGCACCGCGAGCTGGACGCCTTCTTCCTCGTTAACCCGGAAGCGGCGGGTGACGCGCTGATGGGTATCGCGTACCTCCGCGACCTGGTGCAGGTGGGTCACGCCATCCTCGCTGCGCTGCACGATGGTGTCGCGGACCTCGTCCACCGAGCGGAACTCGGCCGGGGTGCGCAGGCGGTACTCCCGCCGGCCGTCCATGATCGGCCCGCCGGGGGTGATCACGTTGGCGTCGCGGATGCGGTTGCGCAGGTCGTCCAGGCCCAGGTCGATGGCCTCGAGACGCTCCGGGTCCACCTCCACGCGGACCTCGCGCTCCAGCCCGCCGAAGGTGTCGACCGCGGCCACACCGGGGATGCGCTCCAGGCGCGGGGCGATGCGGTTGTCGATCAGGGTGCGCAGGTGGATGGCGTCCAGCTGCGAGCCCACCCCCAGGCGCATGATGGGCGAGTCCTGGGTGTCGAACTGGCGCACCAGCGGGCGGTCGGCATCATCCGGCAGGCGGTCCTCGATGCGTGCCAGACGATCGCGCAGGTCGTCCACGGCCTGGCGGATGTCCGTGCCCCAGGCGAAGTTGATGCGGACGTTGCTGTTGCCCTCGGCCGAGGTGGAACGGATCTCCTGGGCACCCGTGATCGCGGCCGCTGCCTGTTCCACCGGCCGTGTGACCAGTTGTTCGACCTCCTCGGCCCCGGCATTGGGGTAGGAGGTCATCACGGTGACCACGGGGTAGGTGATGTCGGGCAGCAGGTCCACCGGCAGGCGCGTCAGCGCGGTCAGCCCGAGGATGACCACGATCAGGGCCACCATACTGGTCAGCACGGGGCGGTGGACGGTCAGGCGCGCGGGATTCACGGGGTCTGTGCCTCGCGCGCGTCATCGCGGTCGGGGATGCGGCCCGGTTCGCTCAGCCGCAGCGGGGTACCGTCCGCAAGCAGGTGCTGGCCGAGGATCACGACCTCGGTGCCCGGCGGCAGATCGGGTTCCAGCAGTTCGACCCAGTTCCCGTCACGGACACCGGTGATGGCCTGATGGCGCCGGGCCGTTGGGCGCTCGCCACTGCGTTCCACGCTGAATACGGTGGGCCCGGCCTCACGCTGGATGATCGCGTCGCGTGGGATGGCCCGCGCGCCGTCGCGCTGGCCCAGGGTGATCGCGGCCTCGACGAACATGCCCGGGCGCAGGCGGACGTCGTCGTTGGGCAGTTCCACCTCGATCCGCGCCTGGCGCGAGCCGGGGCGGAACTCCGGTGCGATCCGCGCGATGGTCCCCGCGAATGCGGTGTCGGGGTAGGCGCCGGTGCGTACCTCAGTGGCCTTACCGGGAGACAGCCGACCGTAGTCGGACTCCGTCACGGCCAGGATCGCCCGGACCGGCTGGAGCCGGACCAGCGCCAGCGCCGG
This sequence comes from Thioalkalivibrio sp. ALE28, assembly GCF_000377425.1. Taxonomy (NCBI): domain Bacteria; kingdom Pseudomonadati; phylum Pseudomonadota; class Gammaproteobacteria; order Chromatiales; family Ectothiorhodospiraceae; genus Thioalkalivibrio; species Thioalkalivibrio sp. ALE28. The sequence goes on along the minus strand of NZ_KB898094.1, from coordinate 328,218 downwards.
CTCGCTGGCGCTGATGACCGTGCCGGGATCCACATGCCGTTCTGCCACCCAGCGCGTGCTGCTGGATGCATCCGCCTCGATGCGGGTATAGCCGAGCTGGATCTCGCGGGTGCGCAGTGCGGAGCGTCGCTGCCGGATCTGCGATTCGGCGAGGGCCACTCGGGTCTGCGCCAGGGCCAGTTCGGTCTCGGCGGCCTCCAGCTCGGAACGCGAGGCGATCCCCTGATCGCGCAGTTCACGGGTGCGCTGCAGTTCGCGCCGGGACGCGTCGCGGCTGGCGATGGCCTCCGCCAGGCTGGCCTCGGCCACTTCCAGTTCCGCCGCGGCCTGGGCGACGTCCTGCTCGAACTCTTCGGTGTCCAGTTGCAGCAAGGGGTCGCCCGGTTCCACGCGGTCCCCCAGGTTGACGAAGACCTCGGCGACCCGGCCGCCGACACGGGGAGTGATCTCGATACGGTCCGCACCCTCGATGCTCCCGGTGAAGCGCCGGCGCTCGACCAGGTCGCGGGTCTCGATGGCGGCCACCGCCACGGCCACCGGCCGTGTCTCCCCGCCGCCGGGGCGGCCGGAAGGAGCCGTCTCGTCATCCGGGCCGAGCAGCATCCAGCCCAGCAGGCCGGCGGCCAGGAGGAAGAGAACCGCGGTGATCAGGGTGGCGGGGCGGGGCATTGCAGCTCGCTTTTGTTCGGGGTGGTCAGGGGGAGTGTGGCGTGGTTCACTGAATCCTGAATGAATTCGGTTCGGAATCCGGGCCTTGTTCGGGGCATCCTGCCATGCGACCGCGAATCTCGAGGAGAATTCTGTAATGACACGCGATACGGCCCATGCATCGCGTCCGCGACGGCGCTCTTTCGGTGGGGATATGCTCGGGCTGCTGGCCTGGATGGTACTGGTGTTTGCCGTGGCGGGGCTGGGGGGCTGGGCCACCAGTCTTTCGGTGGGCGACTGGTACCCGACCCTGGCCCGGCCGCCGTTGAACCCGCCGGATGCGGTGTTCGGCCCGGTCTGGAGCGTGCTGTTCGGGCTGATGGGGCTGGCGGCGTGGCATGTGTGGCGCCGCGTGGGCCTGACCGGGGCGCCGGTCGCGCTGGGTCTGTTCCTGGCGCAACTCGCCCTGAACCTGGGCTGGTCGGTGCTCTTCTTCGGCCTGCAGCGCCCGGATCTGGCGCTCGCCGAGATCCTGATCCTGTGGCCGCTGATCCTGGCGACATTAATCGCCTTCTGGCGCATCGACCGCATCGCCGGCGCGCTGCTGGTGCCCTACCTGCTGTGGGTCGGCTTCGCCATCTACCTCAACGCCGGCATCGTCTGGCTCAACTGATCGGCACCACGAACAAGGTCAAAGGCGATTCACAGGAAGAAGGGAAGGATGGAAGAGTTATTGTCGGTTGGACCGGGCGAGGTGCAATGTTGTTTGCCCATCCAGCCCTTCTTCCAGTCTTCCAAACTTCCTGTGAATCGCTTTTGACCCTCTTTGCGTATTTGTGCGCTGTTGGTTGAGCCGTTTCAAGGCACCGGGTGTCATGCGTTGGTCATGTGGGCGGAGTATCCTGACGCGATTTTTCGCGGGAGGGCGTCATGGCCGTACGGGTTGGCATCAACGGGATGGGCCGAATCGGTCGGCTCGCGCTGCGCGCGGCCTGGGATCGGGACGATCTCGAGATCGTGCACCTGAACGAGGTCGCGGCGGACGGTACGGTCACCGGACACCTGCTGGAGTTCGATTCGGTGCATGGGCGCTGGGATCACGGCATCCAGGCCGAGCCGGACGCCCTGCAGATCGATGGCCGCAGCCTGCGCCACACGCAGCTGGGCGAGCCGGGGCAGGTGCCCTGGGCCGAGGCCGGTGTGGATATCGTGATCGATGCCAGCGGCGCCTTCCGCACCATGGAGACCCTGCAGCCGCACTTCGACCGTGGGGCCCGGCGTGTGGTCGTCGCGGCTCCGGTGAAGGACGAGCGGGCGCTGAACGTGGTGATGGGCGTCAACGATGCGGCCTACGATCCGGCGCGGCACCATGTGGTCACCGCTGCCTCCTGCACCACCAACTGCCTGGCGCCCCTGGTCAAGGTGCTGCACCCGGCCCTGGAGATCCGCCACGGGACGATCCTGACGGTACACGACATGACCGCCACGCAGTCGCCTGTGGATCTGCCGCGCGACAATCTGCGCCGGGCCCGTGCGGCCGGGCTGAACCTGATCCCGACCACTACCGGCTCGGCGAAGGCGATCGGTGACATCTTCCCCGAACTGAACGGACGGCTGAACGGCCATGCGGTGCGCGTGCCGCTGATGAATGCCTCGCTGACAGACTTCACCTTCGAGGCGGCGCGCGAGACCTCCGCGGGAGAGGTCAACGCCCTGCTGCGGGAGGCCGCGAACGGCGATCTCAACGGCATCGTCGGCTACGAGGAACGCCCGCTGGTCTCCAGCGACTTCCGCACCGACCCGCGCTCGTCCATTGTCGATGCGCAGTCGACGATGGTGGTGGATGGTACGCAGGTGAAGGTGCTGGCCTGGTACGACAACGAATGGGGCTATGCCAACCGGCTGGTCGAACTGGTCGCGCGCGTGGCCGAGCAGGGCGTGTAGGACGGATGGGCAGCCCGGCCGAAACGCCGAACGCACCGCCCAGCCTGGGCCTGGGCGCCTACGCGCGCATCACCGCGAACTACTGGGCGTTTACCGTCACCGACGGCGCGATCCGCATGCTGGTCGTGCTGTTCTTCCACCAGCTGGGCTACAGCCCGCTGGAGATCGCCTTCCTGTTCCTGTTCTACGAGCTGTTCGGGGTGATCACCAACCTGACCGGCGGCTGGCTGGCCGCGCGGCTGGGGGTGAACACGACGATGATCGGCGGGACCTTGTTGCAGGTTGCGGCGCTGCTGATGCTCACGGTGCCCGAGGCCTGGCTGGGCGTGGCCTACGTGATGTTCGCGCAGGCGCTGTCGGGCATCGCCAAGGACCTGAACAAGATGAGTGCCAAGTCCGGGGTGAAGCTGGTGGCCGGCGACGGGGAAGGGCGGCTGTTTCGCTGGGTGGCGGTGCTCACCGGCTCGAAGAACGCGCTGAAGGGGGTGGGCTTCTTCGTCGGCGGCGCGCTGCTGTACTCGGTCGGGTTCCAGATGGCGCTGGTGATCCTGGCCGGGATGCTGGCGGTGGTGATGCTGTTCTCCATCGTCGGCCTGCCCCGCGGGCTGGGCCGGGTCGGCGGCAAGCCGAAATTCACCCAGATGTTCTCCAACTCCGCCGCGATCAACGTGCTCTCGGCCGCGCGGTTCTTCCTGTTTGGCGCGCGCGATGTCTGGTTCGTGGTCGCCTTGCCGGTATTCCTCAGCGCGACACTGGGCTGGAACCACATGCAGGTGGGCGCGTTCCTGGCGCTGTGGGTGATCGGCTACGGGATCGTGCAGGCCTCGGTGCCGCGCTTGCTGGGCCGTGGCGGGCTGCATCCGACCGGGCTGACCGCGCGGTTGTGGGCCTTCATCCTGATGCTGCTGCCCATCGGCATCGTAATCGGCCTGGAGACGGGGCTGGACCCGGCCTGGGTGCTGATGGTCGGGCTGGGCGTGTTCGGCGTGGTGTTTGCGATCAACTCCGCCGTCCACTCCTTCCTGATCCTCGACTATGCGGAGACCGACCGGGTGGCGATGAAGGTCGGCTTCTACTACATGGCCAACGCCGGCGGCCGCCTGGTCGGCACCGTCGCCTCCGGTGCCATCTTCATGGTCTGGGGCCTGGAGGGCGCGCTGATCGCCTCCACCCTGTTCATCTTCGCCACCTGGATGATCTCCTCCCTGCTCCCCCGCGAGGCGGCGCGCGCCTGATGCCGGCAAGGCTCGGTTGCCGTTGTCGAGAATCGTGTAGCGCTCGTTTTGTTGCGTGCACAGCCCGCAGAGAAAGGGCGTGCAGCGGGGCGGCGCCTGGATCGCCTGTGGGTCTTGGCATAAACTGCCAATAGTGATGGACGGAGGTTAACCATGCCTACACGAAACATTGTCCTGACGCCGGAACAAAGCGGTTTTGTGGAGCAGCTGGTTCGATCTGGGCGCTACCAGAATGCCAGCGAGGTTCTGCGTGACGGGCTCCGCCTCGTACAGGCTCGCGAGCGTGAGCAGGAGGCGCGACTGGAAGCCTTGCGGCGGGCGACTGCGGAAGGTATCGCGGACCTGGAGGCAGGCCGCTACACCGAACTGGATACCGAGCGCGACCTCGAGGCGCATTTGCAGGAACTGACAGAACAGGCCATCGCGAAGCGATAACCCGTGAACGAATCATCCGGACAATGGACTGTCCGTCTTGCCGCGCGTGCGGAGCAGGATCTGCGGGAGATTGTTGTGTGGACGGCGGAGCACTTTGGCGAGCAGCAGGCCCGTGTCTATGCCGGCACCCTATCCTCGGCGATCAGGGAATTGCAGGGCGGAACCGCCATCCCGACTGTGCGCAGCCGCGAGGATATCGGTCCGGGTATCTGCACGCTCCATGTCGCACGCGGAGGGCGGAGAGGCCGACACGTGCTCGTTTTCCGGCCCGCGTCCGACAAACCCCGTTGTGTAGAGCTATTGCGTGTGCTCCATGATGCAATGGACCTGCCCAGCAGGCTCACGCCTGGAGATCGGTAAGGTCCGGGGGCTCCTGATCCTCTCCGTTATGTAGTCCCTCGATCACGGCCGCAAGGGTCCGGGAGCGGTAGCGGTCCGCGTGGCGGACCCAGCCGAGGTGGCGGGTGATGGGTGGGGCGGGCCATTCGAGGATGGCCAGGTCGTCGGTGGCCATGGTGCGGGGCAGGAAGCCGATGCCGAGGCCGGCGGCGATCATCATGCGGATGACCTCCAGGTACGGGCTCTCCTGAGCCGCGGCGGGGTGCAGGCCCCGTGCGGCCAGGGCCTGGTCGATCTGGCGGCGGGTGGTGGAGCCCGCCGGCGGCAGGGTCGTCGGCCAGTCATGCAGCCGTTGCAGTGTCTCGAGTGGGGCATCCTGGGCGCGGCCGCGGGCGATCATTGGAACAAGCTCATCGGTCCAGACGGTGTGCGCCTCGGCGGCCTTCGGCAGATCCTCGGGCAGGGTGGCCAGCGTCAGGTCGGCGTCGCCGTGCATGACGGCCTCGATGCCGGCCTCGGAGTCCATGAACGCGAGTTCCAGCTCCAGCCCGGGGTAGCGGGTGCGCAGAGCGGCCAGCGGGGCGGGCAGGCGGTGCAGGGCGATGTGGTGTGAGGTGGCGAGGCGGATGCGGCCGCGCACGACGTGGTCGAGGTCCGCCACCTGCTGCTCGATGGCGTGCAGGCGGGCCAGGATCTCGCGGGCCTCGGGCAGCAGGCGTTCGGCGACCTCGGTGGGCCGCACGCGGCGCCCCTGACGCTCGAACAGGGGGCGTTGCAGCGTCGCCTCCAGCGACTGGATGCGCTTGCTGATCGCCGGCTGGGTCAGGTGCAGCCGCTCGGCCGCGGCGGAGAAGGCGCCGGTATCGACCACCGCCACGAAGGCCTGCAGGGACTCGATGCTTAGCTGTTCCGGGCGCATCTATCGCCTCCGTGGGATAATGACCGGCTGACTGATGCGACTCCGCATCGCCAATCCATAACCATATGGAATGATAAAGATAATAAATCGGATTTGAAAGAATGTAAGGGCGGCCGCAGACTGGCAATGCGGTGGTGCCGCTCGTCTGTAGGAGGCCAGCCCTCTGGCCGATCCGACGGCCCATCGGCCAGAGGGCTGGCCTCCTACAGGGGGCTTTGGCGGCCGCTCACCGAAAATATGGCTGGAACATCGCGGCGCGGCCGCGGGAGCAGGTAATGGCAGGCAAGACACTGTATGACAAGCTGTGGGAGGCGCATGTGGTGCGCGAGGAGCCGGATGGCTCGACGCTGCTCTACATCGACCGCCACCTGGTGCACGAGGTGACCAGCCCGCAGGCCTTCGAGGGTCTGCGTCTGGCCGGGCGCAAGCCCTGGCGCGGGGATTCCGTGCTGGCGGTGCCGGACCACAATGTGCCCACTGCCAATCGCGACCGCGGAATCGAGGATCCGGTGTCGCGCACCCAGGTGGAGACGCTGGAGAGCAATGTCACGAGCCTGGGGCTGAAGTTCTTCCCGATGGCGGACGTGCGCCAGGGCATCGTGCATGTGATCGGCCCCGAGCAGGGGGCGACCCTGCCGGGCATGACGGTCGTCTGCGGTGACTCGCATACCTCCACCCACGGCGCGCTGGGCGCGCTGGCCTTCGGCATCGGCACCTCCGAGGTCGAGCATGTGCTGGCCACGCAGTGCCTGTGGCAGAAGAAGACCAAGGCCATGCAGATCCGCGTGGAGGGCGAGCTGCGCCCGGGCGTGACCGCCAAGGATGTGGTGCTGGCGATCATCGGCCGTATCGGTACCGCCGGTGGCACCGGCTATGCGATCGAGTTCGCCGGCTCGGCGATCCGCAGCCTGTCGGTCGAGGGCCGCATGAGCATCTGCAACATGTCCATCGAGGCCGGGGCCCGCGCGGGCATGGTCGCGGTGGACGAGAAGACCATCGAATATGTGCGCAACAAGCCACAGGCGCCGAGCGGCGAGCTGTTTGAAAAGGCGGCGGAGTACTGGCGCACGCTGGTCTCGGATCCCGATGCCGAATTCGACGCGGTGGTGGAGATGGATGCCGCCGAGATCGCCCCGCAGGTGAGCTGGGGCACCTCGCCGGAGATGGTCGCGCCGATCGACGGCCGCGTGCCGGACCCGGCGGCCGAGTCCGATCCGGTGCGCGCCGAGGGCATGAAGCGCGCGCTGGAGTACATGGACCTGCAGCCGAACACGCCGATGACCGAGATCCGGCCGGACAAGGTCTTCATTGGCTCCTGCACGAATTCGCGGATCGAGGACCTGCGCGCGGCCGCCGAGGTGGTCAAGGGCCGCAGGAAGGCCGACAACATCAAGCTGGCGATGGTGGTGCCGGGCTCCGGGCTGGTGAAGCAGCAGGCGGAGCAGGAAGGGCTGGACCGGATCTTCCTGGATGCCGGCTTCGAGTGGCGCGAGCCGGGGTGTTCCATGTGCCTGGCGATGAACGCGGACCGGCTGGAGCCGGGCGAACGCTGCGCCTCGACCTCGAACCGCAACTTCGAGGGCCGTCAGGGGCAGGGCGGGCGTACCCATCTGGTCAGCCCGGCGCTGGCCGCCGCGGCCGCCGTGGCCGGGCACTTCGTCGAACCGTCGGCACTGAAGGAGGCGTAAGCGATGCAGGCCTTTACCGTACACAAGGGGATTGTCGCGCCGCTGGATCGATCCAATGTCGACACCGACGCGATCATCCCGAAGCAGTACCTGAAATCGGTCAAGCGTACGGGCTTCGGGCCCAATGCCTTTGACGACTGGCGCTACCTGGACCCGGGCGAGCCCGGCATGGACAGCTCGCAGCGCCGTATCAACCCGGATTTCGTGCTCAACCAGGCGCCGTTCGACCAGGCAAGCATCCTGCTGGCACGCAAGAACTTCGGCTGCGGCTCCTCGCGCGAGCACGCGGTATGGGCGCTGACCGATTTCGGTTTTCGCGCGGTGATCGCGCCGTCGTTCGCGGATATCTTCTTCTCCAACAGCTGCAAGAACGGCCTGTTGCCGGTGGTGCTGGCCGAGGACGAGGTGCAGGCGCTGTTCGAGCAGGTCGAGGCGAACCCGGGCGCGCAGGTCGAGGTGAACCTGGAGGAGATGACCGTAACGGCGCCGGACGGTACCGTGTTCCGTTTCACGCTCGACGAGGACCGGCGCCACCGCCTGCTGAACGGCCTGGATGATATCGCCCTGACGCTGCAGTACGCCGATGACATCCGCGCCTTTGAGGAGCGCCAGCGCCGCGAATGGCCGTGGATGGCGGAGCACACGCAGGGCTGAATGGTGCCCCTTGTAGGAGGCCAGCCCTCTGGCCGATTGGGCCTGTCCTGGCGCCCCATCGGCCAGAGGGCTGGCCTCCTACAGGTAGAGAAGAAATTCGATTGATCTGATGGTTAGGAGAGGTTTGTGAGCCGAATTCTGGTATTGCCCGGGGACGGGATCGGGCCCGAGATCGTGGCCGAGGCGCTGAAGGTGCTGGAGCGTGTGGGCGAGATCGGCGGGCTGGATCTGGAGATCGAGCAGGGCCTGATCGGGGGCGCGGCGCACGATGCGGCCGGGCATCCCTATCCGGAGGCCACCCGCGAGGCGGCGCGCCGCGCCGACGCGATCCTGCTGGGCGCGGTCGGCGGCCCGCAGTACGAATCGCTGGAACGTGATCTCCGCCCCGAGCGTGGCCTGCTGGGTATCCGTTCTGACCTGGGCCTGTTCGCAAACCTGCGCCCGGCGATCCTGTATCCGCAGCTGGCCTCGGCCTCCACGCTGAAGCCGGAGGTGGTCAGCGGGCTGGATATCCTGATCGTGCGCGAGCTGACCGGCGGGATCTACTTCGGCCAGCCGCGCGGGATCGAGGAGCGCAACGGCGAGCGCTACGGCTTCAATACCGCCGCCTACAGCGAATCGGAGATCGAACGCATCGCGCGGGTCGGGTTCGAGGCCGCGATGAAGCGCGGCAAGCGTCTGTGCTCGGTGGACAAGGCCAACGTGCTGGAGGTCTCCGAGCTGTGGAGGGAGGTGGTCGAGCGTGTAGGGAAGGAATTCCCCGAGGTCGAGCTGTCTCACATGTATGTGGACAATGCAGCGATGCAGCTGGTGCGCGATCCCAAGCAGTTCGACGTGATGGTCACCGGCAACATGTTCGGCGACATTTTGTCCGATGCCGCGGCCATGCTGACCGGCTCCATCGGCATGCTGCCCTCGGCCTCGCTGAACAGCGAGGGGGTCGGTCTGTACGAGCCGATCCACGGCTCCGCGCCGGATATCGCCGGGCAGGGCAAGGCCAATCCGATGGCGACCGTGCTGTCCGTCGCGATGCTGCTGCGCCACAGCCTGAACCGCAATGACCTGGCCGAGCGTCTCGAGCAGGCCGTGGGCCGGGTGCTGGATCAGGGCCTGCGCACGCCGGACATCTTCGGCGAAGGCATGACGCTGGTGGGCACCCAGGGGATGGGTGATGCCCTGGTGGCCGCGCTGGAGAGCTAGGCGTTGTAGCCAATGATGCGTTTCGCTGCGCTCAACGCATCCTACGAGTATTACGAATAATCAATATCTTGAAGATAGAACTTAAACCGGGAATGAACGATGAGTGACCGCAAGTTTGACGTGGCCGTGGTGGGCGCAACCGGCGCCGTCGGCGAGACCCTGCTCTCCATCCTGGCAGAGCGCGACCTGCCGCTGGGGCGGGTGCATGCGCTGGCCAGTTCGCGCTCGGTCGGCAAGACGGTCGCCTTCGGCCGCCGCGAGCTGGAGGTGGAGGATCTGGCCACCTTCGATTTCTCCACCGTGCAGATCGGGCTGTTCTCGCCGGGGGCCTCGGTGTCCGCGGAATACGCGCCGAAGGCGGCCGCGGCCGGCTGCGTGGTGATCGACAACACCTCGCAGTTTCGCTACGACCCGGAGATCCCGCTGGTGGTGCCGGAGGTCAACCCTGAGGCCGTCTCCGGATACAAGAAGCACGGGATCATCGCGAACCCGAACTGCTCCACCATCCAGATGCTGGTGGCGCTGAAGCCGCTGCACGACGCGGTCGGCGTCGAGCGCATCAACGTCGCGACCTACCAGGCCGTCTCCGGCACCGGCAAGGATGCGATCGAGGAACTGGCGCACCAGACGGCGGCACTGCTGAACGGCCGCCCGGTTGAGTGCAACGTGTATCCCAAGCAGATCGCGTTCAACGCGCTGCCGCACATCGACGTCTTCCAGGACAACGGCTACACCAAGGAAGAGATGAAGATGGTCTGGGAGACCCGCAAGATCATGGGTGACGAGTCCATCCTGGTGAACCCGACCGCCGTGCGCATCCCGGTGTTCTACGGCCATTCCGAGGCCCTGCACATCGAGACCCGCGAGAAGATCAGCGCGGAGAAGGCGCGCGAGATCCTGTCTGCCGCGCCGGGGATCACGGTGCTCGACAAGCACGAGGACGGGGGCTATCCGACCGCCGTGACTGAGGGTTCTGGCAAGGACGCCGTGTTCGTCGGGCGTATCCGCGAGGACATCTCGCACCCGCGCGGGCTGGACCTGTGGGTGGTGTCGGACAACGTGCGCAAGGGGGCCGCGCTGAACACAATCCAGATCGCGGAGGTTTTGATCCGCGATTACCTGTGATTTAATCCGGGAAAACGCCGGGCATCGGCCCGGCACATTCGTGGCCAGGGGGTCGCCAGCCGTACCGGCAGGGGCGTTTAGGCCACGCGGCACTTTCAGGGGGAATTCGTGCGCAAGTTTCTGGTTGGGTTTTTGTTCTTGCTGCTGGTGGCCCCGGCGTCGTCTAGCTCCGTGGGCTTTGGTGAAGTCAACCTGCAATCCTTCCTGAATCAGCCCTTGCGGGCGGAGATTCCCTTGCGCGGCGCCTCGGGGGTCGCGGACTCCCTCCGCATTCGCCAGGCGTCCGAGGATGCGTACCGCCGTGCCGGTCTCAACCGCGGGAGTGTTCCGGGTGACCTGAACATCCAGCTGGATGGCGATCGCGTGATCCTGACCACCCGCCGGCCGGTGCGCGAACCGTACGTCGGGATTCTGCTGGAGGCGCGCTGGGATGGCGGGCGTGCCATGCGAGAGGTCTCCCTGCTGCTGGACCCGCCCGGGACCATGCCGTCCGGGGCCTCGGCACCTTCTGTGAGCCAGGCCGACGCCGCGGCACCGCGCACGCCCCGCGCCGGTGAAACCCTCCAGGTTCGCAGTGGCGATACGCTCTACGCGATCGTGCGCCGCAGCGGGATCTCCGGTTACAGCGACGAGCAGGCCATGCTCGCGTTCCTGGATGCCAATCCCCAGGCCTTTATCGGGAACAATATCAACGCACTCCGGGCGGACGCAGAGCTGCGCACGCCGTCGCGCGAGCAACTGGAGGCCCGCAGCGCCGCCGCGGCGCGCGCCGAGGTGGCCGACCAGACCCGCTCGTGGCAGGAGTCTACGCGCGCCGCGCGGGAAGAGCCCGAGCCGGCACCGGCCGATGACGCCGTGGCCGCCGCAGAAGATGACGTAGCGGTGGAGGACGACGCGGCCGCTGTCGAGGACGAGGAGACGGTCGCGGCCGAAGAGTCCGAGGCAGCGGCGGAGGATGACGCGGCTGCGGTCGCTGACACCGATACGGCGGCGGCCGAGGATGATCCGGCGGTTGCCGAGGAGTCCGTCGCCGACGAAGGGGTGGAGGACCGCCTGGAGATCGTGGCCGATCTGCTGCCGGAAGACGCCGAAGCCGGTGTGGCGCAGGGGGGTTCCGAGGAACTGCTCCAGGAGGCCCTGTTGTCCCAGCGCGCCGAGATGGAGGGGATGCGCGAGGAGCTCTCCGAACTGCGCGAAGAACTCGGGGAACGCGGTCGTCTGGCCGAGATCTCCAGCGAGAACATGGCCGAACTCGAGGAGCAGCTGAGCCAGCTTCGCGCCGAGCGCGAACAGCTGCGTACCCGCCTGGATCGCGCCGATGCGGAGCGGAACGCACCGCTGCACGAGCGCATCATGAATGACCCGCTGTTGCTGATGATGGCGATCGCACTGGTGGTCCTGCTGCTGCTGGTACTGCTGGCCTTTGCACGCGGCGGCCGGCGCGAGGTGATGGTGGACGAACGGGGTGCCGGCTTGAAGCCGCGCGCCGACAACAGCAAGGTTCAGGCGTCCGGCGTCGAATCGGCCGGCTATGAGGCGAAGGAAGTGGACCACACCGAAGGTTCGCATTCGGCGATGGCCGGTGCGGCGACCGGCGCCGCGGCCGGGACCATCATGGGGGCTGCCGCGGCCCGATCCGACGACGATACCGAAACCACGCAGGAGGAATCCGCGCATCCGCCGGCCGAACCGGAGGAAGAGGTGGGGGAAGTCGTGGTTGCCAGCACCAGCGAGGGTGCGGCGGGCATGGACGACGTCCTGGCCGAGGTGGATGTATGCCTGGCCTACGGCATGAATGATCAGGCCGTCGAGACGCTGAACGCGGCGCTCGAAACCAGTCCGGACAACAAGCAGTACCGGCTGAAGCTGGTCGAGGCCCATGCCGCGCTGGAAGACGAGGCGGGTGCGCGCGAGGCCGCGAATGCCCTGCGCGAGCGTCTGGGGCCGGACGACGACGAGATGCGCGATCGTCTTTCGGAGCTGGAATCTCGTCTCGGGAGTTCCGCGGGTTCGGCGGGAGATGCTCCGGCGGATTCGCTGGACGACGCGGTTGCGGGCGACGATTCGGACGCTGCCGATGCCGACGCGGACAGCAACGAGATCGACTTCTCCGGGCTGGACCTCCCGGACGTCGAGGTGTCGGACACCTCGGAGGCGACCGAAGGCACCCCGGCGGGCGACGATGAGGGCCTCTCGTTCGACATTGACGAGAACCTCGAGGACGACCTGGCCTCGGCGGCAGAGGCCGATCGCGGTGAAGCCGCGTCCGGTGACGACCTGAATGACCTGTCGTTTGATCTGGACGAGAGTGAACTGCCGGATCTGGATGCGCCGGCCAGCGGCGGGGACAGCGGCGAAACCGAGGACAGCGGTCTGTCGATGGACGAGGATCTGCAGGTTCCGGGTGAACCGTCGGCGGCGGCCGGGGATGAGGCAGGGACCGGAGACGACGAAAACGTGACCCGCCTGAGCCTGGCGCAGGCCTATGCCGATATGGGCGATGCGGAAGGGGCGCAGGAGCTGATCGACGAGGTCCTCGCCTCCGGCACGGACGAGCAGAAGCAGGAGGCCGAGGCGATCCGGAGCCAGATCCAGGGCTCCTGATCCTCGGGGTAGAGCCGGCCCTCCAGCAACGGATTGCATCTGCCGGCTTGCAGTGTACGGCCCCGCTCGGAGGCGCTCCGGGCGGGGCCTTTTGGTTTCGAGGAGGCTGGCGTGTGACCCCTGCCGAACGATCCAACATCGTGCGATCTGCTTCCCGGGAGGTTTCAGCCGCCGGGTTGGCGATCCTGGGTGTTGTGGCCGCCTCGGCCGCTCTGGTGCCGGCGGATCCGCTGGTGGTCGTCCTGGTGGCCGGCCTGTGCGCCGGGCTGGGGCTGACGGGTGGCGTGGAGTGGCGGCGCGCGGGTCGACTGATGCTGCGGCTCAAGTGGTTTTATCTGTCGCTTGCCGTGTTTTACGGGTTGTGGCCGGCACAAACGGGAGACGCGTTCCAGGGGCTGCAGGAGGCGGGCTGGCGGATTGTCGCGCTGATGCTCGTGGTCGTGCTGGTCGTGTGGTTGACGGGGCGGTTCTCGCGATCGGCGCTGGTGGGCGCGCTTGGTGCGCTCCTGGGCGGGCCGCGCCAGGTACTGGGGGGCTGGGGCGAGAGTTTCGCTCGGCGGCTGTTCCTGGCACTGGCCTTGTTCGAGGACGAGAAGGCCTCCGTCGAGCAGCGTCGCGCAGGCCTGCGTGGATCCCGCGGCGCACGGCTGCTGGCGGTCCGGGAGTGGCTGGTTGAGCGGCTGGACCAGGCGCTGGCGGGGGGGGCGGAGCTGCAACCGGAGGCCTGGAAGGCAGACGCGGGAGATGCGGAGGGAGGCGTGCCCTGGTGGGGCCTGGCCTGGCTCTGGGCGGGCGTGATGTTGGTCTGGGCGGCTTTGTTGGGGGGCTGGATTGAATAGCGAGCGAGAACGCGTGCATGGCGGAGTCGCGACGCCCGGGGCCGATGCGGACGCGATGGCACCCCAGCGCTGGGCGCTTGGCGTGGAATACGACGGACGCGGGCTGCTGGGCTGGCAGCGCCAGAAGGATGGGCCCAGCGTCCAGGGGCATCTGGAGGCGGCGCTGGGGTTCGTGGCGAATCATTCGGTGGAACTGGTCTGTGCCGGGCGCACGGATGCGGGGGTGCATGCCACGGCACAGGTGGTGCATTTCGATACGCCGGCCCGGCGCGAGCCCCATGCGTGGATTCTCGGGGCCAACAGCCGCCTCCCGGACGCGATTGCGGTGACCTGGGCGCAGGCGGTGCCCGCGACCTTCCATGCGCGGTTCAGCGCGTTCGGGCGGCGCTATCGCTATGTGATCGCGAACCGCGAGATTCGACCGGCGCTGGAAGCGGGGCGGGTGTCCTGGTGGCGCCGACCACTGGACGCCGAACGGATGCATCAGGCCGGCCAGGCCTTCGTTGGCGAGCAGGACTTCAGCAGCCTTCGGGCGGCGGCGTGCCAGGCGAAATCGCCGGTGCGTTGCGTGCATTCGCTGTCGGTACGCCGCCAGGGGCATTACGTGGTCCTTGATGTTCATGCGAATGCCTTTCTGCACCACATGGTGCGGAACATCGCGGGTGTGCTGCTGGCGGTCGGGGACGGCCGGGCCGATCCGGACTGGCCCCGGGAGGTGCTGGGGGCGCGGGATCGACGGGCTTCTGGTATCACGGCCCCGGCGGGCGGGCTTTATTTCGTGCATGTCGACTACCCTTCGGAGTTTGCGCTGCCGCTGGCCGCCGGACCGGTCGTCGATGGCCTTCCGGGGAATGGGGCGGGGTGATTACGGGAAAGCCGGGCCTGCGCTCGGGTTCTGGTAGGCTTGCGGCTGCGTTTTTCGAGATGGCGGGCATGCGCTACAGGGTCAAGATCTGCGGAATCACCACGGTGGAGCAGGCGCTTGCCGCGGCTCGGGCCGGGGCGGATGCGATCGGGCTGGTGTTTCACGCCCCGAGCCGGCGGGCCGTGGAGCCGGCGCAGGCGGCGGCGATTGCGGCCGCGCTGCCGCCGTTCGTGACCACGGTGGGGTTGTTCGTGGACCCCGAGCCTGCGCGTGTGGAACAGGTCCTGCGGATGGCAGGACTGGACTGCCTGCAGTTTCACGGGCACGAGAGCGCGACGGCCTGCGCGCGTTTCGGGCGGCCCTACCTGAAGGCGATCGCGATGGGGGACGGGGACGATCCGCGCTCGGCAATGGACGCGCATCCCGATGCCCAGGGGTTTCTCCTGGACAGCCACGGTGGCGGGCGCAGCGGCGGCTCGGGGCATCGCTTCGACTGGCAGCGTGTGCCCGATGCCCTGGAGCGGCCGTGGCTGCTGGCCGGGGGACTGGATGCAGACTCGGTGCGGGAGGCGCTGGAACACCTGCGCCCGTACGGGGTCGATGTGAGTTCCGGGGTGGAATCCGCGCCCGGGGTCAAGGATGCACGGCGCATGCGGGCCTTCGTGCGGGCCGTGCGCCAATGCGAGGTGGAGACTGATGAACAAGATTGACTGGGCGGCATTCCCGGATGCCCGCGGGCATTTCGGTCCGTATGGCGGGCGCTTCGTGTCCGAGACGCTGATGGGCGCGCTCGATGAACTGCAGCAGGTGTATGAGCGCTACATCGGGGATCCCGAGTTCATGGCGGAACTGGACCACGACCTGAAGCAGTTCGTCGGACGGCCGAACCCGCTGTATCACGCCGAGCGCCTGTCGCGGGAGCTCGGCGGCGCGCAGATCTACCTGAAGCGCGAGGACCTGAACCACACCGGTGCGCACAAGGTGAACAACACCATCGGGCAGGCGCTGCTGGCGAAGAAGCTGGGCAAGAAGCGGATCATTGCCGAGACTGGCGCCGGTCAGCACGGGGTGGCGACCGCGACCGTGGCCGCGCGTCTGGGGCTGGAATGCGTGATCTACATGGGCGAGGAGGACACCCGGCGGCAGTCCCAGAACGTCTATCGCATGCGCCTGCTGGGCGCTGAGGTGGTGGGGGTCAAATCCGGCACGCGCACGCTGAAGGATGCCCTGAACGAGGCGATGCGGGACTGGGTGACCAACGTCGACGACACCTTCTACATCATCGGTACGGTGGCCGGTCCACACCCCTACCCGGCGATGGTGCGCGACTTTCAGGCGGTGATCGGCCGCGAGGCGCGCGAGCAGCATCTGGCAATGACCGGCAAGCTGCCGGATACCCTGGTGGCCTGCGTGGGCGGGGGATCCAATGCGATCGGGCTGTTCCATCCGTTCCTGGGCGATGAGTCGGTGGCGATGATCGGGGTCGAGGCCGGCGGTGACGGGGTCGAGACGGGCCGGCATTCCGCGCCATTGTGCGCGGGCCAGCCGGGCGTGCTGCATGGCAACCGGACCTATCTGATGGAGGACGAGAACGGCCAGATCATCGGCACGCACTCGGTCTCAGCGGGGCTCGACTACCCGGGCGTGGGGCCGGAGCATGCGTGGCTCAAGGACATCGGCCGGGTCGATTACGTGTCGGTGACCGATGATCAGGCCCTGGCCGGATTCCACCGTCTGACCCGCACCGAGGGGATCATCCCGGCGCTGGAGACCAGTCACGCGATTGCCCATGTGCTGGACCTGGCCCCCGAGATGCGCCCTGACCAGAGCATCATCATCAATCTGTCCGGGCGCGGCGACAAGGACCTGAACACCGTGGCCGAACGCGAGGGGATTACGCTATGAGCCGAATCGAGCAGCGCTTTGCCGAACTGCGCAAACAGAACCGCGCCGCGTTGATCCCCTACGTTACGGCTGGCGATCCGGAGCCGGGCGCGACCGTACCCCTGATGCACGCGCTGGTGGAGGCCGGGGCCGACCTGATCGAGCTGGGGGTGCCGTTCTCGGATCCGATGGCCGATGGCCCGGTGATCCAGAAGGCCTGCGAACGCGCGCTGCGCTTCGGCACCGGCTTGCGCGACGTGCTGGCGATGGTGGCCGAGTTTCGCAAGTCCGACACCACCACGCCCGTGGTGCTGATGGGGTATCTGAACCCGGTGGAACGCATGGGTTACGACGCCTTTGCCGAGACCGCACAGGCGGCCGGCCTCGACGGGCTTCTGACGGTGGACCTGCCGCCGGAGGAAAGCGAGGACGTGGTCGGGTTGCTGGAACAGTCCGGGATCGATCCGATCTTCCTGATCGCGCCGACCACCTCGGAGACGCGTATCGACCATGTGGCGCGGGCCGCCCGCGGCTTCGTGTACTACGTGTCTCTGAAGGGCGTGACCGGCTCGCAGAGCCTGGATGTCTCGGCCCTGTCCGCGCGTCTGGACGGTCTGCGACGGCACACCGGGCTGCCGCTGGGAGTGGGCTTCGGCATCCGCGATGCCGAGACCGCCGCACAGGTGGCGCGGGTCGCCGATGCCGTGGTGGTGGGCAGTGCCATCGTGCGCCTGGCCGAGGAGCACGACGGAGACGGCGATGGTTTCGCCCGGGCGGCGGCGACCGTCGTCCGGGAGATGCGCAGTGCCATGGATGCGGCGCGCTCCCCGGGCGCGGCGGCCACGGTGTAGAATGCGCGGCGCCGATTCGGACTACGGGGAGACGGCATGAGCTGGTTCGAGAAGTTGATGCCTTCGCGCATCCGCACCGACAACGCGACCAAGCGCGGGGTCCCGGAGGGCCTGTGGGTCCGCTGCGAGGGCTGTGACGCGACGCTGTACCGCCCCGAGGTGGAGCGCAATCTCGACGTCTGCCCGAAGTGCGGCCATCACCGCCGGATGAGCGCCCGTCGGCGGCTCGAGACCTTCCTGGATGCCGAGGGCCGCGAGGAGATCGCGGCCGATATCGAATCCTCGGATGTGCTGAAATTCCGCGATTCCAAGAAGTACAAGGATCGCCTGGTGGCCGCCCAGAAGGCCACCGGCGAGCGTGACGCCCTGGTGGTCATGCAGGGGCAGTTGCTGGGCCGCCCGCTGGTGGCCTCCGCCTTCGATTTCCGCTTCATGGGGGGCTCCATGGGCTCCGCGGTGGGCGAGCGCTTCGTGCGCGGGGCCAATCGCTCCCTGGAGCAGGGCATCCCGCTGGTGTGCTTCAGCGCCTCTGGCGGGGCGCGTATGCAGGAGGCGCTGTTCTCGTTGCTGCAGATGGCCAAGACCAGTGCGGTGCTGGCGCGCCTGCAGGAAGAGCGCATCCCGTTCATCTCGGTGATGACGGATCCGACCATGGGCGGCGTCTCGGCCAGCCTGGCGATGCTGGGCGATCTCAACGTGGCCGAGCCGAACGCGCTGATCGGCTTTGCCGGACCGCGCGTGATCCAGCAGACCGTGCGCGAGACCCTGCCGGAAGGTTTTCAGCGATCGGAGTTCCTGTTGGAGCACGGTGCGATCGACATGATCGTGGACCGCCGTGACATGCGCAGCCGTCTGGCGACGGTGCTGGGCATGCTGACGCACGGGCCGGCGCCCGGGTCCGATGCGGGTGAGGAGGATGCCGAGGGGGCCGTCGAGGTGATCAGCCCCGAGAACGGGGCGGATGTGGAACGCGTCGACCCGCCGCGTTCCTCCTGAGGCGGCCGATGCGTTTCGCGACCCTGGCGGAGTGGCTCTCCTTCCAGGAGCAGCTCCACCCCGTGGGTATGGACCTGACACTCGAGCGTATTGCGCTGGTGGCCGACCGCCTCGGCCTGCGGGATGCCGATGGGCCGCGCACGGTGATCGTGGCCGGCACCAATGGCAAGGGCACGGTCGCCACGCGCACCGCGGCCCTGCTGCAGGCCCAGGGGCTGAAGGTCGGCCTGTTCACCTCTCCGCACCTGCTGCGCTACAACGAACGCATCCGCATCGACGGGGAACCCCTCTCCGACACTGCCCTGTGCCGGGCGTTCGAGGCCGTGGACCAGGCCCGTGGCGATGATTCCCTGACCTATTTCGAGTTTGGCGCGCTGGCGGCGGCCTGGCTGTTCCGTGATGCCGGGGTCACCGTGCAGGTGCTGGAGGTCGGACTGGGCGGGCGCCTGGATGCGGTCAATATCTGGGATGCCGATGTCGCCGCGATCACCGCGGTGGACCTGGATCATCAGACCTGGCTGGGTGACAGCCGTGAGGCGATCGGGCGCGAGAAGGCCGGCGTGATGCGCGCCGGACGGCCGGTGGTGCTGGGCGAACCGGAGCCGCCCGCCAGCGTGCTGGCGCATGCCGACCGCCTGGGGGCGCGGGCCGTTCGCAGCGGGCGTGACTTCACCCTGACGCGGTCCGGGGCGGTGCTGCAGTGGGTCTGGCAGGGGCAGTCCCGCGAATGGCGGCTCGCGGGCGTGGGCGCCCGGATCGACGGGGCGGCATTGCTGAACACGGCCACCGCGCTGGCGGTGGTCGAGAGCCTGGGGCGGGGCGCGGGCCTCACCGAAGCCGTGGTCCGCCAGGCGCTGGAGATTTCGGCGCCGGGCCGCCTGCAACGGCTGCGGGGCACGCCGGAATGGCTGCTGGACGTGGCCCATAACCTCCATGCGGTCGGGGAACTGGCGCGCTGGCTGGAGGCACACCCGGTCGATGGGCCGGTGGTCGCGCTCGTGGCGGTGATGGCGGACAAGGAGCGGACGGCCATGTGGCCCCTGCTGGAAGGCCTTGTCGATGCCTGGGTCCCGGTTCCGCTGGATCTGCCGCGGGCGTTGCCGGCTGGCTTGCTCGCCGACGAGCTGGAAGCGGCCGGGCAGGGGCCGGTATGTCGCGTGGACGGCGTCGATGGTGCGCTCAGCGAGGCCGCGCGCCGTGCCGGGCCACGGGGCAGGGTGGTGGTGTTCGGATCCTTCCACACCGTGGCGGCCGTCCTGGAACACGCGCCGGCGCTGGCCCCGGCGGCGTTGTCCGGTCGGGTGGAGCCTGACTGGCCGGATGGCGAGGCCGTGCATGCGGTCTGAAGGCCATGTCGCCATCTGGCATCGGCTTGCGACGGCAGCGCCAGCGGGCGTACTGTCATTGCAACGTGATGCTTCCCGGATCCCCGTGTCTTCCAGCCCCCGCCGTCGGATGAGCGCATGACCCGCGACAATCCCATTCGTTTTCGCCTGGTGGGCGCGGTCATCCTGATCGTGCTGGCGGTGATCTTTCTGCCCTGGCTTTTCGACGGGGCCGGTTACGAGTACATGAGCGGGATCGAGGACCCGGTGCCGCCGGCACCGACGTTTGCCGAACCGGACATCGCCCTGCCGTCGGAGCGGCCGACGCCGCGTCGGGAGGTGGCCCCGGCCGCGCCGACGGGTGAACGCGAGGGACCGGTGGCGGAACTGCACAGCCTGGATAACGGCGGGGAAGCCCGCGAGGATGCTGCGGAGCCACAACCGTCGGACGCGCGCCGCCTGGCGGAAGCGGACGAGCCGGTGCAGGCGGGCTGGGCGGTCCAGGTCGGGAGTTTCCGCGACGAGGACAACGCGCGCGAGCAGGCCGCCCGCCTGCGCGAGGCCGGCTGGCCGGCGTTTATCGATGACTCCACCGCGGATGGGCGTCCCATTTACCGCGTGAAGGTTGGACCTCTGGCGCAGCGCGAGGATGCGGTCAGCCTGGGGGAACGCCTGCAGGACGAGCTGGAGCTCTCCGGCATCGTGGTGGCCCACCCCTGATGGCCAGTCCAGGACGTCCCTGCGAGGAACGGATGGCTGCGGTAAACTACGCGCCCTTTCAGCACGTGACGCCGGCCCCGTGAACTGGATCGACCTCGTCATCATCGCCCTGATCGTCGTATCCGGGCTGATCAGCCTTTTCCGCGGCTTCGTGCGCGAGTCGTTCTCGCTTGCCACGTGGATCATCGGGGTGTGGCTGGGCATCCGCTATGCGGCGGAGGTCGCGGAGCAATTGCCGCAGGCGGTCTCCGACGCGACGCTGCGCCTGGGCATTGGTTTCGCACTGATCTTTATCGCCGTCCTGATCGTGGGCGGCATCCTCGGTGTGCTGGCGAATCGGCTGGTCAAGGGTAGCGGCCTGACCGGTACCGACCGCTCGCTGGGCGTGATCTTTGGCCTGCTGCGCGGGGTGCTGCTGGTGGCGGTCCTCGTCTTCCTGGCCTCGTTGACGCTGATGCCGGACGAACCCTGGTGGGAGAACAGCCGCCTGATCCCCGAGTTCGAACGCGTGGTGGACTGGCTGATCGCCCAGTTGCCGGAAGGCTGGCAGGAGCAGATCCATGACCTGCTGGCGAGCGACGAACCTGCCGAAGAAGTGATCCCCGACGGTAAACAGGGAAACACTGAGTAATGGACACGCTCGCGTTGGCACCCCAGGTTTTCCGAGACCAGGCGCGGTGCGCAGCCGGTAGTGGTTCTACCGGCAAGTGCCGCAACGCAGGATCGGGGAACCCGGGGTGCCAACCCCACAAATCATTCAATGCAGGGGCTCGGCCGCTTTTGTGCGCGCACAGCGTTGCGGCTCCCTTGTGCAGAATGACTGCACGGCAGTCACCGCGCCTTGTTCGCACGCAAAAGCGACTCGAGCGCGAGCGTGTCCATTACTCCGTGTTTCCCTAGCCGTAGACCTGGAGCCTGTAGCCGTATGTGTGGAGTTGTCGGAATCGTCGGGCGCAGCCCGGTGAACCAGCCCCTTTATGATGCCCTTCTGGTGCTGCAGCACCGCGGGCAGGACGCCGCAGGCATCGTGACCTGTGATGATGACGGCCGCCTGCACCTGCGCAAGGACAACGGGCTGGTCCGCGACGTCTTCAACAACCAGCACATGCAGAGCCTGACCGGGAACATGGGCATCGGGCATGTGCGGTATCCGACCGCGGGCTCGTCCAGTTCGGCCGAGGCGCAGCCGTTTTATGTGAACTCGCCGTTCGGGATCACGCTGGGGCACAACGGCAACCTGACCAACGCGCGCGAGCTGAAGCAGGCACTGTTCGCGACCGATCGTCGGCACATCAATACGGATTCGGACTCCGAGATCCTGCTGAATGTCTTTGCGCAGGAGCTGCTGCGCTTCCTGGACAATGGGCTGACCCCGGATGCGGTGTTCGATGCGGTGGAGCGGGTGCACCAGCGCGCGGAGGGGGCCTATGCGGTGGTCGCGATGATCGCTGGGCGTGGCCTGCTGGCGTTTCGCGATCCGCACGGCATCCGGCCCATTGTCTACGGCTCGCGCGAGTCCGAGGAGGGCGGACGCGAATGGATGGTCGCCTCGGAAAGCGCGGCACTGGAGTCCCAGGGTTTCGATCTGGAGCGCGACCTGGCGCCGGGCGAGGCGGTGTTCATCACGCCGGAGGGCGAGGTCAGCACGCGGGTATGCGCCGCCGAGACTCGTCTGAATCCCTGCATCTTCGAGCACGTGTACTTCGCCCGCCCGGACTCGGTGATCGACAATGTGTTCGTGCACCGCGCGCGCATGCGCATGGGCACCGCTCTCGGCGAGAAGATCCGGCGCATCTGGCCGGACCATGACATTGACGTGATCGTGCCGATTCCGGACACGGGCCGCACTGTTGCGCTGGAGATGGCGCACGAGCTGAACATCAAGTATCGCGAGGGGTTCATCAAGAACCGCTACATCGGGCGCACGTTCATCATGCCGGGCCAGACCAAGCGGCGGAAATCCGTGCGCCAGAAGCTGAACGCGATCTCGCTGGAGTTCCGGGGCAAGAACGTGATGCTGGTGGACGACTCGATCGTGCGTGGCACCACGTCGCGCGAGATTGTGATGATGGCCCGCGAGGCGGGTGCGAAGAAGGTCTATTTCGCCTCGGCCGCGCCACCGGTGCGCTACCCCAACGTGTACGGGATCGACATGCCGGCGGCCGAGGAACTGATCGCCCACGGCCGCGACGAAGAGCAGGTGTGCGAGGCGATCGCGGCCGACCGCCTGATCTACCAGGACCTGGAAGATCTGCAAAAGGCCGTACGCCGGGGCAACCGGAATATCGAGGCGTTCGATTGTTCGGTGTTTACCGGGGAGTACGTGACCGGGCTGCCCCCGGACTATCTGGAGCACCTGGCGGCCCTGCGCGGCGACGGGCTGGTGAACACGCCGGTGGCGGGCGAGGTACTGGATCTCGCCAACAAGAAGTAGACGCGAGGTGCTTGTGCCGAGTCTCCGCTGGATCGAACCCGTGGTGCGGGATGCCCGGGAACGGGCCCCGGATGCCGGCGATGTGCCTGTCGTGGTGGTGCGGGTGGACCAGCAACGCCTTTACGTCTGGGAGGGCGACCGGGTCACCGACATCTTCGACGTGTCCACGTCCGCGCGCGGGGTGGGGTTCGAGGAGGGAACCTACACCACACCGCTGGGGCTGCATCGGATCGCCGAGCGGTTTGGCGAGGACGCACCGCGCGGGACGATCTTCCGGGCCCGGGGTAACACCGGCCAGATCGCCGATATCCTGACCGAGCCGGGTGCCCGCAGCCCGCGCGACAACATCACCTCGCGCATTCTCTGGCTGGAGGGCCTGGAGCCGGGGATCAACCGGGGCGGCAACGTCGATTCGCAGCGCCGATACATCTACATCCATGGCACCGACGAGGAGGGGCGCATTGGCGAGCCGGCCTCGGAAGGCTGTGTGCGCATGCGCAACGACGAAGTGATCGAGTTGTTCCCCCGTCTGCCCAACCGGACGCTGGTCATGATCCTGGACGGCCCCGAGGTTCCTCGCCTCGGGTAGTGCGTTCGCGGCGCGCCGCGTCGCGCCCGTGCATGTCTCGTCCTGTGCTGGCCCGTGGCACCCCTCTCCGCAACCCCGCCGCGTCCGGTCAACCCAAGTACGTTCGTCCACGGCATTCTCGCCGGGAACTCCCGCGCCCCGGGTGGTTCTGAATACCTACGTTAGCATTCCGTGATCTTTGTTCATTCGCCTGCTAGAATAAGGGAATTATTCCCGACTAGTGGTGTCAACTAAGACGGGAATTATTCCTGACGGCTGTTGTCAGGAAATACGAATGGATGCCAGCCTGCGAACGGATGTCGAGCAGGACACATACTCAAGGTTATTCGGAGGCAGAAATCATGAAACTCTCAACCAAGGGCCGCTACGCGGTGACGGCCATGATGGATCTGGCGATTCACGACCGGATCGGGCCCGTGACGCTTGCCGACATCTCGCAGTGCCAGGGCATTTCGCTGTCCTATCTGGAACAGCTGTTCGCCAAGCTGCGCAAGGCCGACCTGGTGGAAGGTGTGCGTGGCCCGGGCGGTGGGTATCGCCTGGCCAAGCGTGCCGACCAGATCAGCATCGCGAATATCATTACCGCGGTGGACGAATCAGTGGATGTCACTCGTTGCAAGGGTCACAAGGACTGCCAGGACGGCGACCGCTGTCTGACCCACGAGCTGTGGGATGATCTGAGCCAGCAACTGTACGATTTCCTGGACGGGATTACCCTGGCGCAGTTCGCCAATCGTCCGGAGGTGCAGAAGGTGGCACGTCGCCAGGACGAGCGCCGCGGTGCACGGCACCACTTCATCTTCCGCAACGACGCGGCGTAACGCGCCACGCGGAGCGACCCGGTGAAACGGGTCGCGAACGGCCAACGGGGCTGACCGGTCCAACTGCACCGGTCGGCCCCGTTTTTTTGGCGCCCCCCTTGGGAGTGAGCGCGACGGTTATGCGTGCTCCCGGGCTGGCGGCGCGGCGGGCTTTCCGCGTGGAACCTGTCGCAGCAGGTCACGCAGGTGATCAAGTTGGTCCTTGCGCTGCTCCGGGGTCAGCGGCGCGAAGCGCTGGCGGTTGTAGACGCGGGCGAAGGTTGTCAGCGGTTGCGCGAGGTCCGGACGCGCCCGGCCGACGCGCCGGGTCCACGCATCCACCGGTTCGTGAGCCTGGCGCGCCAGGCTGCGGTCATGCCGTGCGATACGGTCGGATAGCCTTTGCAGCAGGCGATCGGCTGGGGAGCGCCGCTGGCGCGGTCGGCGCAGCCAGATCCAGACAAAGGCGATCAGCGCCAGGCTGCCGAATCCGACGCCCAGTGCGATCAGGACCGAGCGCCAGTCCCGCGGATCCAGTCCGAGGCGGGCGAAGAGCTCGCGCTGGCGCTCGGGGTCGAACGCCAGCACCCAGCTCTCCCAGCGAAAGCGCACGAAATCGCCCCAGTCCTCGAGACCGAAGCGCGCCCGCTGCAGCCACGACAGTCCCTCTCCGCGCAGGAGAAAGCCCGGTATTTCCTCCCCGGTGTCGCGGGCGAGGCCGGTCAGCCCCTGCTCGATCCGCTCGGGCGCGATGGCGGCGGTGGGGTCCACGCGTACCCAGCCTTCGCCATCCAGCCACACCTCGTTCCAGGCATGCGCGTCGGCATTGCGCAGGCGCAGGTATTCCCCGCGCGTTTGCCAGGCACCCCCCTGATACCCCGTGACGACGCGGGTGGGGATGCCGGCCGCCCGCATCAGCACGGCGAATGCGGAGGCGTAGTGCTCGCAGTAGCCGGCCTGGGTCTCGAACAGGAACTGGTCGGTGGTGTCGTCCTGCAGGCGCGGGGGCTGGAGGGTGTAGCGATAGGGTTCGCCGGCGAAACGGCGTAGCGCCTCCTGGATGATCGCGCGGTCGTCGTCGCCGTGGGTCGCGCGCCACAATGCGACCTCGGCACGCGAGCGGGGCGCGGCGGAGGGGGGCAGGTGCAGGGCGCGGGCGCGTTCCTGTGGGTCCAGTGATGGCTCGCCGGCGCCGGGCGGGGTGACAAGATCCGCCCCGGCGCTGTACTGGATGCGGCTGGTGATGCGGCGATCGCGCAGGACCTGGTGGTTCGCGCGCAGTTCGGCGTCCTCTGGCAGGGCGACGGGGTAGTCCAGCACGGGTAGATAGCGGGCGCGGGTCGGCTCGAGGGTGGCGGTGTAGCGGGTAACACGCTCGTCATCACCCGGTGCGGGGGCCTCGATCACGGACCGGTTTTCGTCGGCGGACCAGCGCCGACCGTCGAAATCGGTCATCACCAGGGCGCGCCAGTACTGCGCGCGCGGAGGGGGCACCGCGTCGGCGAATTCGACCCGCAGGGCGGTGGAGTCGTCCTGCAGCAGACTGGCGATGTCACCGGGATTGAGCTCGCCGGACAACCCGGTGCGGGCGCTCTCCTCGCGCTGCGGGTCTCCCCAGAGCGGACCTTCCACGCGCGGGAAGACGAAGAACAGGATCAGCATGAAGGGCAGGGCATGCAGCAGCATGGTCCCGGCCTGTCGCGCCAGTTGCTGGCGCGGGAGCGGACGCCCGGCGTGGACCTGGATCAGCGCGGCGGTGAGCAGGGCGGTCGCCAGGAGAGAGTAGCCGGCGATCAGGATGGACTGATCGAAGAAATAGGTGGTGACGACCACAAAATAGCCGAGGAACAGGGCGATCACGATGTCGCGTCGGTTGCGGGTCTCCAGCAGCTTGAAGGCGATCATGACGAGCAGCAGGGCGGTGCCGGCCTCCTGGCCGAACACGGTGCCGAACTGGGCAAAGGTCAGTCCGCCGGCGATCACGGCCAGCACGCTCATGACGGCCAGCGAGGGGGCAGCGCGTCCGGTGGCCAGCAGCCACGCCCGGGTGGCGATCGCGAGCACCACCAGCGCGGTGATCCACGGGGGCTGATGCCAGACGTGCGGCAGGGCAGCCACCGGCAACGCGACCAGGGCCAGGTCCAGGCCGCGCAGCTCGGCCCGCGGGTCCGCCGGGGTGGGCGCGGGTGTCATGAGCGGGGCTCCGGGTCGAGTTCGATGGGCTTGGTCCGAAACCCGGCAAGCGCCCGGAGGCAGGAATCCCGGTGGCTGACACCCTGGCCCGGTTCCAGGGTCTGGTCGGGCAGGCGCAGGCCGAAGAAACGACCCTCGGCATGGGCCGCCAGCACCTGATGGCACAGCATGGACAGGCGTGTCTCGGTATCCGGGGCGGGCATCGCGTCCCACTCCAGCCACAGGCGATCGCCCTGACCACTGGCGGCCTCGCGCACGTGGAGTTTTCCGCTGCGGGCAAAGGCCTTCCAGATAATGCGTCCGGGCGGGTCCCCGGGTCGGTAGGGGCGAATCTGGTCCGGGGCATCCCCCGCGTGGCCGGTGGAGGCGGGCGCCTCGTCTCCTCCGGTCCCGCCGAGTGTGGCGCCCGGGTCGATGGGGTCCGGATAGACCACGATCTCCGGGGTCAGCGTCAGCCAGGTCCAGGCCTCGAGGATGCCCAGCGGGTAGCGGGTGTCGAGCCGCTGGCGCGGCAGACGGTAGAGCCCTCGCGGCTGACCGGACAGTTCCAGGCGGGCGGTTTCGGCGCCCCGGCCCGGTACCGGAAACGGGCCCGTCGCCCGGTTGCCGACACGCAGCACCAGAGCCTCGCGGGCGCGCCCGTCTGTCTCGCTCAGGCGCAGCGGGATACCGAGTGGCTGGCCGGCAAAGACCGGCGGCACGGGCAGGGTGGCCACCTGCAGGCCGAGCAGGTTGCGGTGGGTGTACCACATGGCGTTGTGGCCGATGCCGACCAGCAGGAAGGTCAGCAGGAACGCCATGTTGTTGGAGTAGTTGATCGAACCCAGGAGCATCACCAGGAGGATCCCGAGCAGGGTGTAGCCGGCCCGCGTGGGCAGGATGTAGATGCGGTCTCGGCCCAGGCGGGCCGCCTGACCGTCGTGCGCGTGGCGGCGGGTGATCCAGCGGATCGCGTCGTCCCGCAGTCGCGCCATGCGGCCTCGCGCGCGGGGGGAACGGGTCATGGAGTCGGGACGCATTCCATCAGGCGTGCGACCGTGCGTTCGGGGCTCTCCGGCTCGCGTGACCGCAGGCGGTGGCCGGCGACCGAGGGCAGTACACGGGCGACGTCGTCGGGCGTGGTGTAGTTGCGGCCGTCGAGAAAGGCATGGGCCCGGGCCGCGCGCAGGAGGCCCAGCCCGGCGCGGGGCGACAGTCCGTGGGCGAAGCGCGCCCGGTCGCGGCTCGCACTCAACAGGCCCTGCAGGTAATCGAGGACTGCGGCATCCGCGTGGACGCCAGCCACCTGGTCCTGCCATTCGCGCAGCTGGTGCGGGGCCGCCAGGCTCGGGGGTGTCGGGTGGGTCTCCGCGACCGGCGCGGCCGTTGGGGCCGGGCCGCTGCGCTCGAGCAGGGCGCGTTCGGCTCCGGCATCCGGGTAGCCCAGCTGGATGCGCATCAGAAAGCGGTCAAGCTGGGACTCCGGCAGCGGGTGCGTGCCAACCTGCTCCTCCGGGTTCTGGGTGGCGATCACGAAGAACGGTACCGGCAAGGCGCGGGTCGCGCCCTCGACACTGGCCTGGCGCTCCTCCATGGCCTCCAGCAATGCGCTTTGCGTCTTGGGGGGCGCACGGTTGATCTCGTCCGCCAGGAACACCTGGGTGAAGACGGGGCCGGGATGGAAGCGAAACTCGCCGCTCCCCTGCTCGAAGATGGAGACGCCCAGTACGTCGCCGGGCAGCAGGTCGCTGGTGAACTGTACCCGCTGGTAGTCGAGGGCCATCGCCCGGGCAAGGGCGTGGGCCAGAGTGGTCTTGCCGACACCGGGCTGATCCTCGATCAGCAGGTGCCCGTTGGCCAGCAGACAGGCCAGGGCCAGTCGCACCGGCTCGGGTTTGCCGAGGAGCACTTCGTTGAGTGCGTGTTCAATCTGTTGCAGGGCTTCCTGAGCCGATGGCATGCGAGACTCGTGATTGGTGATGGCGGACAGGCCTTGGAATGTTCCGGGTGGGCGAATGGTTCCCGGGGCCGTGTTGCGGCTACCATGGCCGCACGTTCTACGCGAGTTGCGCGATGGATTCCACGGCCGCCGGTGGGCGACAGTCGTTTGAATATGATGCCACAGCCGACCCGGCGCCCCGCCTGCGCCTGACCGGGCGGCTGGATGTGCATGCGGTGGAACGTCACTGGGGCACACTGCGGCGGCGTGTGCGCGATCTGGCGCAGCAGGCGGGGGCGCAGGATGTGGTCGTCGACATGGAGGGCGTCGAATACTGCGATGGCGCGGGGGCCGCACTGCTGCATGCGCTGGAGCAGGACCTCGGGAGGGCAGGGGCCGAGGTCCGGTTCGAAGGGATGGGGTCGATGGTCCGGGACCAGCTGGCGCCATACCGCGAGCTGGAGACGGTCGAGCCGGCGCGGGCCGCCCGGGGCCGTGGCTGGTGGCCGGGGTTGCTGGACGGGATCGACCGCGTGGGGCGCGCCGCCCACTCGCAGTTCACCTTCGTGGGCGAGCTGGCCCGGGCCATCGGCAGCTCTCTGCGGCGCCCGCGCCAGGTGCGCTGGGGCGACACCCTGCGCGTGGCGGAGGCCGCGGGCTTTCAGGCATTGCCCATTGTCTCGCTGATTGCATTCCTGCTGGGGGTGATCCTGGCGTTTCAGTCGGCGATCGCCATGCGCCAGTTCGGCGGCGAGATCTTTGTGGCGAACCTGGTGGCGGTTTCGCTGTTCCGCGAACTGGGGCCGTTGATGATGGCCATCCTGCTCGCCGGCCGTTCCGGGGCGGCATTCGCGGCCGAGATCGGGACCATGAAGGTGAACGAGGAGGTCAATGCCCTGAAGACGATGGGGCTGGATCCGGTGCACTTTCTCGTTTTGCCGAAGGTGCTGGCCGGTTTGCTGGTGGCGCCACTGCTGGCGCTGTACGCCAACATGATCGGGCTGATTGGTGGCGCGGTGGTGATGCAGGGCTTCGGCATCCCCTGGGTGGCGTACTTCAACCAGGTGACATCCGCATTGAGCCCGTCGGATCTGTTTTCCGGGCTGGTCAAGGCCGTGGTATTCGGCCTAGTGGTGGCCGGCGTGGGGTGCCTGCGCGGGCTGCAGACCGGGAGCGGGGCGGCCTCGGTGGGGCTGTCCACCACCAGCGCGGTGGTGACGTCGATCATCCTGATCGTGGTGCTGGACGGCGTGTTTGCCGTGCTGTTCTACCATCTCGGGGTCTGACACATGAACCAGACGCACACGAACACGACGGACCCTGACGACGACCGCGACGTGGTGATCCGCGTCCGTGGACTGACCATGGGCTTTGACGATCTGGTGCTGATGCGTGATCTG
Organism: Thioalkalivibrio sp. ALE28; assembly: GCF_000377425.1. Lineage (NCBI taxonomy): Bacteria > Pseudomonadati > Pseudomonadota > Gammaproteobacteria > Chromatiales > Ectothiorhodospiraceae > Thioalkalivibrio > Thioalkalivibrio sp. ALE28. The sequence goes on along the minus strand of NZ_KB898094.1, from coordinate 298,613 downwards.
AACTTCGACGTGCGTCGGGGCGAGATCTTCGTGATCCTGGGCGGCTCCGGCAGTGGCAAGAGCACGCTGCTCAAGCACATGATCGGGCTCTACCAGCCGCTGGCCGGGCATATCTGGGTGGCCGGCGCGGATATCGCCGAGGCCGACGAGGCGCAGCGGGAGGCGATCCTGCGGCGCGTGGGGGTGATGTACCAGATGGGCGCGCTGTTCGGCTCGATGACCTTGCTGGAGAATGTGCGCCTGCCGCTGGAGGTCCATACCGATCTGCCGCGCGAGGCGATGGACGCGATCGCGCGGGCGCGTCTGCAATTGGTGGGGCTGGGGGCGTTTGCCGATTTCATGCCCTCCGAGATCAGCGGGGGGATGCAGAAGCGGGCAGCGATCGCGCGGGCCATGGTGCTGGACCCGGAGGTGCTGTTCCTGGACGAGCCCTCGGCCGGGCTCGATCCGATTACCTCGGCCGATCTGGACCGGCTAATCCAGCGTCTGGCCCGCACCCTGGACATGACGATCGTGATCGTCAGTCACGAACTGGCCAGTATTTTTGCGATCGCCGACCGGGTGATTATGCTCGACAAGGAGAGTCAGGGGATTGCGGCCGAGGGCGACCCGGCCACCCTGCGCGATACATCGAACCACCCGTGGGTACAGCGTTTCCTGCGGCGGACGGATTCCGACGAGGAGAGGCCCGCATGAGTGCCCGACATCATTTCCGGCTGGGGCTGTTCATCCTCGGGGGGCTGGCCGCGCTGGTCGCGGCGCTCCTGATCCTGACGGCGGGCAATCTCCTGCGCCCGTCGATCCAGATCGAGACGTACATGGACGCGTCGATCCAGGGCCTGGAGGTGGGGGCGCCCGTGAAGTTCCGCGGGGTGACCATTGGCGAGGTGACCGACATGACGTTTACCTCGGTGGTGTACGAGGCGGATATCCCGCCGCGCGATCGCAAACGCTACGTGATGGTGCGGGCGCGGCTGTACCCGGATCGTTTTGCGGCCAGTGCGCAGGAGGGCGAGTTCCGCGTGGAGGTCTTCGAAAACCTGATCGATGCCGGGCTTCGGGTCCGCATGGCCGCTCAGGGAATCACTGGTATGAACTATCTCGAGGCGGACTTCTCGGACCCCGAGGCCCATCCGCCACTGGCACATGACTGGGACCCGGAGGGTATCTACATCCCGTCCGCACCAAGTACCGCCATGCAGTTTCTGGAGTATGCCGAGAACCTCCTCAAGCGTATCGACGAGCTGGACATCGAGGGTGTGGTGGACAACCTGACGAGCCTGCTGGTCACGGTGGAGACCACGATCCGGGACCTGGATACCGCCCGCCTGGCGGACCAGGCGGATCAAATGATCGAGGAGCTGCAGACGACAACCCGCACGGCCACCCGGGTGATGGAGTCGGTCGAGCGCCTGATCGAGCACCCGGATACCCAGGCATTGCCCAGCGAGACGCGGGCCGCGCTGCGGGAACTGCGCGAGACGGCCGAAGCGGCGGATGTCGGACGGCTGGTCGACCGGATGGATTCGATGGTCGAACGCCTCGATCGGGGCATGGATGTGAGCGAGGCCAAGCTGCTGGAAACCCTGGACGAATTGCAGGCCGCGATTGCCGGACTGCGCAGCCTGTCCGATGACGTACGCCGCAACCCGGGGGGCGCGCTGTTCGGTGCCCCGCCGCCCCGCAGCACCATGGACAAGGAGTAGATGGATGACCCGATGGAGCGTTGCCGCACTGCTGCTGCTGATCGCCTGGACACTGGGCGGCTGCACGCTGATCCCCGAACGCGAGGCCGTTGACCGCTCGTGGTTCCTGCTGGAGTTGCCCGCCGAGCCGGCGCCGCGCATGGCCGGAGACGCCGAGCCCCTGGCGGTCGAGCTGGGATCGGTGCGCGTGGCGCCGGCCTATTCGGGCAAGGGACTGGTCTATCGCCTGGGGGATCACCGCTACGAGTCGGACTACTACAACGAGTGGTTCCTGCGGCCGGCCGAGCAGTTCGAGCAGCTGCTGCGGGAACGGTGGACCCGCAACGATACCGCCATCGAACTGGTGGATAACGCGGCGGACGCCTGGGCCGAGGGGCGACCGGCGGTGCAGTTGCACGTCCTCGTCACGGCGTTGTACGGCGATCTGGATGCCGCCAATCTGGAGGCACTGAGCGCTGTGGACACCGGTGAAGCCGTACAGGGCACGGGCCGCGTCGGACTGCGGGCCCAGCTGCGCACGGATACGCATGCGCGCCTGGTGCACCTGGAGGCGGCCCACACGATCGACCGGCGGTCGGCCTCACGCCTGGTGGCCGCACTCTCACAAGCCACTGCCGACGTGCTGGCGGAGCTGGAAGACGAAGCGCTGCGGGAGTCCGGGCACGGGATGCGCGAATGACCGACGTCTTCGATTTTTCCGCCCCGCTACTCGACGGCGACGAGCAGCCGCTGGCCGCCTGGCGGGGGGATGTCCTGCTGATCGTGAATGTGGCCAGCGAGTGCGGTTTCACGCCGCAGTACGAGGGTCTGCAGGCCCTGGCCGAACGCTACGGTGAACGGGGGTTTCGCGTGCTGGGTTTTCCGTGCAACCAATTCGGAGGTCAGGAACCGGGGGACGCCGGGAAGATCCGCGCCTGCGGCACGCGCTTCGCGGTGTCGTTTCCGGTATTCGCGAAGGTCGAGGTGAACGGTGCCGAGGCCCATCCGCTGTTTCGATACCTCAAGGAACAGGCGCCGGGGGCCCTGGGCACACAGGGCATCAAGTGGAACTTCACCAAGTTCCTGGTCGGTCGCGACGGCCGGGTGATCCGGCGGTTCGCGCCGCAGAAGAAGCCGTCGGAGCTGGTCCGGGCGATCGAGGCGGCGCTGGACGAGCCGCCCCCGGGGCCCACCAGTGGCGCGTAGCGTGGCGCCGGGCGAGACCGGTCCGGCGCCCGACGCCCCGGGCGCGGCGGACTACTGGATGGAGCGCGCCCTGTCCCTGGCGGATCGGGCGGCCGCAGCCGGCGAGGTCCCGGTCGGCGCAGTCCTGGTGGACGCCGATGGCACCTGCCTGGCCGCCTGCCACAATGCACCCATCGCGCTGCACGACCCGACGGCGCATGCCGAGATCCGGGCGCTGCGCGAAGCCGGCGAGCGCTTGCAGAACTATCGGCTGCCGGGCACCACCCTCTACGTGACCCTGGAGCCATGCAGCATGTGTGCCGGCGCCATGATCCATGGCCGGGTAGCCCGCCTGGTATATGGCGCGACCGACCCGCGAACCGGCGCCGCAGGGAGCGCGCTGGATCTGATCCACCATCCCTCTCACAACCACCAAATTGAGGTGGTATGCGGTGTTCGGGCCGAAAAGGCCGGTGACCAACTGCGTCGATTCTTTCGTGCTCGAAGGCGCGTTAATCCGTCGTGAAGCGAAGGATGGCGTCTGCCTTGTGCTGCGAGTGAGGGCGGGGCAAAGTTGTGACGTAATTAACGTTGTAAAGGCCGCATCGGTTGCTCGGGCGCGCATCTCCCCCTACCGAAGCTGCCTTCCGAGGGATACCTATCAACCGCCAAGACATCGACGAACGGGATGACTCCGCGGGGCCTGATTCCGATGAACGAGCGTCGGACTCAGGCCCCGCAGTCGAAGAGTCGGCGGCTACCGCGCCACTTCCGGTTTTAGATTCCCGCGATCGTCCCGATCCCCTTCTGGGCGGTCTGATACTCATCGCGCGAACCCATGGCCTGAACCTGACGGCGGATTCGGCCCGTGCGGGCCTCCCATTGGAGGACGGACGGCTTAGCCCGTCCCTCGTGGATCGCGCGGCGCGTCGCGCAGGCATGACCACGCGAACGGTGACGCGCGAGGCGCGGGCACTGAAAGACGAACTCCTCCCGGCTTTGTTGCTGCTGGATAACCACGAAGCGTGGGTCCTCGTGGGCTGGAACGAGGACAAGAGTGTGGCTCACGTGGTTGACCCGGAGGTGAGTGACGCAGTCATCGAAGTTCCGCTCGATCGCCTGAAGTCGCGCTACTTGGGCCGAGCGATTTATGTCCGTCCCGAGTTTCGGATGGATGCGCGGGCGCCGCGCGTTTCGAAAGAAGACAAGGGCCACTGGTTCTGGCGCGTGATTCGCGAGAACCGACCGCTCTACCGCGACGTGCTCGTGGCGGCGGTCATGATCAACCTTTTTGCCCTGGCGATGCCGCTGTTCGTGCTGAACGTGTACGATCGCGTCGTCCCCAACCACGCGACGGAAACACTCTTCATGTTCGCGGCGGGCGTGGTGATCGTGCTGATCGCCGATCTGGTCTTGCGCACCATGCGCAGTCATTTTGTCGACAAGGCCGCGATGCGGGCGGACGTAAAGCTGTCCTCGCACATCATGGAGCGGGTGCTGGGCCTGCGCATGGAGAACCGCCCGGCCTCGGTGGGCTCGTTCGCGTCCAATATCGGCGCGTTCGAGTCGGTGCGCAGCTTCATCTCCTCGGCGACGATCATCGCCTTTGTCGATCTGCCTTTTTCACTGTTGTTCATTGCGATCATCGCGTTGATTGCCTGGCCGCTAGCGGTACCGGTGTTGATTGGTGCGCTGGTGCTGTTGCTGTACGCGACGGCGATCCACCGCAAGCTGCATGCGCTGGCGGAGGAGAGCTATCGCGTCGCTGCGCAGCGCAACTCCACGCTGGTGGAAAGCCTTGCCGGTGCGGAAACCCTGAAGGCGCTGAGCGCCGAGGGGCGAGTCCAGGCGACCTGGGAGCGTTCGACGGCCCACCTGGCGCGTACCAGCGCGCAGAATCGCCTGCTCACGGCGAGCGTCACGCACACCGCGCTGTGGGCGCAGCACACGGTCGGGGTGGCCATTATCGTCCTCGGGGTGTTCCTGCTGATGGAAGGGGATCTGTCGATGGGCGGCCTGATTGCCGCCTACCTGATTTCCTCCCGGGCCATGGCGCCGATCAGCCAGACCGCGGGGCTGCTGATGCAATATCACCAGGCTTCCACCGCGCTGGGCTCCCTTAACGAGATCATGACGCTGCCGGTGGAGCGGCCTCCGGAAACCACGTTCCTCAGTCGCGATCGCTTCGAGGGGGCGATCGAGTTCCGCAATGTGGACTTTGCCTACCCCGAGCAGCCCAACCCGGCCTTGCGCAACGTCTCGCTGCGCATCCAGCCGGGGGAGCATGTGGCGATCCTGGGGCGGGTGGGCTCCGGCAAGAGCACACTGGCCAAGCTGATCATGGGCCTGTACCAGCCGACTGGCGGCGCGGTAATGGTCGACGGCATCGACGTGCGTCAGCTCGACCCGGCAGAGCTGCGTCGTTCCATCGGGTATGTGGGGCAGGAGGTGACGCTCTTCTACGGCAGCCTCCGGGAGAACCTGGTCGCCAGTGATCCGCTGGCGTCGGACGAGGCGATCCGCAAGGCGATCGCGATTTCCGGTATCGAGGATCTGATCAACACCCATCCGCAGGGCATCGACATGCAGGTGGGGGAACGCGGCGGGCGCCTGTCGGGAGGTCAGAAACAGAGTGTCGGGGTGGCGCGTGCGGTGCTGCACGAGCCGAACATGCTTCTGCTGGACGAACCCACCAGCTCCATGGACAACTCGACCGAGCAGGCGATGAAGCGTCGCCTGGCCGAATTCATGGAGGGGCGCACGGCGGTGATCGTGACCCATCGCACCTCGCTGCTCGAACTGGTGGATCGCATCATCGTGCTGGATCAGGGCCGCGTGGTGGCGGATGGGCCGAAGGACCAGGTCGTCCAGGCCCTGCGGGAAGGCCGCGTTGGGAAGGCGCAGGCGTGAGCAAGCGAAAGGAAGGACAGGGGTTCGAAGACCTCGGGCGCGGGATGGATCGCGCCGGCAAGGTTGGCGCGCCCATGGTGGACCGGATCTTTCGGCCCTGGCTGGCCAAGGGGGGCTCGGACCACCGGAACTGGGCTTCGGATGCCGACTGGACCCAGATCCAGGAGAAACCCTTGCGGGCCCGTGCGCTGCTGTACGGCATTCTGGTGACCCTGGCCTTGCTAGTGTACTGGGCCTCGGTGGCGGAGATCGACGAGGTCGCGCGGGGCGATGGGCGCGTGATTCCCTCACAGAACCTCCAGGTGCTGCAATCGATGGATGGGGGTGTGGTCTCGGAGATTCTGGCGCGCGAGGGTGACGTCGTTGAGCGCGGCGATGTCCTGGTGCGGATCGACCCCACCCGCTTCCTTTCCGATCTGGGCGAAGCGCGCGCGAGCGAATTTTCGCTCCGCGCCCGGCAAGCCCGGCTGATCGCGTTACTTTCGGATACGCCTTTCCTCGTTACGCCGGACTTACAGCAGGGCCCACCCGCTATCGTCGAGCAGGAACAGCGACTGTATGAAGAAAGCCTGGCGGAGCTGAACTCGCGCATCCGGATTGCCGAGGAACAGATGCGCCAGCGCCAGGAGGAGTTGAACGAGGTACGGGCGCGCCGCACCCAGGCTGTGCGGGCACTGGAACTGGCCAGCCGGGAACTGGACGTTACCGAGCCGCTGGTTCAAAGCGGGGCGGTTTCGGAGGTGGAAGTGCTCCGCCTGCAGCGGGAGGTGTCCAATGCGCGTGGGGATCGCGACCAGGCCACGGCGCAGATCGCCCGCCTGAATGCCGCCATCGAGGAGGCGGAAGAGAAGATCCGCGAGGTGCGGCTCAATTTCCGCAACCAGTGGCGCGCCGAGCTGGCCGACACGCTGGGCCGCCTGCAGGAGCTGGCCGAGGGGACCGAAGGGCTCGAGGACCGTGTGCGCCTGTCCGAGGTGCGCTCCCCGATGACCGGGATTGTGCAGAGGATGTTCGTGACCACTCGGGGCGGTGTCATCTCCCCGGGACGCGAGGTAGCGGAGGTGGTCCCGTTGGAGGACGAACTCCTGATCGAGGCCCGAGTATCGCCACAGGATATCGCCTATCTACGGCCGGGCCTGCAGGCGCGGGTGAAGTTCACGGCGTATGACTTCGCGATCTATGGCGGGCTGGAGGCGACCGTCGAACACATCAGCCCGGACACGATCACGGACGACGATGGCAACACCTTCTACAAGGTCCGCGTGCGGACCGAAGAGACCGGCTTTGACGAGGAGCACCAGATCATGACCGGGATGGTGGCCCAGGTGGACATCATCACCGGGCGACGAACCATCCTGCAGTACCTGCTGAAGCCGATCCTCCGCGCGGGCGATCTGGCCTTTACGGAGCGCTGAGAGACATGCAGATCTTCCTGATCGATCAAGATTCGCGGCCGTCGCCGCGCTGGGAGGCGGCGTTTCCGGACGCCCAGGTGCTCCGGCCGCCGTTTCCCGCGGCGCTGCCCGAGGGCGCCGAGGCGTGCTGGGTGGGGACGGATCTGGCCGACTGGGACCAGCAGGTCAGGCAGCGCACGCGGGTGCACCGCGTGATCGTGCACTCCCGCCACCCGAACGACGAAGAAGGGATCCGTGCCTTCGACGCCGGCGCACACGGTTACTGCCACACCCTGGCGAACGTCGCCCAGCTACGAACGATTGCAACCACAGTCACCGGGGGCGGTCTGTGGGTGGGCCCCGATTTGATGACCCGCATGATCCGTACGGTGCGCAGCGTGCAGCCGCGTGATCCGGAAACGCCGCCCGAGGGCTTCGAGGAGCTGACCCCGCGCGAACGCCAGGTCGCCCTGGCCGTGACCACAGGCGCGCACAACAAGGAAATCGCACGCCAGCTCGGCATGACCGAGCGCACGGTCAAGATGCATCTTGGGTCGGTCTTCAAGAAGCTCGACGTAGACGATCGCGTTCAGCTCGTCCTGCACCTTACGCGTCTGCGCGAGTCCTGGCCCACGGCCTGATCCGGTCCAGGCGATCCTTCTGGTCGTCGTCCGGGGGTGATGGGGTTCGCGACCCACATGACCATCTTGCGGGCCGCGCCGCCTGACGGATGGCTCGCCTTCGGCTCTCGACTCGCTCGATTCGTGGATGCGGCCAATCATCTCGCCCGAAATCGAGACCCAGATCGTTACGAGTGCATCTGGTTTTCCCGGTCGAGTCCTACGGCCGTTCCTCCTGCCCACCTGTACTTCAGTACAGCTGTCGCGCCAGCGGCCGCTCCCCTAGGATCCTATCCAGCTAAAACTTTCAACTAGTAACGTATCCAAGGGGATCGTCATGTCCGAAGTCGTCGTAGCGACCGTTGAATCCATTGTCGGCACCGTCATTGCGCGGGACGAGGATGGCAACACCCGCGTCCTGCAGCCGGGCGACCCAATCTTCCATGGCGAAGAAGTGATCGCTGAAGACGGTGCCTTCATCGAAATGGCCTTCGAGGACGGGTCCACCATGACGCTGGCCGGCAACGAATCGGCCACCATTACCGCGGACCTTGCCGAATCCGCCGAACCCGAATCCCAGGACGCCGAGGTAGCCGACGCCACCGTTGAGGAGATCATTGCGGCTCTGGATCGGGGAGAAGACATCACGGATCTGATCGAGGCCCCGGCCGCCGGTCTGGACGGCGGTGTCGCCGGTGAGGGCGGTAGCTTCGTCCGTGTCACCCGCGGCTCCGAGGAAGTAGGCCAGGTCACCTACGCCTATGACTCGAATTCCCTGCGCGGCCCCGGTGAAGCTGGCGGTGAAGATGGAGGGACGCTCGCGGATACTGGGATCGGGACAACGACAGACGACACGGGGACAACCACCGACGAAGTGGTACCGGAACCCAGCCTCGTCATCAGCGTTACACCGCTCAGTGAGATGGTCTCGCGGGTCGTAGCGGATATTCGTCCCCAAAGTCCAGACGTCATGTCCGCTCGGGTCGAAGAGGCCGACGTGTCGCCCTCTGAACAACCCGGTACGGGTTTGGCGGTGTTCAGCCTTGATTCCACGTTGGATCTGGACGGATTGCCGGATACGGCCGCGGGCCCGATCGGATATGCAATTGTTGGGGGCGATTCGGACTATCTGGCGATTGGTACGGATTCCGAGGGCAATCCAGCCGTCGTGTTGACCGAGCAGGGCGCATGGGCCTTGCAGAATGGACAGGTACCCAATAACGAGTTTTCTGTCGAAGTTCAGGGCACCGTGGAAATCGAGGGAATCGGTCCGGTTTCGGCGACGGAAGTTTCAGCCGTTGCGGTGGAGGTCCCGCAGCCGACGTTTGATGTCGAACTTTGGCCGGGAGAAGTCTTTTATATGCCTCCGGCGGACCAGCTGCCTGAGGGTCAAGAGCCTGATCTGCAGCAACTCAGTGTCGGCGCGGATAACGTGGCCGGAGATTTTGGGTTCCCCGCGTCGGCAGTTGAAGCAGGCATGCCGGTATTCTGGATCAACCCTCAGGCTGACTTTGATGGCATCGACCCCTCGCTGGGCGATTTCTCGTACGAGATCGTTGGTGGCGACAGCGAATACCTTGAGCTTTCACAGAATGACTGGGGCCAGTGGTCGGTCGTACTGAGCGAGGAAGGTGCCAGAGCGATCCAGAACGGACAGGTTTCAGGAAACGATCTTGACGTGACCATCGAGGGCTCGCTGACGATCGGTGAAGGCCTCGTCAATACCTTCATGCTCGAAGCCAGCGCCGAAGGTGGTGTGGTGGTACCGACTCCACAGCCGGAGCTGACTGTGGGTATGTCGGCGGTGGATACGCCGGAGGACTGGCCGCAGTCGGCGGCCGAGAACGATGTGGTGTTCGAGGTCACGACCGACCTGGACCTGGATGGCATCGACGGCGATCTGGCGGGCGAGATCGCTCTGTCGCTGAACGAGGACAGCGGCGGTTATCTGGCGCTTGAAGGTAGCAACGTGGTGCTGACAGCCGACGGTGCGGCGGCGATCCGTAATGGCCAGGTGGGCCTGGACGGGTTGATGGCGTCGGTCGAGGGCACGGTGACCATCGCCGAGGACGGTGTGAACCCGTTCGTCCTGACGGATGATGCGCAAGCGGGCATCGAGGTTCCGATGCCGGAGCCGAGTCTGGATGTGACGGTGACGGCGGCGCTGGAACTGGAGAGCAGTGACCAGGCCGCGGAAGGCCAGCTGGCGTTCACGCTGAGCAGCGCGACCGAGTACGCCGGAATCGATCCGGATCTGGGCGGAGAGGTGAGCTATGAGATCACCGATGGCAACGACGAAGGCTACTTCGCGTTGAACGAGGCGGGCGACGCCATCGTCTTGACGGACGATGGTGCCCAGGCGATCCGCAATGGCCAGTTTGACCCGGCGGGTGCCAGTGTGACGGTGACCGGCACGCAGGACGTGGATAGCTTCACGCTAACGGACGAGGATGTTGCTGGCCTGGAGGAGGTACCGACACCGGAACCGACGCTGACGGTTGGCCTGGAGTTGGTGGATGGCACGACCGACGGTTGGCCGCAGTCGGCGGCCGAGAATGATGTGGTGTTCGAGGTCACGACCGATCTGGACCTTGATGGCATCGACGGCGACCTGGCGGGCGAGATCGCTCTGTCGCTGAACGAGGACAGCGGCGGTTATCTGGCTCTGGACGGCAATAATGTGGTGCTGACCGACGCCGGTGCTGAGGCGATCCGCAACGGTCAGGTATCGGGCAACGAGCTGGCTGCGGAGGTCGAGGGCACAGTGACCATCGCGGATGGTGGTGTGAACCCGTTCGTCCTGACGGATGATGCGCAGGCGGCGATTGAGGTGCCCGTGCCGGATTCCGACCCCGTTCCTGGACCCGAGATCACAGGGCTTGGTGATACGGACGTGACGGTCGACGAGGCGAACCTGGCGAATGGTACGAATCCGGATGAGGATGCGCTGACGCAGAACGGTCAGTTCACTATTACGGCTTCCGCGGGCGTCGCCAGCCTGACGTTCGCCGGATCCGATTTCAACCAGACGTTCAATATCGATCAGCTCAATGACGCGAGTGAAGCCAACCCGCTGAGTGTCGATACCTCCAAGGGCACGCTGGAGATCACTGGCTTTACCGGCAACGATGACGGAATCTACACCGTCACCTATAGCTATACGTTGACCGATGCAGCCGACCATCCAGAGCAGGGGCGTGACGAACTGCAGAAAGATGCTATTAATGTCACGGTCACGGACACCAACGGTGGTACCGCGAATGATGCGGTCAATGTCACCATTGTGGATGACGTTCCGGTCGTGGAGGATTCAACCACTGGCGTGCTGAGCACGGAAGCCGGTACCACCCTGACTGGTGACTCCGGGCTGCGAATTGGCGCAGACGTGGATGGCGCTTCGATTACCTCATTCACTATAAACGAAGCCTACATCGATCATGACGACGGCAAAGACTACATCCTTGTCGATTCAGGGACACCAGGCGAAACCACGAACCTGACGTCCGGGGGTGAAAAAGTATGGTTCGAATCCAGTGATGGGACATTAACGGGTTTCATTGGCGAAGATACCGTGGTGTTCACGGCATTACTGGATGTTGAGACTGGACTGTACACCGTCTCACTGCAAAAGGACCTGGATGCAATCAATGCCGAGGATCTAGGGTTCTTTGCGCCTCAAAATGGGGGGAATACGGGAGAAGTGATCGAAAGCGCTGGGTCCGATCTGGCCATTCGATTTACTGCTACGGACTCCGGGGGGGATCCTACCTCCGTCAACTTCTCCGCTAACTCCTTCGGTGTCGGGAGCGGTCCACGCATCGGTTCGGGAGAAACGTTGAAAGCGGAATTCGTCCAGGCCGGAACTACAGATGTCCGTGAAACCCTGCAGTCGCTGGAACTCGAGACCTGGGGCGAACAAGGCCCGGGTGCGAACGTTGCATGGAGCGTGTTTCTCGATGGCGAGCTGGTTGGAGACGGAACGGGCACGACAGTGTCGGGCGTAGGCGCATTTGACGAAATCCACATCTCGCATGGTCCGGGATCCGGTAATTTCGGTATCGGAGGTTTTGGTAGCCTCGTGGGTGAAGGGTCCGGATTCAGCATTCCCTTTGAATTCGAAGCAATGGATGGTGACGGTGACCCGTTGGGAAGTGATGGCGGGAGCGATTCGGGGGCGTTTGATCTGACCTTCAGCCCCAACAATGTATTCGAAGGCTCCTCCGATAGTGACGTTATTATCGGTACGGACGACGATGACATCCTCATCGGGGGTGGTGGCGACGACATCCTCACCGGTGGAGCTGGAGACGACATTTTCCGCTGGAATGCGGGTGACGAAGGAACGAGCGACGCGCCCGCCAATGATGTAGTGACCGACTTTGGAAATGGCGACAACGTTCTCGACCTGAAGGATCTTCTTCAGGGTGAGAGCGAGGAAAACATTGCCGACTACATCATTGCCGAGCAGGACGGCGCCGACACCAAGCTTTACGTCAACTCCCAGGGCGGCCTGAATGGTGACACCGATAATGCCAATCAGGTCATCACGTTGAAGGACGTCCAGTACAGCGACGATATCGTCAAGGATATGCTGGATAGCGGGCAGCTGACGATCGACCAGTAAGCGGTCGTAGATAAAGCCCCGCCGGTGCAAATCGGCGGGGCTTTTTCGTGTCTGGGGGTGTAGTCTGGGAAGCTGAGTCGGAAACGGCCGGAGGGGCCGCGCATGTATGTGAGACGGGATACGGAAGGCAGGATCGACCAGGTGAGCCGCGAGGCGAATGCCGATTGCACGGAGTTCGTGGCAGCGGATGCGCCGGAGATGTTGGCGTTTCTCGGCGGGGATGGTGGGGAGGCAGCGCCGGCGGCGTTGCAGGCCTCCGACCTGGAGCTGATTCGCGTGCTGGAGGACCTGGTCGAGGTGCTCACGGACAAAGGCGTGATCCGGTTTACGGATTTGCCGGAGGCCGCACAGAAGAAGCTGCTGGGGCGCAAGGATCTTCGCGCCTCGGCGCAACGTCTGACCCTGGTGGAAGACGATGAGGGCCTGCTTTAGGCCCGTCGGCAAGTAGACGAGGCGCGATAGGGTCGAGTGTGTCTGTGGTCGCTCAATCGGGTGATACGCAACAACTGGATTGAGACGGGACGCGAGAGCGTTCGTATGGGCCGGTCTGCAGGATCGGCGTAGGAGGGGGACAATGGCTGTGAATGCTGTGGTGGCCACCGTACAGGCGTTGACCGGGACGGTGATTGCGCGGGATGCCGAGGGCAACTCGAGAGTGCTTGCCGTGGGCGATCCGGTGTATGCGGGCGAGGAAGTGATCCCGCTGCGCGGCGCGTCGGTGGAACTGGAAGGGATGGACGGTGTCGCCGTTTCGCTTGGCGAGGGCCAGCAGGCCCTGATGGGCGAGGCCCTGGCGGAGAGCGGGCGGGCCGATAATCCGGAGATCCCGACGGCGGAAGAAGTGATTGCCGCCCTCGACCGCGGTGAGTCGCTGGATGAGCTGATCGCACCTCCCGCAGCGGGCCTGGAGGGCGGTGAGAGCGAAGGGGGCGGGTTTGTCCGCGTCGCGCGCATTAGCGAGCCTATGGAGCCGATTAACTACACCTTCCCGGTGAACGCCTTCGATCGGCCGGACGCCTTGGGCGAGACCGTAGCGGTTCCCGGGGGAGAAGGGATCGAGACGGGCATTCCGCCCGGTACGTCACCGACCGATCCATCGGTAGACCAGCCTCCGGTCGAACCGCCGCCTGTCGATCCACCGCCCGTGGATCCCCCCCCTGTCGCGTACCCGACCCTTGCAGTATCGGTGTCGGTGACAGCGGGATACGGCTACGAAGATGCGAATGACGCCGCGGCGGGTGACGTGGTTTTCGATGTGTCTCACGTCCTGAATCTGGACGGGTTGGACCCATCACTGGCCGGGGCGATCGCCTACAGCATCGTGGGTGGGGATACAGCCTACCTGGTGCTGGCCCAGGACGGCTCGGGCAACTGGGTGGTGGTCCTGACCGAGGCCGGGGCCGCAGCGATTCGCGCCGGCCTGGTGGATGGCAATCAGCTGAATGTAACGATCGAGGGCACGGTGGTCCTGTCCGGGATGGACGATCTCGTGGATACCGGTAGTGGCGTGGCTCCCGTGCCCGAGCCGAGTGGCGAAGAGCCGCCGGATCTGGTGCCGGATCTGATGGCTTCTGCCCACACGGTTGGCGGCAGTGATGTTCAGGGGACGATGGCGAATGCGAACAACCTGAAGGAGACCGGTTCGAAGAGTGCAGCCGTCTCGCATCAGGATGGCTTTTTCGCGATCGACCACCAAGGGGCTTCGGATGACCCCAACGCGATCGAGTTCGGCGAGGCCCTGCTCTTTACGCTGGTCAGCCCGACCGATACGGCCGTGTTCCAGGTCCAGGGCGCCATTAACGGCGGTTCCTATCACCTGTACGACGCCGAGGGTGTGCGGATCGGTGATGCCCGCGATCTGGCCAGCGATGTGGATGAGAATGGCTTCCTGGAGCTTGGTGGCGAGACGTTCGCCTTCATTGCATTCCAGGGCGGGAGTACGGGTCCTGGAGCCAGTGGGGACGAAAGCGCGTTCGCGGTGAAGCCAGTCGACCTTTCGGTGCAGGTGGGTCAGGGCGAGGATGCGGAGTTCTATCCCGCGGGTGGCGAAGAGGCCTTTTCCTTCGGTGCGAATTTCCTGACGGTCGATTCGGATCAGGACATCTTTGTCGTGTCGCAGGGTGGTGAAGGCAGCATGGAGGATCCGGCGCGCTTCGTGATCCAGGGCTTCAGCCTGGAGAGCAACGACCCCGGTGCCCAGATCACGCTCGGCGAGCTCCTGTCCAGCGCGAGCCAGGAGACGATCGACCAGTACCTGATGGCGGAAGCGCAGGGCGAGGATACCGTGCTGCACATCAGCTCGGGCGGCATGCTGGGGAGTGACGCGGGCGGTGCCGATTACGCCATCACGCTGGAAGGGATCAGCATGGATGGCTTCGACTCGTCGTACGATTTTATCCAGACCCTGATCGATAACGGGCACCTCTCTATCGATCAGTAGCGGTCTCTGCCATCGGGATCAAGGGCCCGGCGCCGCGGTGCGGCCCGGGCCTTTTTCTGTGCCGGAAGGGAATCCCTGAGAAAGGCGGGTTCGTGCGGGGCGAGTACCGGGCCGTCGCTGGCCCGGTCAGGGCGGCCAGCTGGCTCCTGCACGAGTGAAGATGCGGAAGCCAGCGATCCGGCGCGATTGAATCGGCGTCTCCCTAACGCGTCGGTTCCCGGACGGCGCTCCCCGTGACGGCATCAATGCCGGCGTCCATCAGCAGTTCGATGTCGTCGCTGCTGTCACAGCCTTCGGCGATCACAAGGATCCCGATGGAGTGGGCCAGGGTGCAAAGCCCGCGTATCAGGGCCTGGGTCTCGCTGGAGCGATGCACGCCGTGGACCAGGGAAGCCTGCAGTTTGACATAATGGAGGCCAAAGGTGGTCAGGTCGTGCGCCTGAAAGGCTTCCGGTCCTGCGTGCTCGAGCCCCACGGTGAACCCCGTCAGGCGCGCGATGCGGCAGAGATCGCGAAGTTCCGCAGGGTGTGCGAGTGCACCACGAGCCGGGAACTCGACCCACAGGCGCCCCGCCGCTTGGGGTTCGAGTTGCAACCGGGACTCGAGGGCCTGACGGAAGTGGGTGTCACGCAGGCTGTCGACCGAGAGGTTGATGGCCAGGCGTTCGTCGGGCGATTGCAGCTGAGACAGGGCCGCTTCCAGGACGGCGTCGTCGAGCCGGCGGATCAGATCGAGGCGCACGGCCCAGGGCATGAAATAGCCCGCGGGTCGCCGTTCGCCGTCGAGTAACAGGCGCATCGGCGCTTCGTGATGCATCAGCTGTTGGTCGGCATCGATCACCGGAAACCGGCCCAGCTCGACCCCGTGTTGGTCTAGCGCGTCGGTGATGGCCGCCCGCCATTGATGCTGGTCCGAATAGGGAAGGGCGGCATGGGGCTCGTGGGCGACTGCATCGCCGGGCTCCAGTTCCGCCCGTGCCAACGCGAGATCCGCTCGCGCAAGAACCTCCCCGGTGGTGTCTTCAGGGTGGTAGAGGGTCGCGGCAACATGAAGCGTCAGGGCGTCGGGTGCGTCGTCGCCGAGCGCATCCCGAACGCCGCCCAGAAGGGACTGCGCGAAGCGGTGACTGTCCGCGATACTGTCACCAAAGACCGCGATGTCGGAGCCGTTGAGCCGTCCGGCGGCGCCATACTCGGTATGGGCGACGGCCTGTTCCACGACCTTCGCGATTCGCGCGAGCAGCGCATCGAGATTCTGGTGGCCGACGATCTGGTTGATCGTGGCCAGGTCGTGGATGCGGAGCACCACGAGGCTGCCGGAGGAACCCGCATGTCGGTTATCCAGCGTGGCCTGCAGGCGGGCGAGAAAGGGCTCCCGAGCCAGCAGGCCCGTCACGTCATCGTGCTGCAGTCGGGTCTTCAGGCGTTCCAGTCGTCTCGACTCTTCAACGAGCATGGCGCGGACATGCTCGGTCAATTGGTTCATGGCACGTACCAGGGCGCGGAATTCCCATGTGCGCGGTTCCGGGGTGGTAATGAAGCGGCGTGCACCGACCGCTTCGGCCTGGTCCACGACTTGCCGGAGGGGCTGGATGAGTCGTCCGAGCAGGAACGACCCCAGTAAACCGATGACCAGGAGCCCCACCGTGAAGATTGCCGTCAATCGAAGGGTGCCGGCCCAGAGTTCTTCGTATGCGTAATTGGTCTGGCTCTCGACGATCAGCGTGCCAAAGGACGACCAGCCGTCGGACACCTGTGCCACCCCGGGGCGGACATCGAAATCCAGGGTGTCGATGAACCACATCGGGACACCCCGCGGCGCTTCGGGATTGCGTCGTTCCAGCATGAGATCGCCCGTGGGATCCTCGAGCCGGATATGGCGGTAGTGGCCGGTATCGAACTGGGAGGCAATCTGCAGTTCGACGGTCGTGTCGTCTTTGGGCAGCTGGGAAAGCGACAGGGCAAGCGAGGCGGCGTTGTCGATGTTCTTGGTCAGGATCTGCTGGGCCAGGTAGTTGCGTGCCGACAACGTGCTGGCGACGATGCTCACCAGCAGCGCGAGCAGCATGATGATGGCCACTGCGATCCAGAGTTGTTTTCTCAACGTCATGCCTGCGCCCTCTTTATGGGGTCGGGTTGATGGGTTGTTCAAGATCGAGACCGTATTCCGCCAGCTGTTCCAGGACCCGGCGCCAGCGGGACAGCCGGGCCGTCGGGTCGGCCTGTGATTGTGATGCGCCGTCGGGCCAGAGGCCCCGACTGTTGAACGAGAAGATTGGCGTCAGATCGTCGCGCTCCCCGGCGCGCTCGATACGGGTGATCAGATTGTCGAGAACCAGGGGCTCATCGCGCGGAGTTTCGAAGTAGCCCAGGACCATATGGGCCTGGCTCAGGTTGCTGCCCGGGCCGCCGATACGGGCGCGCACGTAAAAGAGCCGCAGACGTTCATCCGGGATGCCCAGTTTGCGCAGGCTGACGTACTTGGCGATCGAGTAGTCCTCGCAGTCGGCGGCACCCTTGTCCATGGCCTCCAGCGGCGTCGCCCAGAAGTCCTCCTGGCCCCAGGTGACCTGATCGTCCTGATAACGCAATAGACGGTTGAAGAACTCGTTCACCCGTGCGATCTGGGTTTGCTCGTCTTCGTCTGCCAGCGATTCGAGCAACTCGCGCCATTCACGGACCCGCTCCGCGGTCTCCGGGCCGTACCGGATGGCGGCGACCTCCTCCAGTTGCGCGAAGTCTTCGAGCCCCGCGTCGGAAGTACCCAGGGTCCACGTGCCCAGCGCCAGCATCAGCACGACGCCGAGCAGCCGGGTCACTTGTGAGGGGGTGCGGGCACAAGACAGAAGCACGTGGGCGTGCCCTCCGGTGAAAGCGGATTACGCATCACACCCGATGATGGGCTACGCTGACGGCAAAAGCCAGATTCGCAAAGAGAAAATCATCCTTAATATCACTTCTTTTTCGTTTTCCGTTTAGCGAGCGTTAGCCGGCGAAGGAAGCGAGAGTTGTGCCACCTGGGGGTGGTCCCTAGTATTCAAAAGTTTTGATAACCAGAACTTTTCTGACCGGCAAGAAAAAAGCCCGGCAGAGGTCGTTCTGGGGGGTGTCCGTGCCAAATGAAAGGACAAGAGCGATGAAGCGATTCGGGACTGTGATCAGCAAGGGGGCTCTCGTCGGCCTGACGGCGGCCGTGGCGATGGCGGTGGGGGTGTCTGCGCATGCAGCGCCGCCAGAGGAACTCCGGGACGCCGCCATGGAGGCGGTACTGTCCAATCCGGAGGTCCAGTCGCAGTGGCACGCATTTCGTGCGGCCGGCGAAGAGCAGACTGGTGCGCGCGGCCGATTCATGCCGGAGATCGATCTCAACGCGCGCGCGGGTTACCAGCGGCAGCGTTACAGTGACGACGGTTTCGACACCTTCTCGCGTAACCCGCGCGGCGTGGATATTACGTTGACGCAGATGTTGTATGACGGGTTCGAGACTGCCAGCGAGGTGAATCGTCTTGGCGAGATCCAGCGTGTCCGGTTCTTCGAGCTGCGGGAGGCGACCGAGGATATTGCGCTGGAGGCTGTTCGGGCGTTTGCCGACGTCCAGCGTCAGCGGCTGCTGGTGGATCTGGCGCAGGAAAACTACGACGCCCACAAAGACGTCTACGATCAGATCGTCGATCAAACCGAGCGCGGGGTTGGCCGGGGCGTGGATCTGGAACAGGCGGCCGGCCGCCTCGCGCTTGCGGAATCCAATCTTCTGACCGAGCGACAGAACCTGCATGATGTCAATGCTCGCTACTATCGCGTGGTCGGGCAGATGCCAGCCGATGGCCGGGCGGATCTCGTCGGGACGTTCTCCGAAGAGCCCATCCCGGGTACGGTGCAGGAGGCACTGACCGAGGCGGTCACCATGAACCCGGCCATGTTTGCGTCCCTGAGGAACATGGAGGCGGCGCAGGAGCAACGCAACGTCGCCCGTGCGGCCTTCCACCCCCGGGTCGACCTGCAATTGCGTCACGCCTACGAGAACGATCTTCTGGAGCGGCAGGACATCCGGGTCCACGACACCTCGGCAATGGTGATGATGACGTTCAACCTCTTCCGGGGTGGAGCGGATCAGGCGCGTGTACGCCAGTTCACGGAGGAGTTCAATCAGGCGCGTGACCAACAGGAAGTGGTCTGCCGTAACGTCCGTCAGACCGTATCGGTGGCGTACAACGACGTCCGTTCCCTGGAAAGCCAGCTGCGTTTCCTCCGTCAGCATCGCGATTCCTCGGACCGTGTGCGGACCGTATACCGACAGCAGTTCGGTATCGGCCAGCGCAGCCTGCTGGACCTACTCGACACCGAGAACGAGTACTTCGAGGCGAGCCGCGCCTATATCAACGCGCAGCACGACATGGAAATCGCGAAGGCACGGGCGCTGAACGGCCTTGGCCGGTTGCTTGAGTATCTGGAGATTTCGCGTGGGGATATGCCGACGGCTGCCGATCTGGGGCTGGTCGACGAGCGTGCACGCATCGAGCCGGACTCGGTGTGCCCGCCGGAAGCACCGCAGATGATGGAAACCCGGCACGAGAGCATCTTTCGCTGATTGACCGCCGGGCATGTCCGGCACACAAAAAAGGGCCAGCCTGAGGGCTGGCCCTTTTTCGGTTGGAGGGCATGCCGATCGGTACGCCTGCCGGGTCTTCTGGCTCAGCGCTGCTCGATGGCGACGTATTCGCGGGAGGGGTAGCCGGTGTAAAGCTGGCGCGGACGGCCGATGCGGGATTCGGGGTCCATCATCATCTCGTTCCAGTGCGAGATCCAGCCGACGGTGCGGGCGAGGGCGAAGATCACGGTGAACATGTTCAGCGGGATGCCCATTGCGCGCAGGATGATGCCGGAATAGAAGTCGACGTTCGGGTAGAGCTTGCGCTCGATGAAGTAGTCGTCCTCCATCGCGATGCGTTCGAGCTCCATGGCCACGTCGAACAGCGGCTGGTTGTCGGCGCCCATGTCGCCCATTTCCGCGAGCAGTTCGTGGCACATCTTGCGGATGATCTTGGCGCGCGGGTCGTAGTTCTTGTAGACGCGATGGCCGAAGCCCATCAGGCGGAAGGAGTCGTTCTTGTCCTTGGCCCGGGCGACAAAGTCCTCGACGCTCTTGTCGGAGTTCACGATCTCCTCGAGCATGCGGATGACCTTCTCGTTCGCACCGCCGTGGAGCGGACCCCACAGCGAGGCTATACCGGCGGAGATGGCCGCGAACGGGTTGGCCTCCGAGGAGCCGGACAGACGCACGGTGGAGGTCGAGGCGTTCTGTTCGTGGTCGGCGTGCAGGATCAGGATCAGGTCCAGCGCGCGCACGAACACCGGGTTCGGCTGGTACGGCTCGCTGGGGACCCCGAACATCATCGACAGGAAGTTGGCCGTGTAGGACAGGTTGTTGTCCGGGTACATGAATGGCTGGCCGTGGGCGTACTTGTACGACCAGGCGGCGATGGTCGGCATCTTGGAGATCAGCCGGTGCGCGGCGATGCGGCGGTGCTCCGGGTTATGGACGTCGACGTTGTCGTGATAGAAGGCCGACAGGGCGCCGACCACGCCGACCATGATCGCCATCGGGTGCGCATCGTGGCGGAAGCCGTCGAAGAAGCGGCGCACCGCCTCGTGCAGCATCGAGTGTTCCTTGATGATGCGCGAGAAGTCGTGGAGATCGTCGGAGGAGGGCAGTTCGCCGTTCAGCAGCAGGTAGCAGACCTCGAGGTAGGTGCTCTCGGAGGCGAGTTGCTCGATGGGGTAGCCGCGATAGAGCAGGGTGCCTTCGTCGCCGTCGATGAAGGTGACGTCCGAACGACAGCTGGCCGTGGACATGAAGCCCGGGTCGTAGGTGAAGTAGCCAAGCTCCTTGTACAGGGCGCGGATATCCAGGCAGTTGGGGCCGTGCGAGCCCTCCTGGATCGGCAGCTCGATGCTCTTGCCGGTGGTGTTGTCGGTCAGCGTGACGGTTTTGCTCATGAAACGGCCTCGTGGAATTGGGGTCGCCCGGATGCGAAGACCCCAATGGTAAACCAAAGGCGGGCCTGCGGCAGCGGGTGTCGGGCGGGGTGGAGCGGGACGGGCGGCCGGTTCTGGACACCCGTCGCGCGGCGCTTGCGCGACTGCGGGGTGCAGGCGGTGTGCACCGCGGGTGCCGCCGATGGATCAGTGTTTCCCAGGCCTGCGGCGATCAGCGGGCGGATGGGCCGCGGCGCTGGCGCTTGTCGGCGTACATGGCGGCGTCGGCGTTGCTCTGGGCGGCGGCCAGCGAGCCGCTGACGGTGCGGCAGGCGTAGCCAATGGAGGCCTCGACACCTGCCGCCAGGAGCGCCGCGCGCAGCCGGTCGGCGATCTCGGGCAGGTAGTCCGCCGGGGTCTCCGGCAGGAGCACGCCGAACTCGTCGCCGCCCAGGCGCGCGACCACGTCGATCTCGCGGCTGGCGTCCCGCAGGGCCTGGCCTGCCGTCTGGATCATCCGGTCACCGGCGTCGTGGCCCTCGCGGTCGTTGACCGCCTTCAGGTGGTCGAGATCCAGGGCGATGATGCCCGCCGGAAGGCTGTGGTCCTGGCAGCGCTGTTCCTCGGCATCGAGCGCGATCTGCCAGCCGCGGCGGTTGCGGGTACCGGTCAGGCTGTCGTTGTAGGCCTCCAGGATCAGCGCTTCGCGTTCGAGTTCGTCGATGTGGCGGCGTTGTCGCAGCAGTGCCTCGATCACCTGAACCGCGGACTCGATCTCCCCCGCGCGCGATTCGATCGCCTGGGAGACGGGCTCGGGATGCATTGCACACAGCACGCCGTACATGCCGTACTCGCGGTCGTGTACCGGAAAGCCGATGTAGCTGCCAATGGCGGGTGGATCCGTCTGCGCGGCGAGTGCTTCCTGGTAGGCGGGCACCTGTGTCACGTCCGGAGCGATTCGCGGGCCGCGCTCGGCCAGCATGCGGATGCAGAAGGAGTTGCCCCAGTCAAAGGCGGTGCCCGGTTCAATCCCGTAGCCGTGATCGTCGGCGCGCACCACGATCTGCTCGTTGTCCTCGATGCGGGTCAGCATCCAGACATCCAGCGGCGCGAGGCGGTGGAGCAGCTTCAGGGTGTGATCGACCCCGAGATTGAACGGGGTGTGCGAAGGGTCGGCTGGGTCGAAGGTCCGGGCCATGGTGTGTCCTGTCGAGCGAGCGCTGGGGCGGGACGGGTGGTTCAGGGAGACGTGGGTTGTGGCGCGTTGCGTTTCCCGCGTGCGGCGTTTTGCAGGGCGCTTGCGAGGCTGCCGGTGCCCGGTTCGCGTGCTGCGTACCCGACACTGGCCGGGATGCCCTGATCCGCCAGATATTGTTGCAGTGATCGGGCGCGTTCCGCGAGCGACGGGTTCTTCATCTCGCTCGCGAGCAGGGCGAAGCGGCCGCCACCCAGGCGTCCGATCCGGTCGGTGGGGTGTGCCCGCTCCTGCAGGGCGAGGATCGCCCGCACCAGTTCGGTGTCGTCGTGGCCTTCGGCCCCGTCGGAGGACAAGCCCTCCGGAAAGAAATCCAGCGCGATGATCCCGGCGGGTTGTCCGAGCCGCTGGCATCGGGTCTCTTCGGCCTCCAGCGCGAGCTCCCATCCGTGCCGATTGAGGACCCCGGTCAGCGGGTCGCTGTGCACGGACAGGGCTGTGTGCTGGCGCAGGCGGTCCAGGACCTCGGCGCGCTGGCTCAGGCGCAGCACGTGGCTCAGGGATTCGGCCAGGGCGCGGATGACCGGTTCGTGGCGTTCGATGGCGGGATCCACGGGCTCGGGGTGCAGACCGCACAGGGTGCCGAACAGCTGGCCTTCGGCGTCGTGCAGGGGGAATCCCACGTAGCAGCCGATGGCCGCGATGTCATTGATGGGGGCACTGGCGTAGGCGGGCACGCTGCGCGCATCGGCGGCCACGTTCGGCCCCTCGCCGGCGTGCATGTGGACACAGTAGGAGTGCTGCCAGCTGAACGCGGCACCCGGATGGAAGCGTGGGGCCCGCCCGCGTGTGTGCAGGACGATCCAGTCGTCGGCCTCGACTCGCGTCAGCATCCAGATGTCCAGTGGGACCAGGGCCTGCAGCGCGTTCAGGGTGGCATCGACGGCACCGGAGAACTCGTCGGCCAGCGGGGTGGCCAGCGTCGTGTCGGACATGGTAGCGGTCGCGTGCGGTGGGTTCGGGGCTGGCATCCTACAGACGCGGCAGATCGGGATGCGACACCTGGCCGCCGTGTACATGCTGGCGCCCGAACTCGGCACAGCGTGCCAGGGTGGGGACGGCCTTGCCGGGATTGAGCAGGCCCAGCGGGTCGAACGCACGGCGCAGGTGGTGAAACTGTTCGAGCTCCGGGGCGGCGAACTGCACGCACATCCCGTCCAGCTTTTCCACACCGACGCCGTGTTCCCCGGTGACGGTGCCGCCGACCTCCACGCACAGCTCGAGGATCTGCTGACCGAAGGTCTCCGCGGTCTCCAGTTGTCCGGGCTGATTGGCGTCGTACAGGATCAGCGGGTGCAGGTTGCCGTCGCCGGCGTGGAACACGTTGCACACCCCCAGGCCGTGCTCTTGTGACAGCCCGTTGATGCGTTCCAGCACGGTACCGAGCTGGTGGCGCGGGATGGTGCCGTCCATGCAGTAGTAGTCCGGCGAGATGCGGCCGGCGGCGGGGAACGCCGCCTTGCGCCCGGCCCAGAAGCGGGCACGCTCGGCATCGTCGCGGGCGGTGCGCACCTCGGTGGCGCCCAGGTCCAGCAGTTTCTTGCGCACGACCATGATGTCCTCCGAGACCTCGGCATTGGTCCCGTCGAGTTCGCACAGCAGGATGGCCGCCGCGTCGGTCGGATAGTCGGCATGGACGAAGTCCTCCGCCGCGCGGATGGCGGCGTTGTCCATCATCTCGAGCCCGGCCGGGACCAGCCCGGCAGCAATGATCCCGGCCACGGCACGCCCGGCCGATTCCACGTCGGCAAAGCTGGCGAGCAGGACCTGGGTGCGTTCCGGGCGTGGCAGCAGGCGGACGGTGACCTCGGTGACAACGCCCAGCATGCCCTCGGAACCGACCATGAAGGCGAGGAGGTCCAGGCCGGCGGTATCCAGGGTCTTGCCGCCTAGCCGGATGGTCTCGCCGTCGAGGGTGACGATCTCCAGCCCGATGACATTGTGCACGGTCAGCCCGTACTTGAGGCAATGCACGCCCCCCGCGTTCTCGGCGACGTTGCCGCCGATGGAGCAGGCGATCTGCGAGGAAGGGTCGGGGGCGTAGTATAGGCCCTGGGGTGCGGCGGCTTCGGAGATCGCCAGGTTGCGCACCCCCGGCTGCACCACGGCACAGCGATTGTCCGCGTCGATCTCGAGAATGCGGTTGAAGCGGGCCATGGAGAGCAGCAGTCCGGTCTCGCTCGGGAGTGCGCCGCCGGACAGCCCCGTGCCCGCGCCGCGCGGGATGATCGGCACCCCGTGTTCGCGGCAGACCCGCAGGCAGGTCAGGAGTTCTTCCCGCGTGCGCGGAAGGGCGACCGCCCCGGGGATCTGGCGGTAGGCAGAGAGACCGTCGCACTCGTAGGCGCGGCGTTCCGCGGTCTCGGTGACCAGGGCGTCGGCGGGCAACGCGTTCGCCAGGGTCTCGATGACCGTGGCCAGTGCCTGCGTGGCGGTCTCGGTCGGGTCGATGGACGGATGTGCACTCATGGCTTCGATGGTAGGGACCTGCTGGGTACACGCGATGTGATCGCATAAACTGTAGGCCTTTTCCGCGAACCGGGCATGTGGTGTGGACAGGTCGGGTTTCCGGTCTGGCCGCGGCCGCCGGGCTGTGCGGGGTGGGCGTCTCCGGGCTCGGTGCCCGTGGACGCCACGGGGCCGCGACCGTAGACTTCCCCGTCGTTCCCGCAACCCCGTACTGGAAAGCCGTCATGCTTGATATCCGCAGCCTGCGTCAGGATCTGGATGCGACCGCCACCGCGCTCGAGCGTCGGGGGTACACCCTGGACCGCGAACGTTTCGAGGCCCTGGAGGCGCGGCGCAAGGCCTTGCAGGTGCGCACCCAGGAGCTGCAGGCCGAGCGCAATACCCGCTCCAAGGGCATTGGCCAGGCCAAGGCCCGGGGCGAGGACATCGAACCGCTGAAGGCCGAGGTCGGGCGCCTGGGCGACGAGCTCAAGCAGTGCGAGACCGACCTGCACGGGGTGCAGGAGGAACTGGACGCGCTGTTGATGGGGATCCCCAACCTGCCGCAGGCGGATGTGCCGGACGGCCTGGACGAGAAGTCCAACGTGGAAATCCGGCGCGAGGGTACGCCGGCGGATTTCGACTTCACGCCGCGGGATCACGTGGATCTGGGTCTGCCGGGCGGCTGGCTGGATTTCGAGGCGGCCGTTCGTGTTGCCGGGTCGCGGTTTGTGGTCATGCGCGGGGAGATGGCCCGGCTGCACCGGGCGCTGACCCAGTTCATGCTGGACCTGCACACCGGCTCGCACGGCTACCAGGAGACCTATGTGCCCTACCTGGCGAATCCCGAGTCGCTGGAGGGCACCGGCCAGTTGCCGAAATTCGACGCGGATCTGTTCTCGGTGGACTGTGATCAGCGCTACCGCCTGATCCCCACGGCCGAGGTCACGCTGACCAACCTGGTGCGGGACCAGATCCTGGAGGCCGACGAGCTGCCGTTGCGGATGGTGGCCCATACCCCGTGCTTCCGCTCCGAGGCAGGCAGCTACGGCCGTGACGTGCGCGGCCTGATCCGGCAGCACCAGTTCGAGAAGGTGGAGCTGGTGCAGATCGTTCGGCCCGAAGACTCCGATGCGGCGCTCGAGAGCCTGCTGGGGCACGCCGAGGCCGTGCTGCAGGCACTGGAACTGCCCTATCGCGTCATGCTCTTGAGCGCTGGTGACATGGGCTTCGCCGCGGCGCGCACCTACGACCTCGAGGTCTGGTTGCCGGCGCAGGATGCGTACCGCGAGATCTCGTCGTGCTCGAACTTCGAGGCCTTCCAGGCCCGGCGTATGCAGGCGCGCTTCCGGCCGAAGGCCGGCGAGCGTCCCGAGCTGGTTCACACCATCAATGGCTCGGGGGTCGCGGTGGGGCGCGCACTGGTCGCGTTGCTGGAGAATCATCAGCAGGCGGATGGCTCCATCCGGATCCCGGAAAAGCTGCGTCCGTATCTCGGGGGAACCTCGGTGCTGGAGCCGCCGTCCGAGTAGCAGGCCCTTTTGGAAAACCGCCCACGTGAAACGCCCGTCTTGCCGAATTTGCCATCCCGGCCTGCTGGCCGGTCTCGCGCTGATGATGCTGGCGTGGATGCTTGTGGCGTCGCCCGTGCCGGCGGACGAGGGGGCCGGGGCGGATGAAGGACTGGTCTTCGACGACACGCCGCGGCCGATTGGCCTGCATACGCCGGACTGGTTCGAACTGAGTTTCCTGGACCTGCGCGAGGACCTGGACGATGCGGTCGAGCAGGGCAAGATGGGGCTGGCGGTCTACTTCGGCATGGACGACTGTCCCTACTGCGAGGCGCTGTTCGACAAGAATTTCGCGCAGGACGACATCCGCGAGTATCTGTCGGCGCATTTCAATGTCGTCGCGATTGATGCCCTGGGGACGCGGGAAGTTACCGATCTCGATGGCGAGACCTGGATCGAGCGGCGCTACGCGGCCGAACAGCGGCTCAACTTCACCCCTTCGATTGCCTTCTACGACGAGGAGGGCGAGCGCATCCACCAGATGCGTGGCTACTACCCGCCGTATCGTTTTCGCGCGCTGCTGGAGTACGTGATTGACCGCCACGACCGGGAGGGGGGCTTCCGCGACTACCTGGACCGGGCCGACCCGCCGCCGAAATTTGACCTGGACGACATCAACCAGCGCGACTTTTTCGCGAACCCGCCGTATGCGCTGGATCGCAGCCGGATCCCTGCGGATCGGCCGCTGGTGGTGTTCTTCGAGCGCGAGGCTTGCCATGCCTGCGATATCCTGCATTCCGAGCCGCTGCAACAGGACGAGGTGCTGGAACGCATCGCGCTGATGGATGCGGTGCAGCTGGATGCCGACGATGCCGATACCCCGGTGCTGACGCCCGGCGGGGAACGCACGAACCCGAAGGAGTGGGCAGCGGCGCTGGATATACACTGGGCGCCGACCCTGATCTTCTTCGACGAACAGGGTGAGGAGATCATCCGCATCGACTCCGTGGTTCACCTGAATCGATTGCGCAACGTGATGGACTACGTGCTGACGCGGGGCTACGAGGAATACCCGACCTTCGAACGCTGGCGGGCGCAGCAGCCGGCGCGTCCCTGACGACACCCCGAACCGAGGAAACTGCCCCTTGCATTTCGAACGTGATTTCGTGATCCGCAACCGCGAGGTGCTGGAAGGCATCGTGGCCCGTTCCCACCGCGTTGCGCTGGGGATCTTCGTGCTGACCTTCGGGGGCTACGGTATAGCGGTGTGGCTGTGGTTCCAGGACAACATGTGGGGTGCCCTGGTGGTGGCGACCGTCAGCTATCTGGTATTCCGCCAGTTCCGGATGCTGGCGCTGGGGGTGGCACGCATGCCGCTGCGGGGCGACCCGCAGGCGGTGGAGGCGCTGCGGGCGATCGACGTGGCGCTGGAACAGGACAAGCCGCACCCGGTGCTGGCCGAGGTCGAGGCGCACCTGCGCGCGCTGGAAGACGAGCCGCCCGCCGCCGCTGATCGGCCCACGGATCGGGCCACAGCCGGGCAGGACGATACGGACAAGGGGTCGGGCAAGGGCGACTAGGAGCTGTCGAGTTCGGGCGCCCGGCGGCGGCGCCTCAGAGTTCGACCGGCACGCCCAGCTTCTGCTCGATCACGCGCACCAGGGTCGCGTGCAGGTCTTCGCCGTTGCGGTCATCGATCCAGGCACCTTCCTCCTCGGAATAGCCGAAGTGGGCCGGACCCTCGGGGGAGGACAGCCAGATCTGCTCGGCGGCCTCTTGGCGGTTCAGGATGAGCTGGGCGCCGTCGTCGAATTCGATGGTCATCACGCCGTCGATCAGGTCGATATCCAGGTCGTCCAGCGCGCTCTGGTCGCTCAGGCGGGTCTGGATGTCGTCCAGGGCTTTCTCGGCGAATACGGCGAAGGAGGTCTGGCTCATGGGGCGCTCGGTCCGGTGGTGAAGGTTGGGGTCAGGCAGGGCGCGATTATAGGGAGACGCTGATTGAATCGCACGTCCGCGCTCGAGTCGCTTTTGCGTGCGAACAAGGCGCGGTGACTGCCGTGCAGTCACTCTGCACAAGGGAACCGCAACGCCGTTCCCACGCAAAAGCGGCCGAGCCCCTGCTTTCAATAGCTTGTGGGGTTGGAGCCCCCTGTTCCCCGATCCTGCGTTGCGCCGCTTGCGGGTAGAACCACTACCCGCTGCACGACGCGCCTTGTCTCGGAAAACAGGGGGCACCAACGCGGACGTGCGATTCAATCAGCGTCTCCCTAGGTCAGCCGCGCCAGGCAGCAATGGCCAACCCCGCCCAGCCGAGGATAAAGGCCGTCCCGCCGAGTGGCGCGATGGCCCCGAGGATGCGGGGCGCCCCGAGTGCGAGGGCGTACAGGCTGCCCGAGAACAGGAGGATGCCGATCACGAAGGCCACCGCGCTGGCCGCGGCCCAGGCGTTGGCCAGATGCGCCCACAGCGCGGCGACCAGCAGCAGGGCCAGGGCGTGGATGAAATGGTACTGAACGCCGGTGTGCCAGGTCGCCAGCGCGTGCTCCGAGAGGCGTTCCTGGAGGGCGTGGGCCCCGAAGGCACCGAGCACGACCGCAATGCCGCCCAGCAGGCCGGCGATGACGATCAGGGGGCGAATCAGGGGCTCGCCGGCGACCATCAGGCGTCGTCGCCCATCTCGCTGTCGATGTCCTGTCCGGCGACCCAGCCGTGTTCCCGGGCGCGCTCGATCGCTTCCTGGTGGATGCGTTCATGGCGTTCGCGCAGTTCCGGCGGGAGATTACTGATACGCAGGTCGTACTTGTCCCATTCGGCATTGACCTGGTCGTGCAGCATCTGGATGCGCGAGACATCCCAGCCGTCGCAGGTTTCGGTTTCCGGGAGGATGCCGAATACCCAGGCATCACGGATGAAATTGCCGATGGGGGTCATGCCGCCGTACATGTCGTTGTACAGGCCGACGTAGGTGCGGTTGGAACGGTTGGGTCCTCTCATGCCGCATAGTGTAGGGGTGACTTGCGTTCAGGCAAAGCGTTTTCGCCGGTGGGCGAGAAAAACGGAGATCAGGGTGCAAACCGGGAACGATTCACTGACGCGGGTGCGGATCCGCGCGCTCATGAAACTGATGGTGCTGGGGGCCGCCTTGCTGCTGGTGGGGGTTATGCTGCGGTACGCGTTTTCCGGGTCGGTGGATACCCGCGGCGACACCCTTCGGGTGGACCTTGCGGAGATCGCGCCGGGCGAGGCGGGGCGCTTTGTCCACGGGAACCGGCATGTCCTGGTGGTGCATCGTGATGCCGCCTGGCAGGCCGCACTGGCGGATGACGAGGAGCTGGTGGACCCGGCGGCGCGCCGGGGCCAGCAGCCGGACGGGCTGGACCTGCCGCTGCGCAGCTTCCGCCCCGAATGGCTGGTGGTGATCGGCGAGGGGACGGACCTGGGCTGCGAGCTGGACCTGGTGCACCCGGAGGAAGCCGATGGCTGGAGTGGCGGGTTCGTCGATCGTTGCCGGGGCGGACGCTATGACGGGGCCGGGCGGGTCTACGCGGATCAGAACGCCCGCCGCAACCTGCCCATCCCGGACTACCGGTTCGCGGGGGAGGACCGGCTGATCCTGGGCAGCCCCTGAAACAAGCGAGGAGCGATATCAGGAGGTCGCGGCGGTTGCTTCGGCGGGCCCGGTGGCTGAATAGAGGTCGAAGCGCACGCTCTTGCCCTTGACGCTGGCCAGTGGCGCGTCCGGTCCGAGTGCCGGGGCGTGCAGCGGGCGTTTTACGATCACGCGGCGCTCCACGCGGCCGCGCAGGGTGGCCAGGGTCTGTTCGGCGTCGGGGTCGGCCGTATCCGCCATCAGCGCCTGGATCAGTTGCATGTCCTTCTTGACCGCGGCGCGTTTGGCGCGCTCCGGGAACATGGGGTCGAAGACCGCGGCCATCGGGGGCGGGCTCACGGCCGAGGGGTCGGCGCCGCCCTCGAGCAGGGTGATGCGCTGGATGACGGGGGCCAGATCCGGGTGGGTTGCAGCGCGCGCCAGGGCATCGGCCAGCAGGCGATACACCACGGGGTGACGTTCCCAGGCGGTCACGCGAAAGCCGTGCGCGGCCAGCAGCAGGGTGTCGCGCCCGAGACCGGCGGAGGCATCCAGTACGTGGCCGTCGCGCGGGAGCTTCCCGAAGGCGCGGATCAGGCCTTCGCGCTGATGGCCGGCATGGGCCAGTCGATAGCCCTGGCGTCCGGCCGCGAAGTCGAGGTGCAGTCGCAGCGCCGGCTGGACGTCCTCGCGGATGAGCTGAAGGCCGTGATCGCCCGTTTCCAGGACCAGCCGCGCCTCGCCGCCGTGCCGGTAGCCGCGCGCCTCGAGGGCCTTGCGCAGTGTGTCGGCAGCGCTGTCGTGCCCGGGAGCCGCACGTACGGTCAGCACCATGGGGTCAGTAGTGCGGTGGGGGTGGTTCGGCGCCTTCGGGCCCGCCCCCGCGTTCCTCAAGCTCACGCAGGCGGTCGCGCAGCCACTGGACCTGCCGGCTCAGGTCGGCATTGGCCTGCTGCAGTTCCATCTGGATGCGGGCCTGCTCCTCCTGGGTGTATTCCTGGTGGGCCAGGCGGATCTCTAGGTCCTCGATTCGCTGTTGCAGGGCTTCGGTGTCCATGTGTGTCATTCCACCACGTTGCGGGGTGCACCGCTTGCGAAGCCGCGGATATTGGCTGTGACTTCGTCAATTACGCGTTGTCGGGCGCTACGGGCGGCCCAGGCGGTGTGGGGTGTGAGGACGAGGTTCGGGAGGTCGTTTGCCAGCAGGGGGTGAGCCGGCGGCGGGGGCTCAGGCTCCAGGACGTCGATACCGGCACCGCCGAGATGGCCGCTGCGCAGATGGCGGGCCAGCGCGTGGGGCTCGACCAGCCCGCCGCGGGCGGTGTTCAGCAGCAGGCTGCCGGGGCGCATGCGCTGGAGGGCGGCGTCGTCGATCAGGTGCCGGGTCGCGGGCGTGAGAGGGCAGTGCAGGCTGATGACGTCGCACTGGCCGAGCAGGCGTTCCAGCGGTACGCGACCTTCGTTCGCCTCGCGAGCGGGGTCCTGGCTCTCGGCGACCAGGACCTCCATGCCGAAGGCCTCGGCGACCCGGGCGGTCGCTCTGCCGAGCACGCCCCAGCCGATAATCCCGAGACGCATCCCGGCCACGGTGCCGATGGGGTGGTCAAGGAGGCAGAACTGGTCCGAGGCACTCCAGCGACCGGCGCGGACATCGGCGCGGTAGGCATCCAGGCGGGTGACCAGCGTCAGGAGCAGGGCGAAGACATGCTGCACCACGGAGTCGGTGGCGTAGTCGCGGGCGTTGCTGACGACGATGCCCTGTCGGCGGGCGGCGGCCACGTCGATATTGTTGAAGCCGGTC
The DNA here is from genome assembly GCF_000377425.1 of Thioalkalivibrio sp. ALE28. Lineage (NCBI taxonomy): Bacteria > Pseudomonadati > Pseudomonadota > Gammaproteobacteria > Chromatiales > Ectothiorhodospiraceae > Thioalkalivibrio > Thioalkalivibrio sp. ALE28. The sequence goes on along the minus strand of NZ_KB898094.1, from coordinate 267,172 downwards.
GCGGCGGCGCAGATCAGTCGCAGGCGGGGAACGGCGGCCAGCAGGTCGGCATCCAGCTCGACCTTGTTGGTGATCACCACCTCGGCGTCCGCGATGCGTTCAGCGCGCTCGTCGGGACGCGTGCGGTCGTGGAAGGTCCAGTCAGGCAGGCAGGTGCGGAGTTCGGTGAGGTCGAGATCGTCCCGGTCGACTGTGTTCAGGTCGAGAAAGACGCCGCGCTGGAGCTGGGTCATGGGCCGAATTCCCCGGGAGTCTGTGACAAGGGTGTCCAATGAAAAGGGCCCCGCCATGCGGGGCCCTTGAACGTGTTCCTGCGGTTGGCGCCGGACCTTTAGTTGTCACCCATGAAGGCGTGGAACAGGTTCAGCAGGTGCAGGAACATCACGTAGAGGTTGGCGTACAGCGAGACGGTCATCACGATGTAGTTGGCCTCGGGGTCGTGAATCATCCGGCTCGTGTCGAACAGGATGGCCGCCGACAGCAGCAGGACGACCGCTGCAGAAATGGCCAGCGAGAGTGCCGGGATCGCCAGGAACAGGTTGGCGACGATGGCCAGCAGGGCCACGATCAGGCCGACGACCAGGAAGCCGCCGAGGAAGCTGAAGTCCTTCTTGGTGGCGAGGGCGTAGCCGGAGAGCGTGACGAACACGATGGCCGTGGCGGCGAAGGCGTTGCCGACGATCTGCGGGCCGTTGGGCAGGCCCAGGTACATGCTCAGGATGGGGCCGAGGAAGAAGCCCAGCACGCCGGTGAAGGCGAAGGTCAGGACGATGCCCAGTGCCGAATTGCGGGCGGCGTGGATGGCGAACGGGCCGCCGATCAGCACGCCGAGCATGATGATCCAGTGCACCGGCGGCGCATTGACCGCCATGGCGATGAACGCGGTCACCGCGCTGAACGCCAGGGTGAGCGACAGCAGCATGTAGGTCTGCCGGATCACCTTGTTGGTGGAGATGGTCTCGCTGATGGAGCCAGTGCTGGACGGGTTGCGACTCGAGCGGACGATCTGGTCTCGGGACACGGGTCAACTCCTCAATGGATTCGAATGAGCCACAGTGTAGCGACAAGCGCGCCCGGTTGCAGTGTTTCCACAGCCGGTCCGGGAGATCCGTCCGGCCGTGGGACAACGGGCGCTGGCCTCCCCTACTTGATGGGTTCGCCGACCTTTTCGGAGATCGTCTTCACGGCGTGATCGGTGGACTTGAAGATGTTGTCCTCGCCGATGATCTCGTCCAGCCCGGTGCGCTGCATCACCTCCATGACCTGCGCCTTCACCCCGGCGAATACCAGCGTGATCCCGCGCGCCTTGAGGCGATGCACCAGCTGATGGATGACCTCTTCGCCGGAGGCATCGATCTCGTTGATGCCCTTGCCGACGACGATCAGGTACTTTGCCTGCGGGTGCCGTGCCACGAGGTCGAGCACTGCGTCTTCGAAATACGGCACGTTGGCGAAGTAGAGCGAGCCGTCGAAGCGCATCATGCCGACCTTCTCGTTGGTCTCCAGGCCATAGCGCTGGGCCTCGCGCAGGGTGCCGTCCTCGTAGCGGGCCAGCTCCGACACGCGCGGCTGCATGGTGCGGTACAGGTAGAGCACGATGGCCAGGCCGGCACCGGTCAGGATGCCGTAGTCCAGGTTCGGGGCCATGGCGAGCGTGGCGATGAAGGTCACGATCGCGGCGGCGCCGTCGTGCTTGTTGGCCACCCATGCGTGCTTGATGGCCTTGAAGTTCACCAGGCCGGCCACCGCCATCATGATAATGGCTGCGAGGACCGCCTGCGGCAGGTGATAGATCAACGGAGTCAGGAACAGCAGCGCCAGGCCAATGATCACGGCGGTGAAGACCGACGAGAGTCCGGTCTTCGCGCCGGAATTCAGGTTCACGGCCGAGCGGGAGAACGAGCCGCTGACCGGGTACCCCTGGGTGAAGCCACCCGCGATATTCGCCAGGCCCTGGCCCATCAGTTCCTTGCTGGGGTCCAGCCGCTGGCCGGTCCGGGCCGCCATGGCCTTGGCAATCGCGATGGCCTCGGTAAAGCCCACCAGGGCAATGACGAAGGCGGTGGTCAGGAGTGTCGTGAACGTGCCGAAGCTGATCTCCGGAATCGAGAAGCCGGGAAGGCCCTGAGGCACATTGCCGACCACGGCTCCGCCCCCGTTCAGGTGCACGGTGTCGTCGCCCACACGCTCGATGCGCCAGGCAGCCCGGTCGGCGCGCTCGCGTTCGGCGTCGGTCAGGTGTTCGTCGGCAATGAAGCGGGCGGGTTCGTCATCGGTGCCGGGCACCCGTCGCAGGGTGAGGTCGCGGATCTCGTCGCGCATGGCCGCCAGTTCGGGGCGCAGTTCCTCGCGCTCCAGGCGCAGCTGGTCGGCCTCGTGGCGCAGGCGGACGGCCTCGGCGCCTTCCTGTTGTTGCAGTTCGGCCTCCAGGCGTCGGATCTGATCGTCCAGGTCGGCCAGGCGGGCGCTTTCGCGCTCGATGTTCTGGGCAAGCGTCAGTACCTCGGCCGGGGCGATCTGCTCGATGGAGGTCTCGGCCTTTTGTTCATAGCCCATCGCCCAGCTCGCGAGGATTGCCACGACCACCGCGACCAGCACGCCGGGGACCTTGGGCGTAAAACGCTTCATCGCGACCATCAGGGCGATCGCACCAACCCCGAACGCAAGGGTTGGCCAGTGCACGCTGCCCAGTTCCATGAGCACGCCCCAAAGACCGAGCATGAAATGGCCGCTGGTATCGATCGGCACGCCCAGAATCTTGTTCACCTGAGACAGGGCGATGATGATCGCGGCCGCATTGGTGAATCCGACGATGACCGGATGCGAAATGAAGCTGACCAGCGCCCCCAGCTTGAACAGCCCCAGCAGCAACTGGATCACGCCAACGATGAACGCCAGGGCGATGGCGAGCATGATGAATTCGGAAGACCCTTCGGCCGCCAGCGGTATCAGTGCCGAGGCTGTCAGCAGGGAAACTACCGCCACCGGGCCGGTCGCCAGCTGATTCGAAGAGCCCCACAGGGCGGCCACCATGACAGGAAGCAGAGAAGCGTACAGCCCGTAGACCGGCGGGAGCCCCGCCAGTTGCGCATAGGCCATGGACTGCGGGATCAGGACCAGGGCGACCGAGATCCCGGCGATGAGATCCGCGTTGAGGGTTTGCTTGGTCGGGCGCCAGCCGAGAAAGGGAAACACTCGCAGCAGGATCGGATTCATCGGGTCACTCGCTTGGCCAGTTCGTGAGAAACGACGACGGCCGAAACCAGGGCTGGGGCGCCGGAAGGTATTCCGGGGCGGGGCGTGCCAGGGCCGTCGTCACAGAACTGGCAGCCGGAGCTGGGCCCGCTGGAGGTTCGCGGGCGTAAGCGGGAAAACGGCGCCGATTATAGTGCCTTCAGTCATTTTCTTCTATCTAACTTGTTCTATGTGAAACATGTTAGAAGGGCTATGTGTGGGGTGCGGGGAGGGTGCGGCGAGTGGGGAGGGGGAATGGCGGGGCCGGGGGGAATGGCGGAGAGGGAGGGATTCGAACCCTCGAGGGGCTTTCACCCCTGCCGGTTTTCAAGACCGGTGCAATCAACCGCTCTGCCACCTCTCCGAGGTCGGGCATTGTCTGGTACGGGGCCCGGGCTGGCAACCGGTGGGCGCGCTACGTGGCCTGGCGGCCACGAGAGGGAGGGATGGATTCGGCCCTGCGGGCCTCACCCTTCGGGCGTTGCCTGGCGGCAACGTCCTGCGGCTGCTGCGCCGCCTTGTCGAACCCTCGAGGGGCTTTCACCCCTGCCGGTTTTCAAGACCGGTGCAATCAACCGCTCTGCCACCTCTCCGAGATCGGGCATTGTCTGGTACGGGGCTCGGGCTGACAACCGGTGGGCGCGCTGCGTGGCCTGGCGGCCGCGAGAGGGAGGGATGGATTCGGCCCTGTGGGCCTCACCCTTCGGGCGTTGCCTGACGGCAACGTCCTGCGGCGGCTGCGCCGCCTGGAGCCAAGGATCGCGGGGAAATGCGGCACGTAATGCTTGACGTTCGGGCGCGCGAACCCTAATCTTGTCCGCGTTCCGGGCGGTTAGCTCAGCGGTAGAGCACTGCCTTCACACGGCAGGGGTCACTAGTTCGAACCTAGTACCGCCCACCAGATTCGGATCACAGGAAAGCGGCCTCGGGAAACCGGGCCGCTTTTTTTGTGCCTGTGAAGTGGCGAAGCCGAATCGCCGGCCTGGATGGCACGGTTACCCGGTTTGCCATGCCGGGCGCGTTGAACCATCACCTGCGGTGACGTTCGGGCATCGCTGCGCGCTGCCAGTCGAACCATCGTTTTCGATTCCTCGGCTTCGAATCCTGAAATCGCAGGGGCTAAACATGCAAAAGGGGCCACTTGGGCCCCCTTGCTTGAATCTGGCGGAGAGGGAGGGATTACTCGGCGCGGTGCGCCTCGCCCTTCGGGTCGTCACCTGCGGTGACGTTCTGGCATCGCTTCGCGCTGCCAGTCGAACCATCGTTTTCGATTCCTCGGGTTCGAATCCTGAAACCTCAGGGGCCAGACATGCGAAAGGGGCCACTTGGGCCCCTTTGCTTTGATCTGGCGGAGAGGGAGGGATTCGAACCCTCGGTACGCTCGCGCGTACAACGGTTTTCGAGACCGCCCCGTTCGACCGCTCCGGCACCTCTCCGTATTTGCTGAACCGGGCGGGGTCGAGCCGCCACGGCGGAGCGAATCCTAGCAGATTCGGCCGGGCGAGCGGTAGCGGCCGCCGGGGATGCCTATGGCATCAGGCGGGTGATTTCCCAGTCGCTCCCGACGCGGTGGTACTGGAACCGGTCGTGCAGGCGGTTGGCGCGCCCCTGCCAGAACTCGAACAGCTCCGGTTGCAGGCGATAGCCGATCCAGGCGGGGTCGCGCGGGATGTCGCCATCCGGATACTGCTGTTCCAGCGCGCGTACGCGCTGCTCCAGTTCGTCGCGGTTCGCGACCGGGTGGCTCTGGGTGGAGGCGGCGGCGGCGAGCTGGCTGCCGCGTGGACGCTGATGAAAATACTCGTCGGCGAGATCGGCGGGCAGGGCGGCGACGGGTCCCTCGATGCGGATCTGGCGCTCCGTTTCCGGCCAGTAGAACAGGAGCGCGGCGCGCGGGTTCTCGTTGAGGTCCTGGCCCTTGCGGCTGCGCGAGTCGGTGTACCAGGCAAGCCCGTCGGCATCCACATGCTTCAGGAGCACCGTGCGTGCGGACGGCTGGCCATCGGCATCGGCGGTGGCGAGGATCATGGCGGTCGGGTCGGGGTTGCCGGCCTCGCGCGCGGCCTCCAGCCAGTCGTTGAGCAGGCCGAGCGGGTTGGCCTGAAGGTCGCTGCGACGCAGTTCCGCGCGGGTGTAGTCGCGGCGGGTGTGGCGGTGGTCGGCGGTCGTCATGAGGGGCCTCGTGCTTGAGCGAGAGGCGCCCATCATACGGCGGCGCGCCGGATTCGGAAATTTGTCGCGGTTTCGCTGTCACACTGGGGGACGATCACAGAACGCAAGGAGCATACGATGGCCGAGCCGATTATCGCCGCAGTGGAACCCCGGGGTGTGGAGCTGAAAAAGGGCGAGGAGTACGCCTTCTGCCGCTGCGGGCGTTCGCAGGATCAGCCGTTCTGCGACGGTTCGCACCAGGGGACGGGCATCGAGCCTCTGGTCTTCACCGCGGAAGAGGATGGCGAGGCCTACCTGTGTCAGTGCAAGCAGTCCGGGAACCTGCCGTACTGTGACGGGACCCATGCGCAGTTCGAGGCCGATGCAGTCGGCGGGCCGGCGAGTGCCGCGGATGCTGACACCGAGGGCGAAGCACGTGACGCCGAGCCCGGGGATCGGGCGCCGAGCCCGCGCAACAGTGAGACGGAGCCGCATGTCGAGTGGATCCACGCGCTGGCGCGGGATGGACTGGAGGGTGTGGGACGACACGGGACCACGGTCGCCATGGGGGTCCCGCGGGACCGGCTGCCGAGCTGGGACGGGATGCAGTTGCTGGCGGCACAACTGGCCACGCGGCCGCTGGACGAGGGGGCCGAGATCGGGACATCGCTGGTGATCGGGCCGGAGGCGAAACGGCCGCTGGAGCTGAAGATTCCGTTACTGGTGTCGGATATGAGCTTCGGCGCGCTGTCGCGGGAGGCGAAGATCGCCCTGGCGCGCGGGGCCGAGCGTGCAGGGACGGGCATCTGCTCTGGCGAGGGCGGCATGCTGGATGCGGAGCAGGAGGAGAACTCCCGCTATCTGTTCGAGCTGGGTCCCGCCGGGTTTGGCTATTCCGAAGCGGTACTGGACAAGGTCCAGGCGTTTCACTTCAAGGCCGGGCAGGCGGCGAAGACCGGTGTTGGGGGTGTCCTGCCGGGGAGCAAGGTGAGCGACGAGATCGCGCGGGTGCGCGGGATCGAGGCCGGCCAGGATGCCCATTCACCCGCGGCGAGCGCGGACCTGCAGACGCCGGCCGATTTCCGTCGCTTTGCCGACGCGGTGCGCGAGAAGACCGGCGGCGTGCCGGTGGGCTTCAAGCTCTCGGCCAACCACATCGAGGCGGACCTGGCGTTTGCCCTGGAGGCCGGGGCCGATTACCTGATCCTCGACGGCCGCGGAGGTGGCACGGGCGCGGCACCGGCCCTGCTGCGCGACCACATCAGCGTGCCCACCATCCCGGCGCTGGCCCGCGCGCGTCGATTCCTGGACGCGAACGGGGTCTCCGGTCGCGTGACACTGCTGGTGACGGGCGGCTTGCGCACCCCGGCGGACTTCGTGAAGGCCCTCGCGCTGGGGGCCGACGGTATCGCCCTGGCCAATTCGGCGATTCAGGCGGTGGGCTGCGTGGGCGCGCGGATGTGCCACACCAATCAGTGCCCCAGCGGCGTGGCCACGCAGGATCCCGCCCTGCGCGCCCGGCTGGATCCGCAGGAAGGAGCGGAACGTCTGGGTCGGTTTCTGGAGGGCTCCACGGAGTTGATGAAGGTGCTGGCGCGGGCCTGCGGGCATGCCAGCCTGGAGGACTTCGGGCCCAATGACCTGACCACGTTCGATCGCGACCTGGCGCGGCTGGCCGGTATCCAGTACGCGGGTGTGCTCGAAGGCAGTTGATAGCAGATGGTACTGCCCGGAGCTTGATCTGGATCAGCAACCGCCGGAGCAATCCCGTTACACTCGCGCATTTTCGGGACTGGGGGATCTGGATGAGCTACTCCGATGTGCACCAGAGCTACGGGCGTTGCCGGCGGGCCGGCAGCTTCGTGGATCGCTTCTATGAACGCTTTCTCGCGGCGGACGAGCGGGTGGCGCAGGCCTTTGCGACCACGAACTGGTCGCAGCAGAAGCGGGCCCTGGGGCAGGCGGTCTCCACCGCGATCAGCTACGCGGAGGGCGAGGCCTTCGTGGCGCCGACCATGGAAAAGATGGCCGAGGTGCACAGCCGCCATGGCCGGGTGCCGGTCGCGCCGGAGCTGTACGGAGTGTGGCTGGACTGCATGGTGGAGACGGCCCGCGAGGTGGACCCGCGCTGGGACGAATCCCTCGCGCAGCGCTGGCGCGGGGCGCTGAGCCCGGCCATCGACCTGTTCATTGAACGCTACTGACGCCAGGCGCGTACCCGGCGGGGACTGAAGGACGAAGCCCCGCCCGTGGGCATGCCCTGTTGATCTCGGTGTCTCCCGGGCGTGTAATGCGGGGTTTTCCCGTTGCCGGCGCCCGCCGGAAGAAGCCTGGTGATGTCCGCAGCCCCCGAGACCCTGTTTGCCCGCAAGCCCTACTGGGCCAAGCGCTTTGGCACGGCACCGTTCTTGCCGACCACGCGCGAGGAGATGGACGCGCTCGGTTGGGACAGCTGTGACATTGTGCTGGTCACCGGCGATGCCTATGTCGATCACCCGAGCTTCGGTATGGCGATCATCGGGCGGCTGCTGGAGGCGCAGGGGTTCCGGGTCGGCATTCTCGCGCAGCCGGACTGGACGTCGGCCGAGCCCTTCCGCGCCCTGGGGCGACCCAACCTGTTCTTTGGCGTGACCGCCGGGAACATGGACTCGATGGTCAATCACTACACCGCGGAGCGGAAGCTGCGCTCCAACGATGCCTATACCCCGGGGGACGTGCACGGCAAGCGCCCCGACCGGGCGGTGATCGTCTACGCCCAGCGGGCCCGCGAGGCGTACAAGGATGTGCCGGTGGTGGCCGGCGGCATCGAGGCCAGCCTGCGCCGGATCGCGCATTACGACTACTGGCAGGACAAGGTGCGCCGCTCCGTGCTGCTGGATTCGCGCGCGGACATCCTGCTGTTCGGCAATGCCGAGCGGGCCCTGGTGGAGCTCGCGCATCGCGTGGCCGCGGGCGAGCACCCGCGCGAGATCACGGATCTCCGCGGCACCGCCCTCCTGCGTGATTCGGTGCCTGCCGGCTTTGTCGAGCTGGATTCCAGCGAGGTCGATACCCCGGGTCCGGTGGATGCCAACCCCGACCCGTACGCGATGGTGTCGCCCGCGACCTGTGCCGATGCCGAGAGGCAGGACAGCCCGGCGGTAGAGGGCGAACCGGGCGCGAAGGTCGTGCGCTTTCAGCGGCAGATCCCGCGGGGCACGCCGCGCGACCAGACGGTGATCCGCATCCCTGCGTTTGAGCAGGTGAAGGGGGATGCGGTGCTGTATGCCCATGCCTCGCGGGTACTGCATCTGGAGACCAATCCGGGCAACGCGCGGGCGATCGTGCAGCGCCATGGCGACAAGGAGGTCTGGCTCAACCCGCCGCCGATCCCGCTTTCCACCCCCGAGATGGACGCGGTGTTCGACCTGCCCTATGCCCGCGCCCCGCACCCGGCATACGGTGATGCCCGCATCCCGGCCTGGGAGATGATCCGCTTCTCGGTGAACATCATGCGCGGGTGCTTTGGTGGCTGTACCTTCTGTTCGATCACCGAACACGAGGGGCGGATCATCCAGAGCCGCTCGGAGGACAGCGTGCTGCGCGAGATCGAGGAGATCCGCGACAAGGTGGACGGGTTCACGGGTGTGATCTCGGACCTGGGCGGGCCGACGGCCAACATGTACCGCCTGGCCTGCAAGGACCCGAAGATCGAGCAGAGCTGCCGGCGGCTGTCCTGTGTGTACCCGGGTATCTGCAGTAACCTGGATACCGATCACGCCCCGCTCATCCGTCTCTACCGCAAGGCGCGCGCGCTACCGGGGATCAAGAAGATCCTGATCGCCTCGGGGCTGCGCTATGACCTGGCGATCGAGTCCCCGGAGTACGTGAAGGAGCTGGTCACCCACCATGTGGGTGGTTACCTGAAGATTGCGCCGGAACATACGGAAAAGGGCCCATTATCCCGGATGATGAAGCCGGGCATGGGCACCTATGACCGGTTCAAGGCCATGTTCGAGAAATACTCGAAAGCGGCAGGGAAGGAGCAGTACCTGATCCCGTATTTCATTGCCGCGCACCCGGGGACCACCGATCAGGACATGCTGCAACTGGCGCTCTGGCTCAAGCGCAATGATTTTCGCGCCGACCAGGTGCAGGCGTTCCTGCCCAGCCCGATGGCTCTCGCCACGGCCATGTGGCACTCGGGCCGGGATCCGTTGCGTGGCATCCGCCGCAAGGCGAGCGAACGCGTGCCGGTCGCCCGGGGCTTCCGCGCCCGCCGCCTGCACAAGGCCTTTCTGCGCTACCACGACCCGAACAACTGGCCGCTGCTGCGCGATGCCCTGCAGCGCATGGGGAGGGCCGATCTGATCGGGAACGGGAAGCACCATCTGGTGCCGACCTGGCAGCCGGCCGGGACGGGGCAGGGCGCGGCGCGCCCATCCACGGGCGGGCGGATGACCCGCGGCGGGAAGGCTCTGAAAAAGCGTGGCCAGACCTTCCAGACCCAGCACAACGGGGTGGAGGCCGCGGCCCGTCCGGGGGCGAAACCAAAGGCCGGGGCCGCGTCGGCGGGCAAGGCGGGCGGCCGTTCGCCGGCGCCCCACGGTGGCAAGCCGCGGGCTGGTGCCGGGAAGCTCCGCAAGAAGGGGCGCCCGGCCGGCAAGCGGCCGCGCGCCTGACGGCGCAGTGGCTCAGGCCGACGCGTCGGGCGTCGGTACCTGGCCTTCCAGGCTGAGGTTCAGGCCAGTGGTGGTGCGGTCGCCGGGGTCCAGGAAGTACAGGTAGGGGCCCACCACCGCCTCGGGTTCGGGCAGCAGTTCCGCGTTCTCACCCGGATAGTGGCCGGCCCGGAAACGGGTGCGCACGGGACCGGTGTCCACGCCATTGACGTGGATGAAGCGCGGCTCGTTGCGATGCTCATGGGACAGGATGTCGATCAGGGCGTCCTGCGCTGCCTTGGCCATCCCGAAGGCCCCCCAGAAGGCTTTGCGCGCGTTCTGGGTGGAGACCACCAGGCTTCCGGTCGGGCTGGCCTCCAGCAGGGGCAGCACAGCCTGGGTCAGGAAAAACGGGCCGTGCAGGTTGCTGTTGATGACCTTGAACCACAGCTCCGGGTCGTAGCTCTTCATCGGCATCAGGGCCCCGGCCCAGCCGGCGTTCAGCACCAGGCCGTCGAGGCGACCCAGCGAGTCACGGATGTTCTCCGCCAGGTCGCCGTAATCCTTGACCGTAGCCCCCTCGAGATTCAGCGGGTAGATCGCGGGCTGGGGCTGGCCGGCCTGTTCGATCCGGTCGTAGACCGCCTCCAGGCCCTTCAGGTCCTTGTCCAGCAGGACCACCGTGGCGCCGGCGGCGGCGCAGGCCTCGGCGACTGCCCGGCCGATGCCGTCGGCGGCGCCGGTGACGAGGATCACGCGCTGGTCAAAGGCGCCCGGTTCGGGACGGTAGGCGAGGAGGCGAGGGATATCGAGGTCGGTCAAGGATGGTCCTCCAGGAACAGGTGCGCCGATTCTAGTCCAGATTGTATGGCCGCTTCGAGCGTCGACGGCAGTGCGTGGGTCAGGTAATCCCCTGACAGGTAGCAGTCGGGCCAGGGCGTGCGGGGCGGTGGACGGTGCCGATCCAGATCGACCCTGGCGTCCACCGTCGCGCGGCGCTCGCAGACGCAGTGACCGGCTGCGGGCTCCCCCAGCTCGGGAAAGGTCCGTGCCAGCGAGCGGGCGACGGTGCGCCATCGGGCATCCGCCGTCAACGGTTCGAGGTCGTCGGCGGCCGAGATCACGACAGCCAGCCAGTGCGGGGCGCCCGCGACGTGCCGGGGGATCAGCCACTGGCCATGCTGGCCGAGCAGCCCCTGGAGAGGGGGCCGGTCCGTCAACCGCCGCGGGTAGCGCAGGTAGACGGTGCAGATGCTGCGTGCGCCCATGGCCTTGAGCCCCTGATGCGTGGCGCCCCATCGAGCGTCCGCTGGCAACAGGCTGGCGGTGGCGGTGGGCGTGGTGGCCAGGATCAGCGCGCGGGCGTTGCTGGTGTCGCCCTGGCGATCGTGCAGTCGATAAGGGGCATCCGGGCGTGTCGCGTCGCGCTGGATCATCGTGATGCGGCGGCCAAGGTCCACGCGCGCACCCCGGGCCCGAAGCTCGCGGATGGCGGCGTCGGGGAACACCTCGCCCAGGGGCCGCGCAGGGATCAGCAGGCGGGCGGCCTCCGGCCCGTGATTCAGGGCCCGTCGCAGCACGTTCTGGAAGATCCGCGCGGAGGCCAGGCGGGTCGGAGTGTTCATCACCGCCAGGCACAGGGGGTCCCACAGCCGCTCGATCAGGGCTTCCGGCTGGTGGCGGCGCTGCAGCCAGTCGAGTACCGGCAGGTCGTGTCGCAGGGGACGGTGCAGCAGGGCCGCCGCGCCGATCAGGGCGCGCAGCCGGATGCCGGTGGCGTGGCCGGGAAGGGAACGATAGAGGGCCGTGGCCAGGGCCGGCAGCCGGGGCGAGCGGGGCTCGAGCGCGAAGGCCGGGGATGCTGGCCGGCGGTCGGGGTCGAACATCCGCAGGCCGAACGGGACGGCGTGAAAGGCCGAGTCGGGGTCGATACCTACCGCGCGGATCTGTTCCAGGGTCTGCTGACAGGCCCCCACGAGGATGTGCTGGCCGTTGTCCAGTGGGGTGTGGTCCAGCTCGAGGCTGCGGGCGCGCCCGCCGGGGATCCGGCCGGCCTCGATCAGGTGTACGGGCTGTCCGGCGCGAGCCAGGGCGAGGGCTGCGGTCAGGCCGGCCCAGCCCGCGCCGACCACGGCGACAGGGTTCGCGGGAGGGCTGGAGGCCATGGAGTCAGGCCGCGCGGCGGCGATGCTCGCGTTTCAGGCGCCGGGCGGTGCGCCAGGCGATCCAAAGCTTGCGGATCGGGGTCAGACGTACGCGGTGTTCCAGAACACGGAAGCCGTCGTCCTCGATCTCGTCCAGCAGGGTGCGGTAGATCGCCGCCATGATCAGGCCCGGGCGCTGGGGATAGCGGTCGGCAGCGGGGAGGTGTTCCTCGGCACTGTCGTAGTAGCGCCGCGCCCGTTCGGCCTGTTCCGCGAACAGGGCGCGATGACGGTCATCGGTGATGTTGACCTGGAACTCCTCGGGTTTGACCTCGTGCTTGCGCAGCTCGTCGAGCGGGATATAGACGCGGCCGCGCATGGCGTCCTCGTGGACGTCGCGCAGGATGTTGGTGAGCTGCAGGGCCATGCCGAGGTCGTGGGCGTACTTCAGCGTGCGCCGGTCGCTGTAGCCGAAGATGTGGGCGGAGAGGATGCCGACCACGCTGGCGACGCGATAGCAGTACAGCGAAAGGGTGGTGAAATCCGGGTAGCTGTCGTAGTCGAGATCCATCTGCATGCCGTCGATGATCTCGTCGAAATATTCGCGGCCCAGGTCGAAGGCGGCGATGTGGGGCTGCAGTGCCTGGGAGATAGGATGACGGGGTTCGCCCGCGAACAGGCGTTCGATCTCCTGGCGCCACCAGTCCAGCTTGGTCCGGGCGACGCTCTCCTCGCGGACCTCGTCGACGATGTCGTCCACTTCCCGGCAGAAGGCGTACAGCGCTGTGATGGCGCGGCGCCGGTCGGGCTCCAGAAAACGAAAGGCGTAGTAGAAGCTGGAGCCGCTCTGTGCGGCCTTCTCCTCGCAATACTCGTCGGGGGACATGCGCTCTCGCGTGGCGGGTGTCGAACAGGGACGGGAAGGCTAGCACAGGCAGTGCGCGAGGCGGGAGATTGCCCCCGAAGGCGGATTGTTGACCTGTATCAAGCCCGCTACCGGGGCGTGGTCGTAGCCTGTGATGATCCGATGCCTAAAATGGGCGGTACACGCTCGAGGGGGACCCGATGGAGCAGCGCCTGGTATTTGATCCGGAGATCCTGCGTCGCTATGACGTGAGCGGACCTCGCTACACGTCGTATCCCACGGCACCCCAGTTCCACGAGGGTTTCAACGACCGCGCGTATGCCGAGGCGGCGCAGGCCACCAATGGGGCGGACCCGGCGCGTCCGCTGTCGCTTTACGTGCATGTCCCGTTCTGCGACACGGTCTGTTTCTATTGCGCCTGCAACAAGGTCATTACCGGCAACTACCAGCGGGCGCAGCGCTATCTCGCGTATCTGGAACGCGAGGCCGCGCTGCAGGGCGAGCTGTTTGACGCGGAGCGCACGGTGGGGCAGTTGCACTTCGGCGGGGGAACGCCGACCTATCTCGGGGACGAGGACCTGCGATCGGTGATGGCGTTGCTCGGGCGCCACTTCCGTCTCGATGCCAGTGCCGCGCGCGAATTCTCCATTGAGATCGACCCGCGCGCGGTGCGACCCGGGACGATACCGCTGCTGGGCGAACTGGGGTTCAACCGCATCAGCCTCGGGGTGCAGGACTTCGATCCGGATGTGCAGCGGGCGGTCAACCGCATCCAGCCCTTCGAGGTCACCGCGCGCGCCGTCGAGCAGGCCCGGGCCCATGGGTTCGAGTCCACCAACTTCGACCTGATCTACGGGCTTCCGCTGCAGACGGTGGAGACCTACACCCGCACCCTGGAGCGTGCCCTCGAACTGCGCCCGGAACGCCTGGCGATCTACAACTACGCCCATCTGCCACAGATGTTCAAGACGCAGCGCCAGATCCGCGAGGCGGACCTGCCTGATGCGGCGGAAAAGCTCGCGATCCTGGAGACGACCATCGAGCGGCTGACCGCGGCGGGCTACGTCTACATCGGGATGGATCACTTTGCCTTGCCGGACGACGAGCTGGCCGAGGCGCAGCGAGCCGGGACGCTGCAGCGCAACTTCCAGGGCTATTCCACCCGCGCGGAGTACGACCTCGTGGCGCTGGGTCCCACGGCCATCGGGAAGGTCGGCGCGACCTACAGCCAGAACCTGCGCGAGCTGGATGCCTACTACGCCCGCCTGGATGCGGGCCGCCTCCCGGTCTTTCGGGGGCTGGAACTGAGTGCCGACGACCGCCTGCGGCGGGACGTGATCAGCGAGCTGATGTGCCACTCGCGGATCGAGTTTGCCGCGATCGAGGCGCGCCACGGGATCGTGTTCGGCGAGGTCTTCGCGGATGCGCTGGGGCGCCTCGAGGGTATGCAGGACGACGGCTTGGTGCGGATCGAACAGGGCCGGCTGGATGTGCTGCCGCGCGGTCGCCTGCTCCTGCGCAACGTGGCCATGGCATTCGACGCCTATCTGGCGACCGAAGGCCAGCCGCGGTACAGCAAGGTGGTTTAGCGGGCTCGGGGGCGCCGACGCGGGCGCAGGCTGTGGCTCAGGATGATCCAGGCGTCGCGGGTGCGGAGGCGCGGGCGGGCGAAGACGTCCTCCTGCTGGCGCAGGCGCCAGAGGATGCGGGCGCCGCCATTGATGATGGCGCGGATCTCCAGCCCCAGGCGCCCGCGCAGCATCCCGCCCAGGGGTGCGCCGGCCCGCAGCAGGCGGTCGGCGCGGGCGTACTGGAACTGCATCAGGTTGCGCAGCTGGAAGGTGGTCTTTCCGGCCGCGAGCATGGCCTCGGTGACGCCGTACTGGTCCATCTCCTCCTGCGGCAGGTAGATGCGGTTGTTCTCCTCCAGGTCCTGCTGCAGGTCCTGGTAGAAGTTGATCAGTTGCAGGGCCGAGCAGATGGCGTCGGAATGGCCCAGCATTTCCTCGGTCGGGTTCCCGTTCAGATGCAGCAGCAGCCGCCCGACCGGGTTGGCCGAACGCCGGCAGTAGTCCATCACCTCGCCAAAGGTCGCGTAGCGCGTCTGGTCGAGGTCCTGCAGGAAGGCATCGATCAGGTCGGAGAACGGTGCCGCCGGCAGGTGGAAACGGGCGCGGGCATCCGCCAGGGCGATCCATTCGGGATCGTGTTCCGCGGCCGGGTCCTCCAGGACCTGCACGCGTTCCTGCATGGCCAGCAGTGCCTGGCGGCGTTCTTCGACCGGGCGCGGGTCCTCGTCGGCCAGGTCGTCGGCGTCGCGGGCAAAGCAGTAGATCGCCGCCACCGGGTCGCGCAGGCGGCCGGGCAGCAACCAGGAGGCCACAGGGAAGTTCTCGTAGTGCGCCGTGGCACGCTGACGGCAGTGGCGATAGGCCTGGCGGATCCGGGGTTCCATCAACCATCAGCCCCCGCGGGGTGGCGGGCGTGATCAGCCGGCAAGGCTGCGCTCCGGGGCGGGGGCGCCGTTGTACCAGGCCCAGAAATCGTCGGGTTGCTCCAGGGCGCCGTCGGCGCCCCATTGATCCGGCTGCTGGTCCGCGTCGATGTAGCCCCAGTTGGCGATCAGGGTGGGCATGCCGGCGGCGCGTCCGGCCGCGATGTCGCGCTCGGCATCGCCCCAGTAGCAGTGGCGCTCCGGGGGCAGGCCGGTTTGCCGCGCCGCCAGCCACATGGGTTCGGGGTCAGGCTTGCGCTGGGGCAGGGTATCGCCGCTGACAACGGCCGCCATGCGTGCCCGCAGGCCGAGCGCCTCCAGCAGTGGATCGGTGAGCCAGCCCGGCTTGTTGGTGACCACGCCGACGGACCAGCCCCGGGCCTCGCAGCGGTCCAGGAGCTCGGCGAGCCCGGGGAACAGGGTGGTGGCCTGGCACAAGTCGCGGGCGTAGATCTCCAGGTAGCGCTTCTTCAGGTGCTCCGTGAAGGCGGCATCGGCGTCGGGGAAGGCGAGCGCGACGAGGGCCTGCGAGCCGTGGGAGACATGGTTGCGCACCGCCTGGAAAGGGAGTGGCGCGCGGTCGTATTCGGCCATCAGGGTGACCAGCGCCGCATGCATGTCCGGCGCGGTATCCAGCAGCGTCCCGTCGAGGTCGAACAGGAGCGAACCCAGATCGCGCGTCATGCGGTGGTGTCGTCGCCCCGGCGGGCGGCCATGAGGTAGTTCACGTCGGTGCGCCCCACCAGGCGGTAGCGACCGCTGAGCGGCGAATAGGTCAGCCCGGTCATTGCGGTGACCTCGAACCCATGGCGGCGCAGCGCGGCGCCCAGTTCCGAGGGCCGGATGAAGCGGCCGTACTCGTGGGTGCCGGCGGGCAGCATGTTCAGCAGGTATTCGGCCCCGACGATCGCCTCGGCGAAGGCCCGCGGCGTGCGGTTGATCGTGGACAGAAACAGCCAGCCGCCGGGACGCACAAGCTTCACGAGCGCAACAATGACCGCTTCGGGGTCGGGCACGTGTTCCAGCATCTCCAGGCAGGTGACCACGTCGTAGTCGCCGGCGTGGTGTTCGGCATGGGCCTCGGCGGTGGTATGCAGGTAGTGGATCTCCAGCCCCGCTTCGTGGGCGTGCTCGCGGGCAACTTCCAGGTGTTCGGCACCGGCGTCCAGGGCGGTGACGTGCGCGCCGCGCACCGCCATTGCCTCGGACAGGATGCCGGCACCGCAGCCGACGTCCAGCACCTTCTTGCCGGTCAGGTCGGCCTGGGCGTCGATCCACTCCAGGCGCAGCGGATTGATCGCATGCAGCGTGGCGAAGGGGCCGTTGGGGTCCCACCATTCGCGGGCCCGGTGCGTGAACTTGTGGATCTCGGCGCTATCGACGTTTGCGTGCGCCCGGGAGTGGGATTGCGGTTCGGAATGGGACTGGGGGTTCATGGGGTCGGTCTCGCTCAGGCAGTGGGCTGCTGGGTTTCCAGCACCCGGATGCGCCAGTCATCGGCTTCGGCGCGGAGGTCCTGCACGTTCAGCGTAAGCAGTTCCCGGTCGCGCAGCAACGGGCGTCCGGCCACGTAGACGTCGCGTACGGCATCCCGCGTGGCGGCATACACGATTTGTGCGTTGGGGTCGTGCGCTGGCTGCAG
Source organism: Thioalkalivibrio sp. ALE28 (assembly GCF_000377425.1). NCBI lineage: Bacteria > Pseudomonadati > Pseudomonadota > Gammaproteobacteria > Chromatiales > Ectothiorhodospiraceae > Thioalkalivibrio > Thioalkalivibrio sp. ALE28. The sequence continues at coordinate 250,002 of NZ_KB898094.1, read as the reverse complement.
CTCCAGGGCCTGCAGGTCCACCGCGACCACGTCGGCCTGCTTGCCGGGCTCCAGCGAGCCGATGCGGTCGGCCAGCCCCAGGGCGCGGGCGCTGCCGAGGGTCGCCATCTCCAGGGCCGAGGCGGCGGGCAGCGCCGCGGCGTCGCCGCTGACGGCCTTGGCCAGCAGGGCGGCGGTGCGCATCTCGCCGATCATGTCCAGATCGTTGTTGGAGGCGGTGCCATCGGTGCCCAGGCCGACGGTGATCCCGGCTTCCTGCAGACGCGCGACGGGGCAGAACCCGGACGCCAGCTTCAGGTTGGATTCCGGGCAGTGGGCGACGGACACCGGCCGGTCGCGCAGCTGGTCCAGGTCGGATTCGTCCACCTGGGTCATGTGCACAGCGATGAAGGGCTGGTCCAGCATGCCGAGTCGGGCGAGGCGCGCCAGGGGCCGTTCGCCGTGGTCACGGACGGCGTCGGCGACCTCGCTGGCCGTCTCGTGGACATGCATGTGAATCGGCGCGTCGAGTTCGCGCGCGCGATCGGCCACGCGCTCCAGGCTCGCATCGCCAACGGTATAGGGCGCGTGCGGGGCCACATTGAAGGCGATCCGTTCGTGTCGGCCCCAGGCGGTCACCACGTCGGCGCCGCGCTGGAAGTACTCGTCGGCCGTGCTCGCCCAGGGGGTGGGGAAATCGAACACGGTCAGGCCCAGGGAGGCGCGGATACCGGTCTCGTCGACCACTCGCGCCGCGTCCTCCACGAACAGGTACATGTCGCTGAAACAGGTGGTGCCGCCACGCAGCATCTCCGCGACCGAGAGCCGGGTGCCGGCGCGCACGAACTCGGGCGAGAGCAGCTTGCCTTCGGCCGGCCAGATGTAGCGCTTGAGCCAGTCCATCAGGGTGTGGTCGCTGCCGATGCCCCGCAGCAGGCTCATCCCCGAGTGGGTATGGGCATTGACCAGGCCGGGAATCAGGGCGTGCCCGGGATGGTCGCGGTACTCCGCATCGGGGTATCGGGCGCGGGCGGTCTCCGTGGGCTCGATCGCCTGGATGACGCCGTCGCGGATGATGAGGGCGTGATCCCGCAAGATGGTGTCGCGGGGGATGACCGGGAGAATCTGGGGGGCGCCGAGGATCAGCGTCTGGGTCTGGTTCATGGGACACGGTCTGCGCGGGATACAGGGTCGCGCATGGTACCCGAAAGGGGCGGCGTTGCGCCGCCCCGGGGACGGCACGGGTTACTGGCGGTTGATCGCGAAACGGCCGGGGCCGGTCAGGGCCAGCGCGATGGCCGCGAACAGGAACATACCCTGCAGTTCCAGGGCCCAGCCGCCGTGGCCGGTGAGCTGGAAGACCTCGTGGGCATGCGCCAGAGCGATGGCAAAGACCATGTTGATCGCGATGAGTACGGCGCCGATGCGTGCATAGAGTCCGAGGATGACCAGGATCGGCGCCAGGATCTCGCCGATATACACCCCGTAGGCCAGGATGGTCGGGAGTCCGGCGTCGGCCAGCATGCCTTCGATGCCACTGATGCCACCTGTGATCTTCGCGATGCCGTGCAGCAGGATCATGATGCCGAGGGCCAGTCGCAGGATCAGCTTGCCGCTGTCGTCGAGGGTGTGGTCCATGTCGATACTCTCCTTGTAGCAGGGCGGGCAGTGGCCCGCGTTGGGGCCCGGGGCGATGCCGCCGGGCCCGATTCGGCTGGGCCCCCGCCAGAACGAGGGGGCCCTGGAAAATGGACCGGTTCGGTCAGCCGGCCTCGCGCCCAAGGCGCTGGGCGCGGGCGACCTCCGCAACGTGCCGGCCCTGGGAGGCGGCCATGCCCAGTTCGCTCTCGCTCGGCTGGCGCGAGCCGTCGCCGGCGGCCAGCGTGGTGGCACCGTAGGGCGTGCCGCCGCAGACCTCGCTGACGTCGAGCATGCGCTTCTCGGTGTAGGGTAGACCAACCACGGTCATGCCGTAGTGAAGCAGATTGACGATGGTGGAGACCAGGGTCGTCTCCTGGCCGCCATGCTGCGATGCCGTGGAGCCGAACACGCTGCCGACCTTGCCGACCAGCTTGTCGCCGAACCACAGGGCGCCGGTCTGGTCGAGGAAGTTGGCCATCTGGGCGGCCATGCGGCCGAAGCGGGTCGGGGTGCCGATGATGATGGCGTCGTAGTCCGCCAGTTCCTCCGGCTTCGCGATGGGTGCGGCCTGGTCAAGCTTGGCGCCGGCGTTGCGGGCCACCTCGTCCGGCATCAGTTCCGGGACACGCTTGATCGTAACCTCGGTATCCGGGACTTCGCGGGCCCCCCGGGCCACGGCCTCGGCCATCTGCTCGATGTGGCCCCAGGTGGAGTAGTACAGGATCAGGATCTTGGTGCTCATGGTCGACGGGCCTCCGTTTGTCGGGAATCGAATATCCGTCAGCCTAGATCCGATTTATACGAAAGAAAATGCCGAAAAAAGCCCCTTAACGTTCGTTTAAATTGAACGGTTATCGGTGGGCGGCCGGGTGGCGGTTTCCCGCCTGGCGGAGGACCTGTGCCTCCAGGACGGCCAGGGTGTCGGGGTGACCGTACAGGTAGCCCTGGAAATGACGGCAGCCCAGGCCGAACAGGAAGGCGCGCTGATCGTCGTTCTCCACCCCTTCGGCGATCACGTCGAGGTCCAGGGTGTGGGCCAGATTGACCACCATCTGGGCAATCGCGGCATCGTTCGGGTCATCCAGCACATCGCGCACGAAGGATTGATCGATCTTTAGTTGGGCCAGCGGCAGGCGCTTGAGGTAGGCCAGCGACGAGTAACCGGTGCCGAAGTCGTCCAGGGAGAATTCGATCCCGAGCGTGCGCAGTTCCTCGATGTGGGCAATGACCGTTTCCACGTTCTCCAGCAACATGCTTTCGGTCAGTTCCAGTTTCAGGCGTTCCCCGGGGGCGCCGGTTTCGTCCAGGATCGCCGCCAGGTCGCGGACGAAGTGGCGGTGGCGGAACTGGCGGGCGCTGACGTTGACCGACAGCGTCAGGTCACGGAAGGCCGGCTGGTGCTGCCAGGCGGCCAGTTGCTCGCAGGCCGCGCGCATGACCTTGCGGCCGATGGGGACGATCAGGCCGGTCTGCTCGGCTACGGGAATGAACTCGGCGGGGGAGATCGCGCCACGGGTTTCGTGCATCCAGCGCAGCAGGATTTCGGCGCCCATGACCGCGCCGGAGGCATCCACCTGCGGCTGGTAGTGCACGCTGAAATGGTCCTGATCGAGCGCATGGCGCAGCTCGCTCTCGAGTTCGAAGCGGGCCTCGACCGCGCGGTGCAGGTCGGGGTCATAGAAGCGGACGGTGTTGCGCCCGGCGTTCTTGGCCCGATACATCGCCAGGTCCGCCTGTTTCAGGATCTCCTCCACGCCCAGGCTGCGGCCGCTGAACAGCGTGGCGCCGATGCTCGGGGTGACATGGCGTTTCTGTCCGGCGAGCTCGAAGGGGTCGCGCAGGAGGTCGATCAGTTTGCGTCCCACGGCTTCCGCCTGGGTCGCGGCCCGCGCCGGGTCGGGGTGGAGGTCGTTGAGGATGACCACGAACTCGTCGCCCCCAAGGCGCGCCAGGGTATCGGCCTCGCGGACCGAGTCCTGCATGCGCTCGGCGACCTGCCGCAGCAGGTCGTCGCCCACGGCATGCCCCAGGGTGTCGTTGATGTCCTTGAAGTTGTCGAGGTCGATGAACAGGAGCGCGCCGTGCAAATGGCTGCGCTCGGTGTTCCCGAGCGTCTGGCTCAGTCGATCGTGCAGCAGGGTACGGTTGGGCAGATGGGTCAGGCCGTCGAAGAAGGCGAGACGGCGGATCTCGTCCTCGGCCTGCTTGCGGTCGGAGATGTCGGTCATCGTGCCGAAGGTCGCCGTGACCTCGCCGCGCTCATTGAACCGGGCACTGGCATAGACGCTGACCCAGCGGATGTCGCCTTCGCGGGTGCGCAGGCGGATCTCCTCGGACTGGGCATGGGACCCGCCCTCCAGCAGGGTGGCGCAGAAGCTGCGGGCGTCCTCGGTGTCCTCCGGGGCCACGAAGTCGCACATCGGGCGGCCCAGGGTCTCCTCCACGCTGAAGCCGGTGAGGTGTTCCCAGGCGGGATTCAGGAGGGTCCAGCGTCCGTCCGCATCGGTCCGGAAGATGACCTCGGAGATGTGGTCCACGACATCGCGGTAGCGATTCTCGCTTTCGGCCAGGGCATCGGTGGTGCGGCGATGGGCGGTGATATCCAGGGTCAGTCCGCGCAGGCTCTCGCGGCCGTCACCGTCCGTGGCCCAGGACAGGATGTCGCGCAGCCAGATCCACTGGCCGTCGCGGTGGGCGAAGCGGTAGTCCACGGTGCGCGACTGCTTGCGGCTCTCGCGGGCGGCGTTCTGGACCCGTGGCAGGTCGCTTGGATGGATGTGGCGGGCCCGCAGTTCGCCACGGCCCAGATTGCGCGCGGGAAAGCCGAGCAGGTGGCGGGTGTCGCCGGCGACGAACTCCCATTCGTGAGTGGCGGGGTTGGCCTCCCACAGGATGGCATTGGCCCCGCCCAGCATGGATTCCAGGCGCGCGACCGAGCGGTTGAGTTGCTGGTTTTGCTGTTCCAGCGTGGTCTGGGTTGTGCCGAGATGGGCGGCGACGTCGTTGAAGGTGCGCGCGAGGTCGCCGAATTCGTCGTTCGAGCGCATCGGGATGCGATGGTCCAGGCGGCCGACCTGCAGGGCCTTCGCGCCCTGATTCAAAAGGCGCAGCCGGCGGGTGATCACCAGACTGAACACAATCGCGGCGACCATCGACAGTACCAGAACCCCCATGGCCAGCAGGACGTTGCGCTGCAGGAGGTCGGCGGACAGGGCATCGATGGCGTCCGTCGAGTACCCGACCGCGAGGGTGCCCAGGGGTTGTCCGGCCAGTTCGATGTCCCGGAGGATCTCGATCTGTCCGGGGGCAGTGCGAATGCGGTCGCCGGATTCGGGGATTGCCTCCGGCGAGATGCCCACGGAGGCCATGGGCTGGTCCTGGGCATCGAGCACTACCGCGTAGAGCACGTGGGAGTCGTCCGCGACCAGGTCCAGCAGGTCCTGCAGCATCGCCGGATCGGCGTAGGCCAGCCCCGGAGTCAGCGCGCTGGACAGGAGGCGCCCCTGCTGCTCGGCAAAGCGCTCCAGCATCTGCGACTGGTTCTGCTGCACCTGGGAGATGCCACTGAACATCAGTACTGCGACCATCGCGACCTGGATCGCGACAGTGCCGATGATGATCTGCCAGGCGAAATTCAGGCGCATGCGGGGCTTGGCTCGCATATTCGCGGCGCCACCAGAAGGCTGGGGCCGAAGCTGGTTGGAGCCAGGCCGGAGCGGTTCATGGAAGGGTTCCGAGTCGGGGGCTTGCCAGTAGGGATGATTGGTCAAAAGCCGAAATTGTCGCGCATATTCTACGGGACTGTTCCGTAGATGCCCATCGTGGCAATGTCGCCCCACAGGTTTCTGGAGCCCACTTCATTTCGCCTTGGGTTCGAACGAATCAAACGCATCCTTGAACGCGTCCTGGCGAAAAGGCAGGAAATCGGTGTCCTGAACGGCAACGAAACCTCGGTGGCGTATCGCACGCAGGAGGTGCTGCCCCTGGGCGGAGTCTTCAAGCCTGATGAGCGAGCGGGTCAAATCGCCGGCGTTCGCCACGACAGTGTCGCGTGCCAGAAGCGTCATGCCGGGGAAAGTGGGTGATGCCTCGATGACACGCACGAGAGTCCCATCCCCGAGTGACATCAGCATGGTCGTAGCACCCAGACGGGTGAGAGATTCCACCAGGTCACCATCCGTGACAAGCACCAGGGCCTCGGTTTCGCCGCGCAGGAAGGTAGTGACGGCGGCGCTGTGATGGTGGTGGTGCCGGACGATCGGCCGGGACTCTTCGTCTGTCCATGACTGCCTGGAGAGCGCGTGACTCAGATAGGCCGCTGCCAGACTTTCCTCGAAGGGTGCGGCAATGCGTGCATTCGCCAGATCCTCGACACGGTCGAATGGCGACTCGGGGAGCACCGCAATCAGGATTGCCAGCCGATCCCGGGTGGCCGCGATTGCCTGGTAGCGCGTCTCCGTTTCAAGGAACGGCACCACATGCGGCGAGGTGAATACCAGGTCGTAGCGTTCGGCAGCGAGTCTTTGGTGGAAGACGTCACGGGTTCGCGCAGATTCGATTCGAACCGGAACCTCGAGCTGCTCGCTCAGCCAGTCGCGCAACGGGGCGTACCGCTCGAAGAGGGCTGGGGGGCTGAGAAAGGGCTGGATGCCCAGGGACCGGGGCTGGGCATCGTTTGCCAGTGCCGGCAAACCGCCGAGCATCGGCAGAACCGGGATGAGCACCGCACTGACCAGCCGCGTAACCCAGTTCGCGGCAGCAAGGCGTGCGGGGTTTGTGCGTGTTCTGGTCATGTCATTACGCCCATCCCCAGTTCATACGGCATCCCGAATATTGAGTAAAGCCCAGCGTGACCGGAACGTCACCGCGGGGAAACCGTTGGAGAGCGTGGTGCCGGCAAGCTGACGATTTGAGTGCCGAGTTGGGCGCCGCACTTGGGAATCGTCAATAACTTGTCGGTTCTGGTGGGTGTCCAAGCGGCCTTGCCGCGCCTTCGGCGAAACTGGCGCTTTTCTTGCTTGTTTGAACCGGCAGTACACAAGCGTGCCCGGGGTGCGGCAGGAGAATTCAGGATGGGAGTATTGGACAGGATCGCAGAGGCCTTGCTGGCGACACTACAGGGGCTCAGCCCGCTGACGGTGATTGGCCTGTTCGCGCTGGTGTTGTTCGCGTTGTTCCTGGTGGCCCTGGGCGCGACGGCGCTGCGGCGCGCGAAGGCCCTGCAGGGGGCCGCGCCCGCGTTGCTGACCACGCTCGGGATCCTCGGGACGTTCCTGGGGGTGGCGATTGGCCTGCTGGACTTCGATGCGGGACGTGTGGAGGCGAGCATCCCCGCGTTGCTGGAGGGGCTCAAGCTGGCCTTTGTGACCAGTATCGTGGGCATCCTCCTGTCGGCGGTGCTGCGCATGGTGCAGGTGTTGACGCCCACCGCGGCTCTAGCGGAGCGCGAGGTTCCCGCCGAGGCGACAAACGGCACCAAAGATCCGGCGCAACTGGCCGAACAGCAACGCGATGCCGCGCTGGCGATGGTCGAGGCCGTGCGGACTCTGGACCAGCGCCTCGATGCCCGGCTGGAGCGGCAGCACCGGGAATTGACCGGGGCGCTGGACGGCATGGCCGAGCGCATCACCGAAATGAGCAGCACGCATCTCGTCGAGGCGCTGGAGCGGGTGATCCACGATTTCAACCATCGTCTTGGCGAGCAGTTCGGGGAGAACTTCCGCCGCCTGGATGACTCGGTCGCGAGACTGCTGGAGTGGCAGGATCAGTACCGTCAGCAGATGGAAACCCTGCAGCGTGCCTTTGATCAGGCGCGCAGCGGGGTCGAGCAGACCGAGCAGACGCTGGAGCGCATGACGGGCCAGGCCCTGCAGATCACGCGTCACGTGGAGGATCAGGAGTCGACGCTCTCCAGCCTGCGCCGCGAGACGGTCGAACTGGAGGCGCTGCTGGGCAGCATCGCCGCCCTGCGCGATCGCGCAACCGAGGCTTTCCCCGCCATGGATGCCCGCCTGGAGGCGATGCTCGAGAGCATCGAGAACGCCGTTCAGGCCGGACACGCGGCCGAGCAGCGCTGGAGCCGGCCGGTGGCATCAGCGGGCGGGCGTAACTGATGTTTGCGTGGATGGCGCGGCGCGGACGCCGGGCCGAGGGCCCCGGCAGCGAGGCGGACCAGGGCTCGCACTGGCTCGCCGTGGCGGATCTGATGGCGGCGTTGATGATGATCTTTCTGTTCCTCGCCCTGCTGCATATGGTGCAGGTGGAGCGCGAGAGTGCCGCGCACACGGAGGTGCGCAACGAGGCGGCCGCGCTGCGCGCGGCGATCTATTCGGTGCTCGAGGAGGAGTTCCGGGAGGATCTGCCGCGCTGGAACGCGGAGCTGGATCGCGACAGCCTGACGCTGCGTTTCCGTGAGCCGGAGGTCCTGTTCGAGCGCAGTTCGGCCTCCATCCGGCCGCGATTCGAAGCGATTCTGGCGGATTTCATGCCGCGCTATGCCGAACAGCTGCGCCCGTTCGCCGACGTGATCCGGGAGGTGCGAATCGAAGGCCACACCTCGAGTGAGTGGGCCGGGAGCGACGATCCCCTGGAGGCTTATTTCGGCAACATGGATCTTAGCCAGCGGCGCACGCGGGCGGTGCTGGAATATGCCTACCAGCTGGAACCCCTGCAGGAGGCGGACTGGTTTCGCTCGCGGGTCGCCGCCGTGGGCCTGTCATCTTCGCGGCGGGTGCTGGATGCACAGGGCGAGGAGGACCGCCGCGCCTCCCGACGGGTCGAATTCAGCGTGCTGACGGACTTTGAAACGCGCCTGCTGGGCGAGGCCTCGCCGGCGGCGCCGGACCCCTTGCCGCTGGAGGCGCGCGGGCGCTGATCGTAAGGGGAACACGTAATCAGTGTTGCCCTCGGCGTCAGAGGGCCTGAAGCAGGGCCTCGCGCAGTCGGGTCTGTGCCTCGGCGTCCAGCGGGGTGCGCCCGGGTCGGCTCAGCAGGAAGCTGTCTTCGACCTGTTCGCCGGCCGTGGCGATGCGGGCGGTGCGGACGTCGATACCCTGCTCGCCAAGGATATGCCCGATGGTGGACAGCAGGCCCGGTCGATCCAGGGCCCGCAGGCGCATGCGCGTGGCGTGGCCCCCGGGCGCCGGCTCGAATTCGATGCGGGTGTCCACGTCGAAGTGCTTGAGGCGTCGCGGTAGCTGACGCGTGGCGGGGTTGGGGGTGCGGCCCTGGCGGGCGAGTTCGTGCTCCAGAGCGTGGCGGATCTCGTCGGCGCGATAGCCGGCATCGACGGTCTGGCCGCCGCCGCTCTCCAGGACCAGGAAGGTATCCAGGGTGCGGCCACCCGCCGTGGTGATGATGCGGGCGTCCACGATGTCGAGCCCGAGCTGGGTCAATGCGCTGGTGATGCGGGCGAAGATCTGCGGGTGATCCTCGGCATAGACGAAGATCTCGGTGCTGCCGCGCGAGGTCTTGGGGCGTACCAGGATCAGCGGGAGCGCGTCCGGTTCCAGCGGGAGCAGGGCCTGGGCATGCCAGGCGATCTCGTCGGCGGAATGGCGGAGGAAATACTCGTCGTCGAGTTCATCCCACAGCCGACGCGCCTGTTCCGGATCGAAGCCCTGTTGCTGTAGCCGCTCGAGCGCCTCGACGCGCGTCTGCCGGATCTGCTCGTCCATGTCCGGCGGGGTGTCCAGGCCACGATCGAGGACGTTGCGCGTGGCGTGGTAGAGGGTCTGGAGCAGGGCATCCTTCCAGCTGTTCCATAGCTCCGGGTTGGTGCCGCGGATATCGGCAATCGTGAGCAGATAGAGAAAGTCCAGGCGTTCGCCGGTGGCGACCTCCCGTGCGAAGCCGAGGACCACCTCGGGGTCCGAGATGTCCTTGCGCTGGGCCGTGAGGGACATCAGCAGGTGCGAGCGCACCAGCCAGGCGACCAGCCCGGCATCGGCGTCCGAGAGCCCGTGTTGCTGGCAGAAGTGCAGGGCGTCGTGGGCGCCCAGCTCGGAGTGGTCGCCGCCGCGACCCTTGGCGATGTCGTGAAACAGCGCGGCCAGGACCAGGCGTTCCGGCCGTTCCAGGCTCGCGTGGATGCGGTGCGCCAGGGGTTGTTCGTGGGCGAACTCGGGCAGCGCGAGCCGGCGCGCGTTGCGCACCACGTTCAGGGTGTGTTCGTCCACGGTGTAGGCGTGGAAGAGGTCATACTGCATGCGCCCGATGATGCGGCCGAAGGCCGGCAGATAGTTGCCCAGCACGCCATAGCGGTTCATCCGGCGGAGCTGGCTGGTGATGCCGCGCGGCGCGCGCAGGATGTCCATGAACAGCTCGCGGCAGACCGGGTTGCGCCGGAAGTGACCGTCGATCAGGTGGCGGTGGGCCCGGATCAGGCGGATGGTGGAGGCCCGTATGCCCTGGATCTCGGGGTGTTCCTGCAACAGGCGGAAGACCTCCAGCAGGGCCGGCGGGTAGATCATGAAGACCTGGTCGTGCGCGGCCTCGAGATAGCCACCCCGGAGCTGGAAGCGCTGATGGATGCGCACCGGTTCCTGCAGGTTTTCGGGGTCGTCCAGGATGGCCTCGTTGAAGTGCTGCAGCAGCAGCTCGTTCAGGCGCTCGAGGTCGTTGATGGTGCGGAAGTAGCGCTGCATGAACTGCTCGACCGCCCGGTTGTGGTTCTGGTCGACGAAGCCGAAGGTGTTGGCCAGCTGGCGCTGCAGGTCGAACAGCAGGCGGTCCTCGCGGCGGCCGGCCAGCATGTGCAGGGCGAAGCGCACGCGCCAGAGGAAGTTCTGGCCCTCCATCATCTCGCGGAATTCGCCCTCGCGCAGGAAGCCCAGCGAGACCAGTTCCTCGATGCGCTCGGCGCCGTAGTGGCGCTTGGTGACCCATCCGATCATCTGGATGTCGCGCAGCCCGCCAGGGCCTTCCTTGACGTTTGGCTCCAGGCGGTAGGCGGTCTCGCCGAAGCGGCGATGCCGGGCCTGCTGTTCCGCCAGCTTGGCGGCGTAGAAACTGCGCGAGTCCCAGATGCGATCGGGTTCGATGGCCTGGCGGAAGTCGTTGAACAGACCCAGATGACCGGCCAGGTAGCGGGCCTCGATCAGGTTGGTCGCAACGGTGATGTCGTCGCGCGCCTCGCGGGTGCAGTCTTCGATGCTGCGCACGCTGTGTCCGACTTCGATGCCGATATCCCAGAGGAAGGTGACGAAATCGCTGATGCGGTCGAAGCGGGCACGGTCGTGCTCGCCCTCGAGGATGATCTGGATATCGATGTCGGAGGCGGGATGCAGTTCGCCGCGCCCGTAGCCCCCGACTGCGATCAGGCACAGCCGGTCGTCGTCGGCCAGGCCCTTCTGCGCCCAGATCAGCTTGAGCAGCTCGTCGATGCGCCGGGCATGGCCATGGATCAGTTCGGCGATGGGCATGCCGTCACGAAAGCCCTGGTACTGCTGCTCCAGGATGGCGCGGCGGCGGTCCCGGAACAGGGCGATGTTCCCCGGGTTGCGGCTCAGGCGCTGATAGTCCTCGCCCCAGTCGGCCGTGAAGGCCGGGGTATCGAGTTCGCCGGGGGTGCTGCCCGCAGGATTCATTGCAACTCCGTGGCGTTGTTGGTGCGAATCGGCGGGTAAGGGAGGCGAAAAGCCCGGATCAGGCCGCGATCTCCTGGGGCGGGGTTTCGTCCTTGCGCAGGGTCAGGATCTCGTAGCCATCCGCGGTCACCAGGATGGTGTGCTCCCACTGGGCCGAGGGGCTGTGATCCTTGGTCACGGCGGTCCAGCCGTCGGCGAGGATGCGCGTATGCCGGCGTCCGGCATTGATCATGGGTTCGATGGTGAAGCACATGCCTTCCTCCAGCGTCATGCCGGTGCCGGGCTTGCCGTAGTGCAGGACCTGTGGGTCCTCGTGAAAGCCGCGCCCGATCCCGTGACCGCAGAATTCGCGCACCACGGAGCAGCGCCGGGCCTCGGCGTATTCCTGGATGGCGTGTCCGATGTCGCCCAGCGTGGCCCCGGGGCGGACCTGCTGGATGCCGAGGTACATGCTGGTGCGCGCCACGTCGATCACCCGCTGGGCCTGGATGCCGGCCTTGCCGATCACGAACATGCGGCTGGTATCGCCGTGAAAGCCGTTCTTGATGACGGTGATGTCAATGTTGAGGATGTCGCCGTTCTTCAGCTTCCGGTCGCCCGGGATGCCGTGGCAGACCTGGTGGTTCACCGAGGTGCAGATCGACTTGGGAAAGCCCCGGTAGTTGAGCGGGGCCGGGATCGCGTCCTGGGTGTTCACGATGTAGTCGTGGCAGATCCGGTCCAGCTCCCCGGTGGTCACGCCGGCCTGCACATGGGGCTCGACCATCTCGAGGACTTCGGCGGCCAGGCGGCCGGCGACGCGCATGTGTTCGATCTCTTCGGGGGTCTTGATGGAAACGGACATGGAGGCTCCCGCCGCGGCGCCCGGAGGGGCTCGGCGTTTGGTTCGGGTAAGCGTCCTATGCTATAAAGCGCGCGCCTCGCTGGCAATTCGGCGGGGCCGGATGCCGCCCTTTGCGGGGCCGGTGTTCGGAACCTTAATCCACACACGTATCGGCACGGTCTGTCGGGTGCCCGCTCGCGAAAGAAGATTCGGTTCGGGTTTCAGATCGGGATACGTGGAGGCTCAACCCGTTACAGGAGAAACCTCATGTCCCTCGTGACTATGCGACAGATGCTGGAGGCCGGCGTGCACTTCGGCCACCAGACGCGTTACTGGCATCCCAAGATGGCCCCGTACATCTTCGGGGAACGCAACAAGATTCATATCATCAACCTCGAGAAGTCCCTGCCGATGTTCAACGACGCGTTGAACTTCCTCGGCAAGCTCGCCGCCGACGGCGGCCAGATCCTGTTTGTCGGCACCAAGCGCTCGGCGCGCGACGTGGTGGCGGAAGAGGCACGTCGCTGCGGCATGCCGCACGTGAGCCACCGCTGGCTGGGCGGGATGCTGACCAACTTCAACACGGTCAAGCAGTCGATCAAGCGCCTGAAGGATCTCGAGACGATGGACGCCGACGGCAGCTTCCAGGTCCTGAACAAGCGCGAGGCCCTGAGCCGTCGCCGCGAGAAGGAAAAGCTGGATCGCAGCCTGGGCGGTATCAAGGACATGAACCGCATGCCCGACGCCATGTTCGTGATCGACGTGGGCTACGAAAAGATTGCCGTGGCCGAGGCGAAGAAGCGCGGCATCCCGGTGGTGGCAGTGGTCGATTCCAACCATTCCCCGGAAGGCGTGGACTACGTGATCCCGGGCAATGATGACGCGATGCGTGCCATCCAGCTCTACGTGGCCGCGATCGCCGACACGATCATCGAGGCCAAGGGCGCCGTGAGCACCGGTGGCGTGAGCGAAGAAGAGTTCGCCGAGCCGGCCGCGGCCGAAGGTTCCGACGACACCGCGTCGCCCGCCAACCCCGCTTGATAACCGGGACCGGCCGCCCGAGGCGGCCGGTCCGAGCATGATTCAGGAGCACCAACGATGCAGATTACTGCTGCACAAGTGAAAGAACTGCGCGAGCGCACTGGCGCCGGCATGATGGAATGCAAGAAGGCCCTGACCGAGACCGGGGGAGACCTGGAAGCGGCCGTGGAAGCCATGCGCAAGTCCGGCATGGCCAAGGCCGACAAGAAGGCGGATCGGGTTGCGGCCGAGGGCCGGGTCGAGATCGCCTGCGAGGGTTCGCAGGCCGTGATCGTCGAGATCAACTGCGAAACCGACTTCGTTGGCAATGACGACAACTTCCGTGCCTTCACCGGCACCTGCGCCAAGGTGGCGCTGAACACCGCAGCCGATTCTGTCGAGGGTCTGATGGCCGAGACCGTGGATGGCCAGACCCTGGAAGAGCAGCGCACCCAGCTGATCGCCAAGGTGGGCGAGAACGTCCAGGTACGTCGCTTCGAACGAATGAGCGCGGAAGGGGCCCTGGGCTTCTACCAGCATGGCGCCCGCATCGGTGTGCTGGTCGGCCTGAACGGCGGAGACGAGGCGCTGGCTAAGGACATTGCCATGCATATCGCGGCCAGCCACCCGGTGTGCGTGGACGAAAGCCAGGTGCCGACCGAGATGCTCGACAAGGAGCGCGCGATCTTCAAGGCGCAGGCCGAGGAGTCCGGCAAGCCCGAGAACATCATCGAGAAGATGATCGAGGGCCGGATCCGCAAGTACCTGGGCGAGATTACCCTGGTCGGCCAGCCGTTCGTGAAGGACCCCGATCAGACCGTCGGCCAGTTGCTGGAGAGCAAGGGTGCGTCGGTGTCCGGATTCATCCGCTATGAGGTGGGCGAGGGCATCGAGAAGAAGACCGAGAACTTCGCCGAAGAGGTCATGGCTCAGGCGCGCGGCGCCTGATCCAGCAGGATCCCGGGGCGGCCGCTTGAAGCGGCCGTTTCCGGATAAGAGGGCCAGAAAAAACTGGCAAGCGAGAATAACGAGCCCGAGATAAGGAACTCCATGAGTCAGGACAGCCAGCCCGCGTACCGGCGCATCCTTCTGAAGTTGAGCGGGGAGGCCCTGATGGGCCAGCAATCCTACGGGGTGGACCCGGATGTCCTGGCGCAGGTGGCCGAAGAGGTCTCGGAGCTCTCCCGCATGGGGGTAGAGGTCGGCATCGTGATCGGTGGCGGTAATATCTTCCGCGGTGCGGGTTTGGCGCAGGGCGGCATGGACCGGGTGACCGGTGATCACATGGGCATGCTGGCGACGGTGATCAACGCGCTGGCGCTGCAGGATGCGATCGAGCGGGCCGGGCGTTTCTCCCGCGTAATGTCGGCGATCCGGATCAACCAGGTCTGCGAGGACTACATCCGGCGCCGTGCGGTGCGCCATCTCGAGAAGGGGCGGATCGTGGTGTTCGCGGCCGGGACCGGTAATCCGTTCTTTACGACGGACTCCGCGGCCAGTCTGCGGGCGATCGAGATCAACGCCGATATCATGATAAAGGCGACCAAGGTCGACGGGGTCTACGATGCCGACCCGGTCAAGAGCAAGGATGCCCGACGCTTTGAACGCCTGACGTTCGATGATGCGCTGGAAAGGCGCCTGGGCGTGATGGATACCACGGCCCTGGTGATGTGCCGCGACAACGGCCTGCCGATTCGTGTAATGAACATGTTTGCCAGGGGCGACCTGCAGCGGCTCGTGATGGGCGAGGCGGTGGGTACCCTGGTCGAGGGATCCCGCAATGAGTGACGCCACCATCAAGGACGCGCGCGAGCGCATGGACAAGAGCCTGGAAGCGCTGCGCAACGAACTGTCGAAGATCCGCACGGGGCGGGCGCACCCCACGCTGCTCGAGCACGTGCACGTGGAGTACTACGGCATGGAAGTGCCGATCAACCAGGTCGCGAACATCACGGCCGAGGATGCGCGCACCCTGGCCGTGGTGCCGTACGAGAAGGACATGGTGGGTAAGGTCGAGAAGGCCATCATGACCTCCGATCTGGGGCTGAACCCGGCGAGCATGGGGACCGTGATCCGGGTGCCGCTGCCGGCGCTGACGGAAGAGCGCCGCCGCGAGCTGGTGAAGGTGGTGAAGGCGGAGGCCGAGCACGCACGGGTCGCCGTGCGCAATATCCGGCGTGACGCCAACAATGCCTTCAAGCAGCTGGTCAAGGACAAGGAGATGTCCGAGGACGACGAGCACAAGGCCCAGGAGCAGGTCCAGAAGCTGACCGACGACCACATCGCCAAGATCGACGCGATGCTGGCGGACAAGGAAGCCGAGTTGATGGAAGTCTGACCGGCGCGCACGATGCCGGTTATCCCCAAACCCCGCGATGGGCTTCCCGCGCATGTGGCCATCATCATGGATGGCAACGGCCGCTGGGCCGAGGCGCGCGGTCTGAGCCGATCCGAAGGCCACCGCGCCGGGCTGGAGGCGACGCGCAACGCCGTGCGCTTCTTTGCCGAACAGGGCGTTGGCACCCTCACCCTGTTTGCCTTTAGCAGCGAGAACTGGGGCCGCCCCCGGGAAGAGGTCGAGGCCCTGTTCGACCTGTTTGTCTCCGCCATCGAGGCGGAGCTTCCGGAACTGGTCGAGCGCGGTATCGTGCTGCGCTTTATCGGGGATCGCGCCACGTTCCCGTCCGATCTTCAGGCACGCATGACCGAGGCCGAGGAGGCCACCGCCGGGAACGACCGCATGTGCCTGGTGGTGGCGCTGGGCTATGGCGGGCGCTGGGACATCCTGCAGGCGGCCCGGCGCTGGGTGGCCGACAGCGACCGCGGAGCGGACCCCGAAGCCGCCTTCTCCGGATATCTGAGTACGGCCGGCCTGCCGGACGTGGATCTGCTGATCCGCACCGGGGGTGAACACCGGGTCAGCAATTTCCTCTTGTGGCAGGCGGCCTACGCCGAACTGCTGTTCATCGAGACCTTCTGGCCGGATGTGACGAATACGGAGCTGGAGGAAGGGCTGACCTGGTACGCAAGCCGCCAGCGCCGCTTCGGGCGCGTGCCGGCCGCGGGCGACGCGGCCGCGCCGGGGGAGGCGACGGGTGCTTAGGCAACGGATCCTGACGGCGTCGGCCCTGGGCCTGCCGGCCCTGGCCCTGGTGGCCTGGGGCCCCAACTGGGCCGTGCTGCTCCTGGTGGTGCTGGTGCTCGGGCTGGCCACCTGGGAATGGGGCGGCCTGGCGGGACTGGTGGGCCACGGTGCCCGCGCCGCGCTGGTCGCGGCCGTGGGCGCCCCCGTGCTGGCGCTTGGAACTGCCCCTGCAGGGGCGCTGCACTACCTGATTCTGGGCCTGGCCCTGCTGTGGTGGCTGGTGATCCTGCTGGTGCTGCCGTTCTACCGGGAACACGAGGAGGGCGCGCGCGGCCGACATGGACCGCTGTTTGCGGTTGCGGCGATCCTCACGCTGGTGCCGGCCGGAATGGGCCTCGTCTGGCTGCACGCACTGGCCCCGTTGCTGGTGGTGTATCTGGTGGTGCTGGTGGGGCTCGCGGATACGGGCGCCTACTTCGCCGGCAAGGCCTTTGGCCGCAACCCGCTGGCGCCCCATATCAGCCCCGGAAAGACCCGCGAGGGGTTATTCGGCGGCCTGCTCACGGTACTGGCCTTCGCGACCGTGGTGGCGATCGGGTGGGGGCTTGCCCCGATGGACGCGCTGGTCTTCCTTCTGCTGTCGGTACTGATCGGTCTGGTGTCGGTGGTCGGGGACCTGTTCGAGAGCATCCTGAAGCGCGAGGCCGGGTCCAAGGACAGTGGTTCCTTGCTGCCGGGTCACGGGGGTATTCTGGACCGGTTCGACAGTATGGTTGCAGCCGCCCCGGTGTTCCTGGCCGGGCTGTTGTGGCTGGCGCTGATACCGGCCTCGCCGGTGACGGGATAGCGCGCGCAGGCGCAGGTACTCATGAAGACGACGCAGCTCACCATTCTCGGATCGACCGGCAGTATCGGGCTGAGCACGCTGGACGTGGTGGCGCGTCAGCCGGCACGGTTCCGCGTCCATGCCCTGACGGCCCATCGCAACGTGGAACGCATGCGCGAGCAGTGCCTCCGGCACGCGCCGGAAATCGCGGTGATGGTCGATGCGGATGCTGCGGATGCCCTGCGCACGGCCCTGGCGGCGTCCGGTTCGCGCACGCAGGTGCGCGCGGGCGCGGAGGCCCTGGCCGAGGTGGCTCGCGCGCCGCAGGTGGATGCGGTGATGGCCGCGATCGTGGGGGGCGCCGGACTGTTGCCCACGCTGGCCGCGGCGGAGGCGGGCAAGCGGGTGTTGCTGGCGAACAAGGAGGCGCTGGTGATGTCCGGCGCCTTGCTGATGGATGCCGTGCGGCGCTCCGGGGCGTGCCTGCTGCCCATCGATTCCGAGCACAACGCGATCTTCCAGTGCCTGCCGAACGGGTATGTCTGTGCGGAGCCGGTGACACCGCACGGCGCCCGCCGGATCTGGCTGACCGCGTCGGGCGGGCCGTTTCGCGATCGTCCGCTGGACAGCTTTGCCGGCATCACCCCGGACGAGGCCTGTGCTCATCCCAACTGGGAGATGGGGCGCAAGATCTCGGTGGACTCCGCGACGATGATGAACAAGGGCTTGGAGGTGATCGAGGCCTGCTGGCTGTTTGCGGTACCGCCGTCGACGATCCAGGTCGTGCTGCATCCGCAGAGTATCGTGCACTCGATGGTGGCCTATGACGACGGCTCTGTGCTCGCGCAACTCGGGAATCCCGATATGCGAACACCGATTGCCCATGCCCTGGCCTGGCCCGAGCGCATGGAATCCGGGGTCGAGCCCCTGGACCTTCTGACCATGGGCCGGCTGGAGTTCTCCGAACCGGAAGCGGCGCGCTTCCCTGCGCTGGGGCTGGCCTATCAGGCCCTGGAGCGCGGGGGGACGGCGACGGCGGTGCTGAACGCGGCGAATGAGGTGGCGGTGGAGGCGTTTCTCGCCGAACGCCTGGCGTTCAGCGAGATCCCCGTGGTGATCGCCGCCACTCTCGATGCCATCGAGGCCGAGCCGGTGGACTCGCTGGAGCGGGTGTTGAGCGCTGACCGGAAGGCACGCGCGATCGCCGGGGAGCAGGTGGCGAACGCACGGCAAGTGGTGTCATGACCTTTCTGACGAGCCTGCTGGCATTCGCGGTGGCCATCGGCGTGCTCGTGACCGTGCACGAGTATGGACATTACCTGGCCGCGCGCCTGATGGGTGTCAAGGTGCTGCGGTTTTCGGTCGGTTTCGGGCGCCCGTTGTACAAGCGCTACTTCGGACGGGATCGGACGGAGTTCGTGATCGCCGCGCTGCCCCTGGGCGGCTACGTGAAGATGCTGGATGAGCGCGAGGGGGCCGTCGCGCCGGAGGAGGTCCCGCGCGCCTTCAACCAGAAGGGTCTCGGGGCCCGTACCTTCGTGGTGTCGGCGGGACCCGCGGCGAATTTCCTCCTGGCCATCGTGGTGTACGCCGTGATGTTCATGGTGGGCGTGGGAGGGGTCAAGCCGATTCTGGGCGAGGTGGCGCCGGAGACGCCGGCCGCCGAGGCCGGGCTCGAGCGCGGGCAGGAGATCCTGCGGGTGGGGGATCGCGCGGTCGTGGACTGGGAACAGGCCAACCTGCGGCTGCTGGATCATGCCGTGCGCGGCGAGGCCGTGACCCTGCTGGTGCGGGATGTGGAGGGTCGCGAGTTCGAGCGCGAGGTGGATCTGCGCGATCGCCAGGCGCTGCTGGGCGAGGGGCAGTTCCTCGACAAGCTGGGCTTGCAGCCGTATCGCCCCGCGCTGGAACCGCGTATCGGCGCGGTCGAGGCCGGGAGCCCCGCCGCGGCGGCAGGGCTGGAGCCGGGTGATCGCGTGCTGGCCGTGGATGGCGACGCCGTGACCGACTGGAACGACTGGGTCGAGCGCGTGCGTGCCCGTCCGGAGACGGACTTGCAGGTGACGGTCGAGCGGGATGGCCGAACCCTGGAGCTGCGCATGACGCCGGAGGCTGTGGATCATGAGGGCACGCGCATCGGCCGTATCGGTGCCGGGGTGGACCCGGATCAGCCGGCGGCGCGGGAGATGGCGGTCCTGGTGCGTCAGGGCCCGGTGTCGGCCTTTGTGTCCGGTGTCCAGCGCACGTGGGATGTCTCGGTCCTGACGCTCGGCATCCTGTGGCGAATGATCACCGGGGATGCGTCGGTTAAAAATATCAGCGGACCGGTTACCATAGCCGAGTTCGCGGGGGTCTCGGCGCTGATCGGGGTCTCGGCGTTCCTGGGTTTCCTGGGGCTGGTCAGTGTTTCCCTCGGGATCATCAACCTGCTGCCGATCCCGATGCTGGATGGCGGACATCTGCTGTATTACGCCGCCGAGGCGGTCAAGGGCAGCCCGGTGTCGGAGCGTACCCAGATCATCGGACAGCAGGTGGGGCTCCTGGCGATCGCGGGCCTGATGACACTGGCCCTGTACAATGATTTGACACGACTGTTCGGCTAGGCGTGGCGACGGGCCCCTCCGGATCGAGGGTCTTCGACGGGTCTGCCGAGCGGCCTTTTTCTGGCGGAGAGCATGGCGCGAAACAGCTTGAGAGGAATGGCCCTGATCGGCTTGCTGGGCCTGGCGGGGACGGCCTGGGGGCAGGCCTACGAGATCGAGGACATCGAGATCGAGGGGCTCGAGCGGATCACCGCCGGCACCGCGCTCAGCTATCTGCCCGTGCAGGTGGGCGATACCTTCGACGACAGTCGCAGCCCGGAGGTGATCCGCGAGCTGTTCCAGACCGGTTTCTTTGACGACGTCGAGATCGCGCGACGCGGTGACGTGCTGGTGGTGATCGTCTCGGAACGCCCCGCCATCAACGAGATCAACTTCTCCGGCAACCGCGACATCCCGGACGACGGGCTGCGCGAGGCCCTGAACTCCGCGGGCCTGCGCTCGGGGCGGGTGTTCAACCGCACCATGCTGGACCGTATCGAGAGCGAACTGCGCCAGCAATACTTCGCCCGTGGCCGCTACAATGTCCAGATTGACGTCGAGATCGTCGAGCTGCCGCGCAACCGCGTGGACGTAGAGATCGATATCGCGGAAGGGCCGGTGGCGAAGATCCGCCAGGTCAACGTGGTCGGCAACGAGAGCTACAGCACGCGCGAGCTGACCCGCGGTTTTGAATCCGGGGTGCCCCGCTGGTGGGCGTTCTTCAGTCGCCGCGACAATTACTCCCGCGAAAAGCTCTCCGGAGACCTGGAGCAGTTGCGTTCGCATTACCTCGACCAGGGGTTCCTGGAGTTCGATATCGACTCCACGCAGGTCACCCTGACGCCCGATCGCAAGGACCTGTTCATCACCATCAACGTGGACGAGGGCGAGCGCTACACGGTGACTGGCGTGGATCTGGCTGGCGAGTTCGTGATCCCGCGCGAGGAGCTGGAAGACCTGATCGAGGTGGATATCGACGCGCCGTTCTCGCGCAGCCAGATCACCGAGTCGGCGGAACGCATCAGCGAGCGGCTGACACGCGAGGGTTATGCCTTCGCCAACGTGAACCCGGTCCCCGATGTGGACGAGGACAACCGTGAGGTCGCGATTACCTTCTTTGTTGACCCGGGTCCGCGCGTGTATGTGCGCAACATCCGCATTACCGGCAACCAGAACACCGAGGAGCGGGTCTATCGCCGCGAACTGCGCCAGATGGAGAGCGCCTGGTACAACGGCGCGCTGATTGAGCGTTCGCGGGTGCGCATCCAGCGCTTGCCGTTCGTGCAGAGCGTGAACGTGGAGACCGAGCGGGTCGCCGGTACGGATGACGAGGTGGACCTGAACATCACCGTGACCGAGCAGCAGTCCGGGGCCCTGTCCCTGGGGGCCGGCTTCTCGCAGAACCAGGGCCTGTTGCTGACCGCCAGTCTGACCCAGGACAACTTTCTCGGGACCGGGAACCGCTTCTCGACCGAGGTCAGTACCAGCAAGGTCAACCAGCTGTTCCGGATGAGCGTGACCAATCCGCACTTCACGCCGTCCGGCGCGAGCCGCGGATTCTCTGTCTTTTACCGGAAGATCGATGCCGAGGAGGCGAACATCTCGCGGTACTCGTCGAATCGCTTTGGCTTCGACGTGACCTACGGCATCCCGCTGTCGGAATTCGACCGCATCCAGGTCCGGCCCGGTTTCGAGAACATCGAAATCGAGACGGTCGAGGCGTCTGCGACGCGCATCGGCACACCGGACGAGATCATTGACGAGCTGGACGAGTTCGGTGACTCGGCGAATCTCTACAAGCTGGAGACCAGCTACGTCCATGACACGCGGGACAGCACGACCTTCGCCTCGGAAGGTCGGCGGCACCGGGTCGGACTGGAAGTGGCGATTCCGGGCAGTGACCGCGAGTTCTACAAGCTGACGTACTCGGGCCAGGAGATCTTCCGGCTGTCCGATCGCTATTCCTTCAGTCTGTCGGCCGGGCTGGCCTATGCGGATGGCTACGGGGGCGACGAGGTGCCGTTCTACGAACGCCTCTTCGCCGGCGGCATTCGCTCCGTGCGCGGGTATGAGGACAACCGCCTGGGCGACCTGCGCCCGCTGCGGGATGGCCAGCCCGCGACGCGTGATTCGAACGACGATCCCTACGGGGGTCGCTTCCGGACCACGCTGTCGGCGGAGCTGTTCTTCCCGATGCCGTTTGCCGCCGACAACGACGCGGTGCGCATGAGTACTTTCGTGGATGCCGGGAACGTGTTCGATCAGGTGTCGGATTTCGATAGTAGCGAGTTGCGCGCATCGGCCGGGGTCGCGGTCACCTGGTTCTCCCCGGTGGGGCCGTTGAGCTTCAGTGTGGCCGAGCCGTTCAACAACCAGCCGGGTGATGATCTGCAGCGCTTCCAGTTCCTGCTGGGGGCCAGTTTCTGAAGATGGTCGATGCAAGCGATGCGAGTGCATCGGGAGGCGGTATGAGATCCGGGCTAGCCTGGTGGGTGATCGTGATGATGGTCGTCAGCGGGTGGCTGGCGCTGCCGGCGGCGGCGGGCGCGCAGAACGTGGCCTTCGTCACCATGAACCGGATCCTCGAGGATTCGCCGCAGGCCGAGGAGGCGATGCGCGAACTGGAGCGCGAATTTTCCCCGCGTGACTCGGAACTCGTGGCGGAACGCGAGGAGCTGCAGCGCCTGCGGGACCGGCTGGAGCGCGACGGGGACCTGATGAATCCGTCGGAACGTGCCGACCTGGAACGCGAGTTCTCGCAGCGCTCGCGCGAGTTCCGGCGGGCCCAGGAGAGCTTCAGCGAGGATCTGAACGTGCGCCGCAACGAGGAGCTGGCCAAGCTCCAGCGGCGTATCAACGATGCCATTGTCGACCTCGCCCGCGAACGCGACATCGACCTGATCCTCACCGAGCGTAACGTGCTCTACGCCAGCGATCGCATCGATATTACGGACGACATCCTTGCCGCAATGCAGCGCGACTGACGGCGGGTATACCGCCGGCGAGCTGGCGGAAACCCTGGGCGGGCGGCTCGTCGGCGAGGGTGAGCGGCGGGTTGCGGGGCTGGCCCCGCTGGCCGCAGCCGGACCCGGGGATCTGAGTTTCGTCACCGACCCCGACCGGCATGCCGAAGAAATCGAGAACTGTGCCGCGGGGGTGATCCTGGTGCCTGCAACCGCGGACCTGCCTGTGATTCCCGGGCGGTCCCTGATTGTGCTGCAGGATGTCTACCTGGGCTATGCGCGTGCGAGTCAGTGCCTCGGTGCCCGCCGCCGCTTGCGGCCCGCGGGCGTACATCCGGGTGCGTTCGTCGATCCCGGTGCTTCGGTGGCGGCCGATGCAAGCGTCGCGGTTGGCGCCGTGATTGGTGCCGGGACGGTGATCGGCGCGGGGGCCGTGGTGTCCGCGCATTGTGTGGTCGGTGAGGGCGTCACCATCGGGGCCGGCACCTTCCTGCACCCGCGCGCGACGCTGCTCGATGGGGTGGAGGTCGGGGAACGGTGCATCCTGCACAGCGGCTGCGTGATCGGCGCCGACGGCTTCGGCTTCGCATTGGCCGGCGGCAACGGCTGGGAGAAGATCGAGCAGCTGGGCCGCGTCGTGATCGGTTCGGATGTGGAAATCGGGGCCAATACCACCATTGATCGCGGGGCGTTGCAGGCGACGCGCATCGGCACCGGTGTGAAGATCGACAACCTCGTTCATGTTGCCCATAACGTCGAGATTGGCGACCATACTGCCATTGCCGGCTGTGTGGGCATTGCGGGGAGTGCCCGTATCGGGGCCCATTGCGCGATCGGGGGCGGCGCCGGGATCCTGGGGCATCTTTCCATTGCGGATCACGTGACGATCCACGCGATGACGCTGGTTACGCGCTCCATCGACCGGGCGGGTCACTACGCGTCCGGGGTGCCGCATCAGGAGGCGCGGCTGTGGAATCGCATGCTGGCACGGCTGCGACGCCTGGCACGTTAGGGGGGACGATCCCGTCCCGGGAACAGCCGGTTCTGGCCCATGTACGGGCGGAGAACCGATCGAACGTCGTATCGCACGTCCGCGCAGCGGTCCGTATGCGGCATCTCAAGAATCAGAAAAAGGACACCGGCGTGGATGACTTTAACGTCCAGGAAATCATGCGCTACCTGCCGCATCGCTACCCGTTCCTCATGGTGGATCGGGTGCTGGAGTGGGAGGCGGGCAGCTATCTCACGGGGATCAAGAATGTCAGTATCAACGAGCCGTATTTTCAGGGCCATTTCCCGATCAAGCCGGTGATGCCGGGGGTCCTGATCCTCGAGGCCCTGGCCCAGGCGACCGGGCTCCTGGCATTCAAGACGGAAGAGGCGCGCAACGAGAATCAGGACAAGCAGCAGCTCTACCTGTTCGTCGGCATTGACGAGGCGCGCTTTCGGCGTCAGGTGGTGCCCGGCGATCAGCTTCACCTGCGGGTCGATCTCAAGCGGACGGTGCGCGGGATCTGGCGCTTCGATGCGGTAGCGAAGGTCGGCGAGGATGTCTGCGCCACCGCACAACTGATGTGTTCCGGCCAGGAAATTCCGGCGTGATTGATCCGCGGGCCGACGTCCACCCCAGTGCCGAGATCGACTCCTCGGTGGAGATCGGACCGTTCTCGGTGATCGGTGCCAACGTGAAGATCGGCGCCGGGACCCGGGTCGGGCCGCACGTGGTGATTAACGGGCCCACGGAGATCGGGCGCGACAACCGGATCTTCCAGTTCTCCTCGCTCGGGGAGGAGCCGCAGGACACCAGCTATCGCGGCGAGCCGACCCGGCTGGTGATCGGTGACCGCAACGTGATCCGCGAATCGGTGACGCTGCACCGGGGCACCGAGAAGGGGCTGGGCGAAACGGTGATCGGGCACGACAACCTGATCATGGCGTACGTGCACATCGCCCACGACTGCACCATTGGCAACAGCATCATCTTCTCCAACGCCACTTCGCTGGCCGGGCATGTGGAGATCCAGGATCACGCAACACTGGGGGGGTTCACCCTGGTGCATCAGTTCTGCCGGGTGGGGACCTATGCCTTTACCAGCATGGGGGCCGCCCTGAACCGCGACCTGCCGCCGTACTGCCTGGCGAGCGGAAACTACGCGCGTCTGATCGGGATCAACAAGGTGGGGCTCAAGCGCAATGGCTTTTCCAACGAGGCCATCCAGGCGCTCCATCGGGTATTCATTCAGGGCATGCGCGGCCGGGCCGGCCGCGAGAGCCACCTCGACACGATGTTCGAGGAGACCGACGTCCCCGAGGTGCGCAACCTGATCGGGTTTGTCCGTGGCAGCCGGCGCGGCATCCTGCGCGGCGGCCGCCCCCACTGACCTTTGCGCTCCAACTCCCTCGGTCATTGAACCACAGAGGACACGGAGTGCACGGAGAAGGGCAAAGGCGATTCACAGGAAGGTCGGAAGGGGCGAAGAAATTCCGATTCAGATGGTTTCAGTAAACGGGCCTTTCTGGCGGACCGTTGCTGTAACCGCAAAGTGAATGGGCCATCACCGGTATGTGATCCGGGGGCGACCCATTCGTCATTTTGGGTCACAAAGCGACGTGGCGAACGGCGAGGGCGCCCCGTCTCACGGAACATAGTCGCGCTACGTTCGCAGCCACGCTCCCTCAGGAGCTCCCAGATGCCCCCGAGCCCACCGGCGCCTCACCCCTGTAACCCCTTCCTGCCTTCCCAGCTTCCTGTATACCGCCTTTGACCTTTCCCTTCTCCGTGCACTCCGTGTCCTCTGTGATTAAATCAGCGTCTCCCTAGTCAACAGATGGCCGTGCTGGAGGAGTTCCTGCGCCATTTCGGCGACGCGGCGGTCGGCCCCACCATCCCCCAGGCGTTCTCGCACGCGGGCCAGCCGTTCACGCATGGCCAACCGTTCCTCGGGGTGTGTGAGCAGGCTCATGGCATCCCGCGCGAGGCGCTCGGGGCTGGCATCTTCTTGCAGGTACTCGGGTACCAGGCGCTCGCCCCCGACGATATTGACCAGGGCGATGTTCTCGAGGCGAACGAGGCGCGAGAACACAGCATGGCTCACGGCCCCCATCCGGTAGAAGACCAGCATCGGGGCCTGGAGCAGTCCGGCCTCGAGCGTGGCTGTGCCGGAGGCAATCAGCAGGAGATCCGCCCCGGCCATCAGGGAATGGGTTTGCGTATCACCTCCCACGAACTGCAGGGGCAGGTCGTCCCAGGCCGCGAGCTCGGTCAAGCGATCGGTCGTTACCCCGGGTGCCATCGAAACCACGAACCGTACATCCGGATGCGCGGCATGGATGCGCCGGACCGTGTCTACGAGCATGGGCCAGTGGCGCTTCAGTTCGCCGCTCCGGCTGCCGGGCAACAGGCCGACCAGTCGCGTCTCGGGCAGCAGGTCCAGCGTTTCCCGAATCGGTGTTTGCGGCGGTTGCACCCGGTCCACCAACGGGTTGCCGACATAGCGCACCGGTACGCTGGCGGTCTCGTAGACCTCGGTCTCGAACGGGAACAGGACCGCCATGGCGTCGACGCAGCGGCGAATGCGCTTGATGCGCCCGGAGCGCCAGGCCCAAAGCTGCGGGCTGACGTAGAACAGCACACGAATCCCGAGGCGGCGGGCATGTGCCGCGAGGCGCAGGTTGAACTCCACGTAGTCGACCAGGACCAGCAGGTCCGGACGCTCGGTTTCGAGATGGCGGCTCATGCGCCGGAACAGCCGGCGCAGGCGCGGGTAGTTCACCAGCACATCGACCAGGCCGACCACCGCGAGCTCGGAGACGTCGATCAGCGTGTCGACGCCGGCGGCCCGCATCTGTGTCCCGCCCATGCCCGAGTAGCGCAGTCCGGGCTCGAGCGCGGAGAGCTCGTGGACCAGCCCCGCCCCGAGGGCGTCTCCCGAGCTTTCGCCGGCGCAGATCACCACATGCTGCGTCATTGCCGGAGCGGGGCTCCAGTCGGCGCGGGGCGGGGTGGCGTCATGCGAGGGCTTCGCGGATCTTCCCGCAGATCATGTCGATGGTCGCGTCCTCGAGTTCCGGGAACACGGGCAGCGACAGGCAGCGCGCGGCGATGTCTTCGGTGACGGGCAGCGATTCCGGGCGATTCTTCAGGTCGGCGAAGGCCTTCTGCTGGTGCAGGGGCACTGGGTAGTAGATCGCGCAGGCGACCTCGGCGGCCTTGAGGGCCTCCATGATGGTATCGCGGTGATCGGTCAGCAGCGTGTACTGATGGTAGACGTGGGTCCCGATACCGTCCTCGAAGGGCACCTCCACGGGCAGGCCGGCCAGGCCGTCGCGGTAGCGCGCGGCGACCCGGCGGCGCTCCGCGTTGTAGGTATCGATGTGCGGCAGCTTCACCCGAAGGATCGCGGCCTGCATCTCGTCCAGCCGGCTGTTGTAGCCGATCTCGTCGTGGTAGTAGCGCTCGCTGGAACCGTGATTGCGCAGACGGCGCAGGGCCTCGGCGGACGACGGGCAGCTGGTGGTGACCAGGCCGCCGTCGCCGAAGGCCCCGAGGTTCTTGCTGGGGAAGAACGAGAAGCAGCCGAAGGCATTGCCCGCACCGGTCTGCACGCCGTCGACCGTCGCGCCAAAGGACTGCGCACAGTCCTCCACGATCATCACCTTGTGCTTCTCGGCGATGGCCTGCAGGCGTGGCATGTCGGCTGGCTGGCCGAACAGGTGCACCGGCAGGATCGCCCGGGTGCGTTCGGTGATCGCAGCCTCTACCTGATCCGGATCGATGTTGAAGGTGCGCGGGTCGATGTCCACAAAGATCGGGTCGGCCCCGACGTAGCGGATGGCCTCGGCCGTGGCGATGAAGGTGAACGGGGTGGTGATGACCTCGTCACCCGGGCCGATCCCGGCCGCGGCCAGGGCCAGATGCAGGGCATCGGTGCCCGACGCGCAGGTGATCGCGTGCTCGACGCCGAGGTAGTCGGCCAGTTCCTGTTCCAGGGTCTGCACATTGGGGCCCAGGATGAAACGGGCGCCGGCCAGCACGTCCTGAAGGGCGGCATCGATTTCGGGGCGCAGGCTCTGGTACTGGCGCTGCAGGTCGACCATCGGGATCACGGCTTGACTCCTGTGGGGTTCGCATCGAGGTGGCTGTGCGGGCCGTCGGCCCGGCTCATGATGTTCAGGTTTTCATAGACCAGGTCGGTGATGCGGCTGGCCGTCTCCAGCGCGCGCTGGCCGTCGCGGCCGCTGACGACGACCGGACCCTGGCCGCGGACCGCGGCCACGAAAGCCTGGATCTCGGCGAGCAGGGCATCGGCCTCGTCGAACACACTCTCCTCGCGATGGATGGCCGGGGCGCCGGTCTCCGGATCGGGGTCACCGATATGGTTCAGCGACAGGATGCGATTCTGGAAGTCGACGGATGCGTAGGCATGCGACTGGAAGATGCGCATGCGGCGCTCGGACTTGGTGCTGATGCGGCTGGAGGTGACATTGGCGACGCAGCCGTTCGCGAACTCCAGGCGGGCGTTGGCGATGTCGATGTCGCCGGTCAGCACCCGGGCACCGGAGGCGCGGATCTCGGTCAGCGGCGCGTCCACCAGCGACAGGATGATGTCGATGTCGTGGATCATCAGGTCCAGGACGACCGAGACATCGGTGGCGCGAGGCTTGTAGGGCGCCAGGCGATGGGACTCGATGAATCGGGGATGCAGCGGGCTCTCGGTCAGTCGGCGCAGGGCGGCATTGAAGCGTTCCAGATGCCCGACCTGGAGTACCACGCCCTGCTTCTCGGCGATCCGGTTCAGGGCCTCGGCCTGCTCCAGGGTCGCGGTGATGGGCTTCTCCACGAGCACGTGGCAGCCGGCCTCGAGGAAATCGCGGGCGATGTCGTAGTGAAGGGTGGTGGGGGCGGCGATGGAAACCGCATCGACCTGCCCGATCAGGGCGCGATGATCGGTCTCCGCGCGGCAGTCGTTGTCGGCCGCCACGCGTTGGGCGGTTTCGGGGTCGGCGTCGACCACGGCCACCAGCTCGGTATCCGGCAGCGCAGCGTACTTGGCGGCATGCCATCTGCCGAGGTGGCCCACGCCGATGGCGGCGCAGCGTAACGGGGATTGGGACATGGGTAGGCTCGGATCCGGAGGGGGTGTGCTAGGATTTTCGGCGCTATTGTAACGGATCCCCGGCGCGGCGCATGGTCGTGTTCGGATGATTGCCCGCAGTTCACCGTGGTGGAGACTCCATGACAGAGGCAGCGCAGCGCCACGTCGCCGGCGTGGACGAGGTCGGGCGCGGGCCGCTGGCCGGGCCGGTGGTCGCGGCGGCCGTGATTCTGCCGCAGGACTACGCCTGTCCCGGCCTGACCGACTCCAAAAAGCTGAGTGCCCGGCGCCGGGAGGCGCTGGACGTACAGATCCGCGCGGACGCGCTGGCGTGGTCGCTGGGGCGGGCCGAGGCCGCGGAGATCGACACACTGAATATCCACCGCGCCACTCTGCTGGCGATGCAGCGAGCCGTGGCCGGTCTGGCCCTGGCACCCGCGCACCTGCTGGTCGACGGGCGCTTTACCCCCGAGGGGCCCTGGACGGCCGAGGCCATCGTCGGCGGGGACGGTTCGGTGGCGGCCATCAGTGCAGCCTCGATCATCGCGAAGGTGGCCCGCGACGGCTGGTTGCGTGAACTCCACGGCGACTACCCCGAGTACGGCTTTGACCGGCACTCGGGCTATCCGACGGTGGCCCATCGCGAGGCCCTGGAGCGCCTGGGTCCGTGTCCCCAGCACCGGCGCAGCTTCGGGCCCGTAGCGCGTGCCATCGCCGCGCGGGAGCAGGAGGCCGGGGCATGAGCGAAGCCCATCCCGGCTTCGTGCACCTGCGGGTGCATTCGGAGTACTCTCTGGTCGACGGCCTGGTGCGGCTGAAGCCGCTGGTGAAGGCCGTCGTCGATGGCGGCATGCCGGCCGTCGCGGTCACCGATCATTGCAACCTGTTCGGGCTGGTGAAGTTCTACCGCGCCGCGATCGCACAGGGCGTGCAGCCGATTATCGGGGCGGACGTGCTGGTACGCGATGCGCGCGCCGACGGCAGCCTGGCACGGATGACGCTGCTGGCGCAGAACGATCCCGGCTACCGCAACCTGACGCGGCTGATCTCGCGGGCCTGGCAGGAAGGCCAGGAGAAGGGGATCCCGCGGGTGGACTGTGCCTGGCTGGACGCGGCGGCCGAGGGCCTGATCGCGCTGTCGGGGGGCATCGACGGGTTGTTCGTGAACGGTTCAGGGACCGCCCGCGCCCTGCTGGCCGAGGATCTGGAACCCTGGATGCGGCGCTTCCCGGGGCGATTCTATTTCGAGCTGGTGCGCTCGGACCGGCCGGGCGAGGAGGCCTGGATCGAGCAGGCCCTGGCCGCGGCCGAGGCCTTCGACCTGCCGGTGGTGGCGACCAACGATGTCCGCTTCCTGCGTCCGGAAGATTTCGAGGCCCACGAGGCCCGGGTCTGCATTCACGACGGCGTGACCCTCGATGATCCGCGGCGGCCGCGGCGCTATTCGGAGGCGCAGTACCTGCGTTCGCCGGAGGAGATGGCGGAGCGGTTCGCGGATATTCCCGAGGCCCTGGCCAACAGCGTCGCGATCGCGCGGCGCTGTTCGGTCAGTCTGACCCTGGGCGAATCGGTGCTGCCGGACTTCCCGGTGCCCGAGGGGTACACGGTGGAGGATCACCTGCGCGAGACCTCGGCGAAGGGTCTGGCCGCCCGCCTGGAGCGCTTCTGCTTTGCGCCGCAGGAGGACTACGAGGCGCGGCTGCAGCGGGAACTGGACGTGATCTGCCAGATGGGGTTCCCCGGGTACTTCCTGATCGTGGCGGATTTCATCCAGTGGGCCAAGGACAACGGCATCCCCGTGGGCCCGGGGCGTGGCTCGGGCGCCGGCTCGCTGGTGGCCTATGCGCTGGGTATTACCGACCTGGATCCATTGCGTTACGAGCTTCTCTTCGAGCGGTTTCTGAATCCCGAACGCGTCTCCATGCCCGACTTCGATGTCGATTTCTGCATGGAGAAGCGCGACGACGTGATCGACTACGTCGCCGAACGCTACGGTCGCGACAAGGTGTCGCAGATCATCACCCACGGGACCATGGCCGCGAAGGCCGTGGTGCGCGATGTCGGGCGCGTGCTGGGCCATGGCTATGGCTTCGTCGACCGGATCGCCAAGCTGATCCCGTTCGAACTGGGCATGACCCTGCAAAAGGCCCTGACCGAGAGCGAGGACCTGAAGGCGCTGTACGACGAGGACGAGGAGGTCCGCGCGATCATCGACCTCGCGCAGAAGCTCGAGGGCCTGACCCGCAACGCCGGCAAGCATGCGGGCGGGGTGGTGATCGCACCCTCCGCGCTCACCGATTTTTCGCCGCTGTACTGCGAAGACGATGGCGGATCGCTGGTGACCCACTTCGACAAGGACGATGTCGAGGCGGTCGGCCTGGTCAAGTTCGACTTCCTCGGCCTGCGCACGCTCACCATCATCGACTGGGCGGTCGAGAACGTCCGCAAGATGGATGCCGAGGAGCGGGTCGACCTGGACGCGATCCCGCTGGATGATCCGGACACCTTCCGCCTGCTGAAGGATTACCAGACCACCGCGGTGTTCCAGCTGGAATCCGGCGGGATGAAGGATCTGATCAAGCGTCTGCAGCCCGACAGCTTCGAGGAGATCATCGCGCTGGTGGCGCTCTACCGGCCGGGGCCGCTGCAGTCGGGCATGGTGGACGACTTCATCGACCGCAAGCACGGTCGTGCCCAGGTCGAGTACCCGCATCCGGATCTGGAACCGATCCTGAAGCCGACCTACGGCGTCATCCTGTACCAGGAGCAGGTGATGCAGATTGCCCAGGTGCTGGGCAACTACACCCTGGGTGGCGCGGACCTGCTGCGGCGCGCGATGGGCAAGAAAAAGCCCGAGGAGATGGCCAAGCAGCGCGAGATCTTCCTCGAGGGCGCACTCGGACGCGGGGTCGACGAAGGGGTCGCGACCTATATCTTCGATCTGATGGAGAAGTTCGCGGGCTACGGCTTCAACAAGTCGCACTCGGCGGCGTATGCCCTGGTCGCCTACCAGACGGCGTGGCTCAAGGCGCATTATCCGGCGCCCTTCATGGCGGCGGTGCTGTCCGCGGACATGGACAACACCGACAAGGTCGTCGGGCTGATCGAGGAATGCCGCAACATGGGGCTGGAAGTCCTGCCGCCGGACGTGAACCAGTCCGACTACCGCTTTACCTGTCGCGACGCGCAGACCGTCGTCTACGGCCTGGGGGCGATCAAGGGTGTGGGCGAGTCCGCGATTGATACGCTGCTGAAGGCGCGCGGGCAGGGCGGCGACTTCCACGGGCTGGTGGACCTGTGTCAGCGGGTGGATCTAGGCAAGCTGAACAAGCGCGCGCTGGAGACGCTGGTGCGTGCCGGGGCCATGGACGGTCTGGGCGCGAATCGCGCGACGCTGCTGAACGATATCCCCATGGCCGTGGCGGCCGCGGAGCAAACGGAGCGCAACGCCAGCCTGGGGGTAGTCGACCTGTTCGGCGACCCGGCCGCGGCCGTTATCCCGGAGAGCGCCACCCTCGAGGAGATGGACGATGACGAACGCCTGCGGGGCGAGAAGGACACCCTGGGGCTCTATCTGACCGGCCACCCGGTGGAGCGCTATCGGGCGGAGCTGCTGCGCCTGACCGGGACCACCCTGCAGGCCCTGGAGGCCAAACTGGAGGATCGCCCCGACGAGACGCAGGGCCAGAAATGGCGCGGTAAGCAGGAGACCGTGCGCATCGCGGGCCTGATTGTCGGCGTGCGCGTGCGCAACACGCAGAGCGGGCGCATGGGGATCGTTACCCTGGATGACCGCAGCGGGCGGGCCGAGGTGGTGCTGTTCAACGACGACTTCACCCAGTACAAGGACCGCCTGGAACCGGACGCGCTGCTGGTCGCGGAAGGCACCGTCACGCTGGACGACTATGCCGGGGGTACCCGCATGCGGGCGCGGGCCGTCTACAGCCTGGACGAGGCGCGCGCGCAGTGGGCGCGGGCGCTGCACCTGTGCCTGGAGGGCGTGGTGCCGGAACAGGTCGCCCACCTGCGAGGGCTGATGGAGGCGCATCGCGAGGGGCCCTGCCGTGTGCACATGTGCTACCGCCGGGATGGGCTGGAGGCCGATATCAGCCTGCCGGAGGGCTGGACGATCCGGCCGGACGAACGCCTGTTGCGCGGCATCCAGCAGTCGCTGGGGCCGGACTGCGAGGCGCAGGTGCTGTACGGTCGATAGACCGCTGCGCATCGGCACGGGGAGCGGCGCGCGCCGCGATTGGTTACAATTCGCGTCTTTCGCTGGCCTCCACCAACAAGCCTTCGGGACTCTGCATGAATCCGGACTTTCTCGACTTCGAACAGCCCATTGCCGAACTGGAGGCGAAGATCGGCGATTTGCGCTATGTCGGCGACGACGCCGAGGTCAACATCCAGGAAGAGATCCAGCGCCTGGAGGACAAGTGCCGGTCGCTGACCGAGAGCATCTTCGCCAAGCTCACGCCGTGGCAGGTCGCGCAGATGTCGCGGCATCCGCGGCGTCCCTACACGCTGGACTACATCCCCGATCTGTTCGACGAGTTCGAGGAGCTGCACGGGGACCGCGCATTTGGCGACGACCCGGCGATCGTGGGCGGGGTGGCGCGTCTGGATGGCCGCCCGGTGATGCTCATCGGACATCAGAAGGGGCGCCAGACGCGGGACAAGGTGTACCGCAACTTCGGCATGCCGCGGCCGGAGGGGTATCGCAAGGCCCTGCGTCTGATGGAGATGGCGGAGCGCTTCCGCATGCCGGTGCTGACCTTCATCGATACCCCCGGCGCCTATCCGGGCGTCGGTGCGGAAGAGCGCGGGCAGAGCGAGGCCATCGCGCGCAACCTGCGGGTGATGGCGCGCCTGGATACACCCATCATCGCCACGGTGATCGGCGAGGGTGGATCCGGCGGGGCGCTGGCCATCGGCGTCGGGGACGCCACGCTGATGCTGCAGTATTCGACGTATTCGGTCATCTCGCCCGAGGGCTGTGCCTCCATCCTCTGGAAGAGCGCGGAGAAGGCCTCGGAAGCGGCCGAGGCGCTGGGAATCACCTCCGAGCGCCTGAAGGAGCTGGGGCTGGTGGACCGGATCGTGCCGGAACCTCTGGGCGGTGCCCATCGCGACCCGGAGGCGATGTCGACGCGCCTGCGTACCGCGCTCCTGGAGACCCTGGACGGCCTCGAGGGACTGGATCCGGGCAAGCGTCTCGAGCGGCGCTATCGTCGCCTGATGGACTACGGTGCCTTCCAAGAAGCCGCTTCCTGAGCGGGGCGCCCCGGCGCCCGATCCCGTAGCCACCGCGCTGCGGGCATTTCTCGAACCCCCTCCTGCCCGTCGGCGGGTGCGCATTGCCTTCAGTGGCGGCCTGGACTCCACCGTCCTGCTGCACGCGGCGGTGCGTCTGGGCATTCCCGGTCTCGAGGCCATGCACGTGGACCACGGTCTGCGGGCCGACTCCGGGCGCCAGGCCGAGCATTGCCGTGCGGTGGCCAGGGCGCTGAACTGCCCGTTCCGGACCTGCAGGCTGGAACCCCTTGATCCGCGCCCGTCGGGGCTGGAGGCCGCCGCGCGCGAGGCGCGCTACGTGGCATTGCGCGGCGGGCTCGAGGAAACGGATATCCTCCTCGCCGCGCAGCATGCGGACGATCAGGCCGAGACCTTCCTGCTAGCGGCCCTGCGCGGCAGTGGACCCGACGGGTTGCGGGGGATGCGCCCACTGCGACGGGAAGGGGCCACCTGGCTGGGCCGGCCGCTGCTGGACCTTCCCCGGGAGGCGCTGGTCGACTATGCCCGGCGCGAGGGTCTCGACTGGTACGACGATCCGAGCAATCGCGATGCGCGCTTTGATCGCAATTTCCTGCGCCAGTCGGTCCTGCCGCTGTTGCGCGAACGCTTCGGGAGTGTGACCGGCCTGGCGCGGGCCGCCGGCTGGCAGCGGGAGGTCGCCGGTCAGCTGCGCACGCATTTCGCCGATCACATGGAGGCGGCATGGGACCCGGAGTCCGGTGGCCTGGACCTCGCGCACGTGCGCAGGCTGGATCGCGCGGCCGCCCGCGGGCTGGTGCGGCACTGGCTGCAGGCGCAGGGGCTGCGGCCGCCGGGTCACGCGCGCCTGGGGGAATTCCTGCGTCAGGTGGTGGCGGACAATCCCGACGCCAGCCCGCGGGTGGAATGGGAAGAAGGCTGGATGCGCCGCTACCGCGATCAGTTATGGGCCGGGCCGCGGCAGGAGGGGCGCGAAGGGCAGAAGCCTCCGCCTGATCAGGACTGGCCCGCGGATCAGCCGGAACTGCGGCTCGCGGACGGGCGGCGCCTGACGCGTTCGGGCCTGCGGGAGCTCGGCGTCGCGCCCGATGCCCCCCTGACCGTTAGCTATCGCCGTGGGGGCGAGCGGGTCGCGACGCCGGCCGGCCACCGCCCGCTGAAGAAGCTGATGCAGGAGCGCGGGATCCCGCCCTGGGCGCGTCAGCGGATTCCGTTGTTGCGTCAGGCGGATGGCGTAATTGTCGCAGTCCTCTGGCCGGACCGAGCTAACGCGCGGAGTTGACGGAGCCGGCCGAATCGGACAATTCTTGGGCCGTCTTCATGGGTTTCGGGTGAGCGGCACGTGACAGGTTTCGCGGCACAGTGCGGGCGACGTACGGGCACGGCCTTGCTGGCGGCCGCGGCGTTTCTGGCGGCGCCGCTGGCAGCCGACACGTTAACGCTGACCACCGAGAGCTATCCCCCCTTCAATTTCGAGACCGAATCCGGGGAGCTGGACGGGATCTCCATCCGCGTGATGGATCAGCTCCTGGAGGCCGCCGGAGTGGACGCGGAGATCCGGCTGCTGCCCTGGAGCCGCGCCTATGCCGAGGCCCAGTCGGTCCCCGGTACCTGCGTGTTCTCGACAACGCGCACGCAGGAGCGCGAGGACCTTTTTACCTGGGTCGGGCCTCTGGTCGAGAACCAGTGGCATGCATTCGTGCTGGAGGGATCGGACGTGAATGCATCGTCCCTGGACGAACTGGAGCGTTACCGCGTGGGCGGCTATCGCGACGATGCCGTGGCCCTGCATGTCGAACGTCAGGGGATTCCGGTGGATACCGCCCCCAATGATCGGCTGAACGCGCGCAAGCTGGCGGCCAACCGGATCGATGTCTGGGTGAGCGGTGAGCACCTGGCGCCGTGGTACGCGCGTCTGGAAGGGATTGGGGAACTCGAATCCCTGTTCGCGTTCAACGATACGGTGATGTCGCTCGCCTGCCACCCGGAGACCGAGCGCGGGCCGCTGGACCGCATGCAGGAAGAGCTGGATGCGATGCGTGCCGACGGACGCTACGCGGCGATCGTCGAGGCCGTACTGAACAGCAATGGAGAGCGAGATGAGTGAGGCAGCCGAGGCGCAGGCGGCGTCATCGACCCTGATTGCCGAAGAGGTGCTGGGGTTTCAGCGCAACATGACCCGGCGCGGCATCATCTTTTCGTTCACCGGTTACATCTCCGAGGGCATCCTGAAGGCCCTGGGGGATGCGCTGCGCCAGAAAATCCGGCTCGAATCCACCGACACGAAGACCGTGAACCGGGTCTTTTCGGTCTTTGTCGAGCAGGTGCAGAACATCATCCGGTATTCGGCCGAACGCATCGAGCACGATGACGAGCCCCCCGTCGAGCTGAGCTCCGGGATGATCACGGTCGGCTCGGAGAACGGCCGCTTCTTCGTCATCTGCGGCAATGTCATCGGGCGCAAGGACGCCGACACCCTGGCGGCGCGCCTGCGCGAACTGGCGGCGATGGACAGCGACGAGCTGCGCCGCTTCTACAAGGAAAAACTGCGCGAGCCGCCGGACGAGGGCAGCAAGGGCGGCAGTATCGGCCTGATCGAGATCGCACGGCGGGCGAGCGAACCGATCCAGTTCGATTTTCAGCATATTTCCGATGCCCAATCCTATTTTGTCCTGAAGGCCTACATCTGATGGCAGTCGTCGAGACCATTGAACACGAGGCAACCGACCGGACCCCCGCGGTGCAGTTCGATTTCGCGGCCGGGCAGTACCGACTGTCGGGGGAGTCGTATCCGGAAGATGCGGCGAACTTCTACGGCCCCCTGACCCAGGGGCTGCGCCAGGCAATCGAGGACGGCGCCAGCGACGAGGTGGAATTCACGGTGGAAATGATCTATTTCAATTCGTCCACCGCGAAGGCCCTGATGAACATGTTCCAGATCCTGGAAGACGGGGCGGAGGCCGGGCTGAAGGTCCGTATCAACTGGTGCTATCACGAGGATGACGAAACCATGGAGGAGTTCGGCGAGGATTTCTCCGAGGACTTCGAGCACGCCGACTACCGCATGTGTCCGCTGACATGACCGCCCCCTCTCGTGACGACTCCATGAAACCCTCCAGCCGGCCCCGCGACGGGCAGGAGATGGACGAGGGCCTGGCCGACTTTTCCCTGTTCGAGCAGGAAAAGGCCATCATGGAGCGCTCCGAGCAGATGCTGGAGGCGCTGGACGCGGTGGCCGACGGGGTGAAGGTGCTCGCCAAGGCCTATTCCGAGAGCTACCGCGCGCAGCGGCGCATGATGCGCATGAGCGATCGCATGCAGGCGGATCTCCAGGATGCCAACCGGCAACTGCGCGAACAGGCCGAACACCTGGCCCAGCTCAACAATGCCCTGTCCGACGAGGTCCGCGAACGCGAGCGCCTGACGGCCGAGCTGGAGCGCCTGGCGCTGGAGGACGCCCTGACCGGCCTGTTTTCGCGCCGCCGTGTGATCGACTGTGTCGAGGGCATGGCCGACAGCGTGGGAGACGCGTCGCACTCGCTCGCGGTGATGATGCTGGATCTCGACGACTTCAAGACCCTCAACGATACCCATGGCCATGCCGCCGGGGACTTCGCGCTGGAAAGCTTCGCCGAGATCCTGCGCGGCGAACTGGGGGCGGAACAATACGCGGGGCGCATGGGCGGGGAGGAATTCCTCGTCGTGGCCGCGGACCTGGACGTCGAGGCCGCCCTGGCCCTGGCCGAACGGATCCGCTCGGCGGTGGAGAACGCCCGCCTGCACTGGAAGGACGAGCCGCTGTCCCTGGCGGTGTCTATCGGGCTGGTGGTGACCACGAATCCCTGGCCGGATGCCGGTGAACTGGTCGCGCTCGCCGACGACCTGCTTTATCGCGCCAAGAACGAGGGGCGCAACCGTGTCATCGTGCAGACGCACGGCGACCACGGATGATGCCGGAGACCCGGCGCCGCAACCGGAGCCTCGTTGCCAAGCTGGCGGTCGCCACGCTGCTGGCCGCGCTTGCGCTCAGCCTCCTCAGTAGCGCCTACGTCATTGCCTCCGACTGGAATGCCTTCCGGGCCGAGACCCAGGCCCAGGTCGATCGTCTGCAGCGTCTGGTCGAGCCGCCCGCGGCGGAGGCCGCCTTTCAGTTGAGCGCCGATCAGGCCGACTCGCTGGTCCAGGGCCTGCTCGTCTTCGACGAGATCCGGCGGGTGGAGATCCTCGACGATTTTGGCAATACTCTGGCCGAGGACGAACGGGCGGCGGAGGCCGCGTCCGGGGACTGGGCGCAGTGGCTTTTTGGCGACCTGCGGGCACACGAGCTTGAACTAACGCATCCGGGAACCCGGGGCAACGTTCAGGGCGTGGGGCAGCTGCGCATGGAGCTGGACCCCGGTGTCCTGGGGCGGATCTTCGTGGCGCGCCTGCAGACCGGGGTCGTGACCAGCGTGACCCAGGCCGTGATCGTCTCGCTGGTCGTCGTGGTGCTGTTCTACTTCCTCATGCTGCGTCCGATGCTGAAGATCTCCCGCGCCGTGGCGGATACTGATCCGGACCAGCCAGCCCATTGGCCCATGCCCCGCCTGGGGCATCACGAGAATGACGAGCTGGGGGCCCTGGGGCGCTCGCTGGACCGCTTGCTGCGCGCCTTCCAGGAGGGGCTGGATGCGCGCGACGGGGCCCGCGGAGAGCTGAAGGCGCTGAACGCCGATCTGGAGCGCCGTGTGGAGGAGCGAACCCGGCAGCTGGAAGACGAAAAGGCCGAGACCGAACGGGCGATGGCCCAGGTGGACGAGGCCAACCGGGAACTGGAGCGCAGTAACCGCCTGGTGGTGGAGAGCATTCGCTATGCCCGGCGCATCCAGACCGCGATGCTGCCGGACAAGCACGCCCTGGACGGACATCTGGACGAGGTGCAGATCTACTGGGAGCCGCTGCACCTGGTCGGCGGGGACTATTTCTGGGTCGAGGCCATCGACGGCCACAGCATCCTGGTGGTGGCGGACTGTACCGGGCATGGCGTCCCGGGGGCGTTCATCACGCTGGTGGTGGCGTCGGCGCTGGACCGCATCCTGCACGAACACCGTCTGCTGGAACCCTCCGCGATCCTGCGCGAGATGGACCGGCTGGTGCGTTCACGGCTGCGTCAGGACGGTCAGGATTCGGATTCGGATGACGGGCTTGAGGCCGCGGTATGCGTCTATCGGCCGGAAGACCGGATGCTGGCCTTCGCCGGGGTCGGGCTGCCCCTGATGATCGAACGCGGTGGCGAGATCGAGGAAATCCGCGGCGTGCGCGGGGGGCTCGGCTACCGCAGCCTGGAGCCCGCGCAGCCGGTCGACCACGAGGTGCCGGTGGAGCCGGGAACCGAATTCTTCCTGATCACCGACGGTGCGCATGATCATGTCGGTGGCGAGCCGCCACGCTTGTTCGGGCGCCGTCGGCTGCGCCAGGTCCTGGCCGAGAAGAGTGGCCGCGATTTGTCCGCCAAGATCGACGCTGTCGTGCGTGTACTGGAGGATTATCGCGACGGAGAACCCCGGCGCGACGACATGACCCTGGTGGCCTTCCGCCCGCTGGCACGGGGTTCCCGAAACGAGGTGTTGCCCCCGCCTTCCGATTGAGCAGGGGCGGGTGCTCTGGTACTCTTTCAGGCGTTTTCCGCCCACCCCGCGTGCCAGGTTCGCGCCGGGACGGGGCGCTTGTCAGCTCCCAGCCAGGTTTCCCGCATGACGCGTTTTGTTTTCATCACCGGAGGCGTGGTCTCGTCTCTGGGCAAAGGTATTGCATCCGCCTCGCTGGGGGCGATCCTCGAGGCCCGCGGGCTCAAGGTGACCCTGCTCAAGCTGGATCCGTATATCAACGTCGATCCAGGCACCATGAGCCCGTTTCAGCACGGCGAGGTCTTCGTCACCGACGACGGCGCCGAGACCGACCTGGACCTGGGGCATTACGAGCGCTTCGTGCGCATCCGTACCTCGCGGCGCAACAACTTCACCACCGGCCAGATCTACGAGAACGTGATCCGCAAGGAACGCCGCGGGGACTACCTCGGTGGCACCGTGCAGGTGATCCCGCATATCACCGACGAGATCAAGCGCTCGATCCACGAAGGGGCGGGCGATGCCGACATCGCGCTGATCGAGATTGGCGGCACCGTGGGCGACATCGAGTCCCTGCCGTTTCTCGAGGCGATCCGCCAGATGGGCGTGGAACTCGGCCACGAGAATGCCCTGTTCATGCACCTGACGCTGGTCCCGTATATCGAGGCCGCGGGCGAGATCAAGACCAAGCCAACCCAGCACTCGGTCAAGGAACTGCGTTCCATCGGGATCCAGCCGGATATCCTGCTGTGCCGCTCGACCCAGGCAATCCCGGACGGCGAGCGGCGCAAGATCGCGCTGTTCACCAACGTCGAGGAGAAGGCGGTCATCTCGGCGGTGGACGTGGACAACATCTACAAGATCC
Source organism: Thioalkalivibrio sp. ALE28 (assembly GCF_000377425.1). NCBI lineage: Bacteria > Pseudomonadati > Pseudomonadota > Gammaproteobacteria > Chromatiales > Ectothiorhodospiraceae > Thioalkalivibrio > Thioalkalivibrio sp. ALE28. Next base: position 209,656 of record NZ_KB898094.1, on the reverse strand, counting down.
CGCTCTGGCTGCATTCGCAGAAGCTCGACGAGATCGTGCTGCGCAAGCTGCATATCGAGGCGCCGCAGGCGGACCTCTCGGACTGGAAACACGTGGTCAATGCCATGGAGTTCCCGGAGTCGGAGATCACCGTCGGCATGATCGGCAAGTACGTGGACCTGACCGAATCCTACAAGTCCGTGAACGAGGCCCTGACCCATGCCGGGGTACAGGTCGGCACCCGCGTCCGGATCCGCTATCTCGACTCGGAGAAACTGGAAGGCGCCGAGAACGAGGCCGCACGGGAACTCGAGGGCCTGGATGCCATCCTGGTGCCGGGCGGCTTCGGCGAGCGCGGCGTGGAGGGCAAGATCGCCGCGGTGCGCTACGCACGCGAACACGACGTGCCCTATCTCGGGATCTGCCTCGGCATGCAGGTCGCGGTGATCGAGTTCGCGCGCGATGTCGCGGGCCTGGAAGGCGCGCACAGCACCGAATTCGCGCCCGATACCCCGCATCCGGTGATCGCGCTCATTACCGAGTGGCAGGATCAGGAAGGCCGTATCGAGCGGCGCGATGCCGACAGCGACCTGGGCGGCACCATGCGCCTGGGAGCCCAGAGTGCGCGGCTGTCGTCCGGTTCGCGCATTGCCGAGGCCTATGGTCGCGAAAAGGTGGAAGAACGCCACCGCCATCGCTTCGAGTTCAACAACGCCTACCGCGAACGGCTGGAGGCGGCCGGGCTGCGCATCTCGGGCGTGTCGGAATCCGGCGAACTGGTGGAGGCCGTGGAACTCCCGGGGCATCCGTGGTTTGTCGGCTGCCAGTTCCACCCGGAGTTCACCTCCACGCCGCGCGATGGCCACCCGCTGTTCACCGGTTTTGTGCGTGCCGCCCGGGACTACCAGGAAGCGCGCGAACCCGAAACCACCACGGCGCTGACGGAATAGGGCGCCGATACACGATTTTTCGCGGCCGTGCCCGGAGGGTGGCGGCCGCCGTACAGGACAGGACATGCAGCTTTGTGGTTTTGAAGTCGGCCTCGACCGGCCCTTTTTTCTGATTGCCGGACCCTGCGTCATCGAGTCCGAGGCCATGGCGCTGGAGACGGCCGGGGCCCTGAAGGCGATGGCGGATGACCTGGGCATCCCGTTCATCTACAAGTCGTCGTTCGACAAGGCCAACCGGTCGTCCACCCGGAGCTTCCGCGGCCTGGGCATGGCCGAGGGTCTGCGCATCCTCGACAAGGTGAAATCGGAGATCGGCGTGCCGGTACTGACTGACGTGCACGAGGACACGGCGCTGGACGAGGTCGCCAGCGTAGTGGATGTATTGCAGACGCCGGCGTTCCTCTGCCGTCAGACCAACTTCATCCAGAATGTGGCGCGCCAGGGGCGTCCGGTGAATATCAAGAAGGGCCAGTTCCTCGCACCCTGGGACATGGGCAATGTCGTCGACAAGGCGCGCGAGGCGGGCAATGACCAGATCATGGTCTGCGAGCGCGGGGTTTCGTTCGGCTACAACACCCTGATCTCCGACATGCGCGGCCTGGCCCAGATGCGCCAGACCGGCTGCCCGGTAGTCTTCGACGCGACCCATTCGGTGCAGCAGCCGGGTGGGCAGGGCGCGTCCTCCGGTGGCCAGCGCGAGTTCGTACCGGTGCTCGCGCGCTCCGCGGTGGCGGCCGGGGTCTCCGGGCTGTTCATGGAGACCCACCCGGATCCCGAGAGGGCCCTGTCGGATGGGCCCAATGCGTGGCCGCTGCCAAAGATGGCCGAGCTGCTGCAGACGCTGAAGGCGCTGGACGCCGCGACCAAGGCGCAGCCGTTCGCGGAGGCGGAATACGGCCTCGGCTGACCCCCGATTTTTCGATAATGCGTCCCGGGCGGCTCCGTCCGGGCGGGTACTTTTCAAGGAGAGAGCATGTCCCAGATTGCGGAGATTCACGCCCGCGAGATCATCGACTCCCGGGGCAACCCGACGGTCGAGGCCGATGTTGTCCTGGATTCCGGCGCCATGGGGCGCGCGGCGGTCCCGTCCGGTGCCTCCACGGGGGCCCGCGAGGCCCTGGAGCTGCGCGATGACGAGAAGCGCTACGGGGGCAAGGGCGTACTGAAGGCGGTGAGCCACGTGAACGGCGAGATCCGCGACGCGCTGCGCGGCATGGAGCTCGACCAGACCGCGGTGGATCGCCGCATGCTGGAACTGGACGGCACCGAGAACAAGTCGCGCCTGGGGGCGAACGCCCTGCTGGCCGTCTCCATGGCGACCTCGCATGCCCTCGCGGCCGATCGCGAGCAGCCGCTGTTCGAGACGCTGGGCGGGGAAGACGCCACGCTGCTGCCGGTGCCGATGATGAACATCATCAATGGCGGGGCCCACGCGGACAACAGCGTGGATATGCAGGAGTTCATGATCCTGCCGGTGGGCGCGGACTCGGTGCGCGAGGCGGTGCGCTACGGCGCCGAGGTCTTCCATGCGCTGAAGAAGGTCCTGGCCAAGCGCGGCCTGGCCACGGCGGTGGGCGACGAGGGTGGCTTCGCCCCCGATCTGCCGTCCAATTCCGCGGCGATCGAGGTGATCCTGGAGGCCATCCACAATGCCGGCTTCAAGGCGGGCGAGGACATCTGGATCGGCCTCGACTGCGCCAGCTCCGAGTTCTACCGCGACGGCCGCTACCACCTGGACTCCGAGGGCAAGGCCTTCTCGGCGGACGAATTCTCCGACTATCTCGCGCACTGGGTGGACCAGTACCCGATCCTGACCATCGAGGACGGGATGGCCGAGGATGACTGGGATGGCTGGAAGACCCTGACCGAGCGCCTGGGCAAGCGCGTGCAGCTGGTGGGCGACGACCTGTTCGTCACCAATACGCGCATCCTGCAGGAAGGCATCGACAAGGACATCGCGAACTCCATCCTGATCAAGCTCAACCAGATCGGCACCGTCACCGAGACGCTGGAAGCGATCGAACTGGCGCGCAAGGCCAACTACACAGCGGTGATCTCGCACCGCTCGGGCGAGACCGAGGACGTCACCATCGCGGACCTGGCGGTTGCCACGCGAGCCGGCCAGATCAAAACCGGTTCACTGTCGCGTTCCGACCGGGTGGCCAAGTACAACCAGCTGATCCGGATCGAGGAACACCTGGGGAGCCGGGCCAGCTACCCGGGTATGTCGGCGTTCACCTTCGGGCGCTGAGGCGGTTGCGGGGCGGCCGTGTCGAGGATGCAGTCCGCAGCCTGCGGCGCGGTTCCTGTCCCGGGGCGTCCGGGCCTCGTAGAATGCCGGGCATGCCGGCCACTCGTAAAAGCCCTCGTTCCGTTGTACCCGCGCTCGGCGCGGTGCGCGGGCGAGGGCTTTTCTTTGGGTTCAAGTCGATGGAGTGCGGGTGATGCGCGGCCTGCTGATCGGGCTGGCGCTTGTGCTGCTGGCACTGCAATGGCCCCTGTGGCTGGGCGAGGGGAGCTGGCGCGACGTGCGCGACCTGCGCGAGCAGGTCGAGCGCCAGCGGGCCTCGAACGCCGAACTGGAGCAGCGCAATCAGGCCCTGGAGGCGGAGGTGCGAGACCTGCGCGGCGGAACCGAGGCGGTGGAAGAACGGGCGCGGCGCGACCTGGGGATGATCCGCGAGGACGAGGTCTTCTTCTTCGTGGTGGGCGAGGACGAACCCGCCACGCTGGACATCGAGCCGCTCCCCGGATCGGCCGGGCAGACCGAGCCCGGTCCCGACTCACGGGTGCCCGAGGAGGCCGAGCCGGCCACCGACACCCTGCCACCCGAGGATCCCTTTGATGGCTGACACCGGGGGCGCAGCGGCGCGCGAACCGGCCTTCTGGGCACTGATCCCGGCGGCCGGCATTGGCCGGCGCATGGGGTCCGACCGTCCCAAGCAGTACCTGACGCTGGGTTCGCGGACGATCCTGTCGCATACCCTCTCGATCTTCCTCGAGCATCCGCGCATTCGCGGCGTGGTGTTGGTGCTGGGACCCGACGTGGATCCCGACGCCCTGGATCTGCCGCTGGCGGGCGGGCGGCTGTTCCGTGCCGCCGGCGGAGCGGAGCGGGTGGATTCCGTGCAGAACGGCCTGGATTTCCTGGCCGACCGGGCGCACGAGGACGACTGGGTGCTGGTCCATGATGCGGCCCGTCCCTGTCTGCCGCAGGCGGATGTGGACCGCCTGCTGCGTGAGTTGCGGGATGACGCGGTGGGCGGGTTGCTGGCCAGCCCCAGTAACGACACCATCAAGTGGAGCGATGGCGGCGGCCGCGTGGAGCGGACGCTGGACCGGGAGCGGGTCTGGCGCGCCCTGACCCCACAGATGTTCCGGCTGGGGATGCTGCGAGAAGCGAATGCGCGCGCACGCGATGCGGGTCATGCAGTGACTGACGAGGCCAGCGCGATCGAGTTTCTGGGGCAGGCCCCGCGGCTGATCGAGGGTTCGGCGATGAATATCAAGATCACGCGGGCGGAAGATCTGGAGCTTGCCCGTCTCTACCTGATGCAGCAGGGCCGGCTGGAAGGACGGTTCAGCGCATGAGCGGGTTGCGCATCGGCCAGGGCTTCGACGTGCACGCCTTCGGCGAAGGGGATCACCTGGTCCTGGGCGGCGTGCATATCCCGTTCGAGCGTGGCTTCGTCGCGCATTCGGACGGCGACGTGCTGCTCCATGCCGTCTGCGATGCCCTGCTCGGCGCCGCTGCGCTGGGCGATATCGGGCAGCACTTTCCGGATACCGATCCCGCGTTCCGCGGCGCGGACAGCCGCGCCCTGCTGCGGGAGGTCCTCCAGCGCGTCGCGGCGGCCGGCTGGCGCCCGGTCAACATTGACTCCACCGTGATCGCGCAGGCGCCGAAGCTGGCGCCGCACGTCCCCGCCATGCGCGATCATATCGCCGCGGATACCGGCCTGGTGCCCGAGGCCGTCAGCGTGAAGGCCACGACGACCGAACATCTCGGGTTCACCGGGCGCAAGGAGGGCGTGGCGGCGCAGGCAATCGTGCTGCTGGAACCGGCCTCGGGGATGCTGCGGGTATGACCGGGGCCGGGCGCGGGAATGCGGGAGTCCTCGGCCTGCATCACGCCAGCCTGGTCATTGCGGACGTTCAGGCCGCGCGCGAGTTCTACGGGCACCACCTTGGGCTGGCGCCGCTGGAGCGGCCCGAACTCGGATTTCCGGGGCTGTGGTACGACCTCGGCAACGGCCAGGCCCTGCACCTGCTGCGGGTGCCGAACCCGGACCCGACCGAGCGTGCGGTACGGTGTGGGCAGGACCGCCACCTGGCGCTGCGCGTGGATGAGCTGGAGACCTTCGCCGCGCGGCTGGAGGCCGCGGGGTTTGCGGTGGAACGCAGTCGCTCCGGCCGCCCCGCGGCATTCGTACGGGATCCCGACGGCAACGCCATCGAGCTGATCGAGGACGGTGCCTGAATCGGCCAGAGAGAGTCCCCTCATGAGCGACGCGCGCTACATCCTCGCCCTGGACCAGGGCACGACCAGTTGCCGGGCCATCCTGTTCGACCGCGCGGGTACGATCGTCGGCGTGGCGCAGAAGGATTTCGCCCAGATCTATCCGCAGCCCGGCTGGGTGGAACACGACCCGATGGAGATCTGGGGTACCCAGATCGGCGTGGCGCGCGAAGTACTGGAGACGCGCGGCATCAAGCCCTCCCGACTGGCGGCGATCGGCATCACCAATCAGCGCGAGACCACGGTGGTATGGGACCGCGCCACGGGGGAGCCGATCGCCAATGCGATCGTGTGGCAGGACCGGCGTACCGCCGCGTTCTGCGACGGACTGAAGGCGCAGGGCCTCGAGGGCCTGCTGCGCGAGCGTACCGGTCTGGTCGTGGATGCCTATTTCTCGGCCAGCAAGCTGCGCTGGCTCCTGGATCACGTGGACGGGGCGCGCGAGCGCGCGGAACGGGGCGAACTCGCCTTTGGCACCGTGGACAGCTGGCTGATCTGGAACCTCACCCGCGGGGAACGTCACGTGACCGATGTGACGAATGCCGCGCGCACCCAGCTGTTCAACATTCACACCCTGGAATGGGATTCCGAGCTGCTGGAGCGGTTCGGGGTCCCGCGCGCGATGCTGCCCGAGGTGGTGGACTCCAGTGGCGTGCTGGGCGTGACCGGCGCCGAGATGTTCGGCGGCGCGGAGGTCCCGATCGCCGGCGTGGCGGGGGACCAGCATGCGGCCCTGTTCGGCCAGGGCTGTTTCGAGCCCGGCATGGCCAAGAACACCTACGGGACTGGCTGTTTTCTGCTGATGAACACGGGCGATACGCCGGTGGAGTCCCGATCCGGCTTGCTCACCACCCTCGCGTGGTCGCTGGACGGCCGGGTGGAATACGCGCTGGAGGGTTCGATCTTCATCGCCGGGGCCGCGATCCAGTGGCTGCGCGACGAGCTTCACCTGATCGACGCGGCCGAGGATTCCGAGTACTACGCGGGCAAGGTGGCGAACGCCGACGGGGTCTACGTGGTGCCCGCGTTCGCCGGGCTGGGTGCGCCGTACTGGGACATGTACGCGCGCGGCGCCATCTTCGGCCTGACCCGTGGAACGCGCAAGGAGCACATCACCCGCGCTACGCTGGATGCGCTGGCCTATCAGACACGCGATGTGATCGATGCCATGGCGCAGGACGCCGGGATCGGGCTGAAGGCCCTGCGGGTCGACGGCGGGGCCGTGGCCAACAACGTGATGATGCAGTTTCAGGCCGACATGCTCGGGGTGCGGGTCGAGCGCCCGGCGGTGACCGAATCGACCGCGCTGGGGGCCGCCTGGCTCGCGGGGCTGGGGGTCGGCTTCTGGACCCGTGACGAGTTGGTGCAGAAGGGTGGGCTGGACCGGGTGTTCGAGCCGCAGATGGACGCGGCCACGCGGGAACAGTACTACCGCGGCTGGAAGAAGGCCGTGAAGCGCACGATGGGCTGGGCGCGCGAGGACGACAGCGACTCGACGCCGTAGCGGGTGATGGTCTGGGGCCTCGCCGACGCGGGCGGGGGCTTCGCCGCCAAGGCGGCTCCCACAGGGGGCTGCAGGTAGAGCGATGGCTTCGACAGGCAGCCCGGCCCAGATCACTGTGGAAGCGGGCTTGTCCGCGAAGCCCCTGCCAGGCCCGGATTGGGCCCGGGGCTCAGTCCATGCTGGCCGGTTCGGCGGCGAGCTGGCCGGACTGGTAGTCGCTGATGGCCTGTTCGATCTCGTCGGAGGTGTTCATCACGAAGGGGCCGTAATGCGCGATCGGTTCGCCCAGCGGCCGCCCCTTGAACAGCAGCACGCGGGCATCCTGCTGGGCGATCAGGTGGATCTGGGTCTGGCCGCTCCACACACCCATCTGGCCGGTTTGCAGGCCGATGAGCTCGCCGTCGAACACATAGGCCAGCACGCGGTCCTCGAGCTGCACGGCGAGTGACAGGCGATAGCCGGCGGGCAGCGTCAGGTCGGCCATCGCGGCGCCTTCGCCAATCTGCGCCAGCGGGCCCTCGGTATCCCCGGCACTGGTCTGCCAGGATCCGGCAATGGCCTTGAAGCGCAGCGGATCGTCGTCTTCCGGCAGGTGGCGCATTGCGTCGGCGTGCACGTCGCGATAACGCGGCGGGTCCATCTTGCGCCGGGCGGGCAGGTTCACCCACAACTGGAAACCGTGCAGGCCTTCGCTGTCGAGCAGGGGCATCTCGGAGTGGATCACGCCGCGGCCGGCGCTCATCCACTGGGCCTCGCCGGCCTCCACGCGGCCCTGGTTGCCCATGGAGTCCTCATGGGTCAGGCCGCCATGGACCAGATAGGTCAGGGTCTCGAAGCCGCGATGCGGGTGGGCGGGAAAGCCGCCGATGTAGTCCTCGCGCGCGCTTGCCTTGAGCTCGTCCAGCATCAGGAAGGGGTCCAGCCCGCCACGAAAGTCATGGATGCGCCGAATCTTCACCCCGGCCCCGTCCTGGGTGGGATGGGAGGTCTTCACGCTGTCCGGCGGTGTCGGGTTCATGGCGTTCTCCTTCGCAACAGGTCTGCACCATACCGACCATGAAACGAAAAGAAAATTGCATCGTTTCCCGTCATGGGGCCTTTTGTCAGGCGGTGGACAGATCCCAGGAATCGGCAAACGCCTCCAGGCTCTCGATGAAATCGGGATCGTGTTCCTGACGGTTGATGGTCAGGTGCAGGACGACGGCCTGCGGGTCGGGCGGGTGCCCGGTGGTCAGCGTCCAGGCCAGGCCGTTGGGGCAGTCGGGCAGGGACAGGCGCACGCCACCGTTGATGACCTCGCGGTGCACCCGGAACTCGCCCCACAGGCAGTAGACCACGCCGGCATCGGGACCGTTGTCCTGGATCAGCGTGTCGATGGCATCACTGTGAGCGGGCAGGGCGGGGACGTTCAGCCGCCGCTGCAAGGTTTCGGCATCCAGGGTCGCGGGCAGGTTGCGGAAGAATTCCATGGCGGTCACTCGTTGCGCGGCAGGAACACGGGCAGGCCGTCGACCTCGCCTACGCTCAGGCGCTGGTTGTAGAGGCGTTCCAGGGCACTGGGCACGAGCATGGTGGCGGTCGGGCCCCAGCATGCCTGGCCGTCGGGGAACAGCAGGAGCAGATGGTCGCAGTAGCGCGCGGCCAGGTTGACGTCGTGCAGGACCAGTACGGCGGCCCGGTGCGCCTGGGCAACGATGCCCTGCACGCGGTTCAGCACGGCGACCTGGTGATGCAGGTCCAGCTGACTGGTGGGCTCGTCCAGCAGGAGCAGGCTGGGGTCCTGGGTCAGCACGGTGGCGATGGCCAGGCGCTGCCGCTCGCCCCCGGAGAGCGTGTCCACCATGCGGTGCTCCAGGTCGGAGAGGTCCATCTCCGCCAGGGCGGCCCGGGCGCGGGCGTAATCCTCGGAGGTCTCGATGTCCCAGGGGCGCAGGTAGGGGTGCCGACCGATCAGCGCGGTCTCCAGCACCGTCGCGGGGAAGCCGTCGTGGTGGGTCTGGAAGACCAGGCCGATGCGCCGCGCCAGTTCCGCGCGGGGCAGGCGGGTGATTGCCTGGCCCCGGACCTCGATGGTGCCGGCGCGTGCGGTCCGCAGGCCGGCGAGCGTTTGCAGCAGCGTGCTCTTGCCCGCGCCGTTGGGGCCCAGGATGCCCCAACACTGCCCGGGGTCGACGGTCAGTTCCAGCGGGGCGCCGGGTGCGCGCCCCGGGATGTCGATCACCAGGTCGCGGGTGGCAAGCAGCGTATCCGGGCCCGGCTTCTGGTGGACGCTGCGTGCACCCAGGCCCGGGGCTTCATGCGGCCGGCTGTGGGCGGGGGCGATGGGTGGACGGGGTGCCATCAGCGGCTCCGGTACAGCAGGAACAGGAACACGGGGACCCCCAGCATCGCGGTGATTACGCCGACCGGCAACTGCTCCGGGGCGATCATGGTGCGGGCGAGGGTGTCGGCCAGCGTCAGCAGGATGCCGCCGCCCAGCGCGGAGGCCGGCAGGATCACGCGCTGGTCGTTGCCGAAGACCAGGCGCAGCATGTGCGGCACGATCAGCCCGACAAAGCCGACCGCGCCGACCTGCATGACTGCGGTCGCGGTGATCAGCGCGGCGGCGACATAGATGCTCCATTCCACCGGGCGAACCGCCACGCCGAGTGCAGCGGCCTGCATCGGGCCGCGCGCGAGCACATTCAGCGTGCGGCCCAGCGGCAGGGCGAGGAACACGACCAGCACCAGCAGGATCCAGGCGGGATAGGGGTTGCGCGCGTGGGACACATCGCCCATCAGCCAGTACAGCATGCCCGGTAGCTCGGCCGTCGGGCTGACTGCGAGCAGGAAACTGATCATGGCGCCCCAGCCCGCCGCGACCACCACGCCCGTCAGAAGCAGGCGCGTGGGGGTCCAGCTGCCGGTACCGTGTGCCAGGCCGAACACGATCACCGTGGACAGCAGGGCACCGGCGAACGCGGCCAGGGAGACGGAAAACATCGACAGGCCCGCGAGCATCGCCAGCAGGGCGCCGACGGAGGCGCCGCCGGAGAGGCCCAGCACGTAGGGATCGGCCAGCGGGTTGCGCAGCAGCACCTGCATCAGCGCGCCGGCCAGACCCAGCAACCCGCCTGCGGCAAAGGCCGCCAGGGCGCGCGGCAGGCGCAGCTCCAGCACCAGCGTGTCGTGCAGGCGGCTGCCCTCGCCGAGCATCACCGCCAGCAGGTCGCCGGGCGCGATCGCGACACTGCCGAAGGCCAGCGCGATCAGCACCGCCAGCAGCGACGCCGGCAGCAGGACCGCGGCGGCAAGGAGGAAGGCGCGGGTCACGAGGGGTCAGTCCACCCGGCGGAGTCGGGCCCGCTCGAGCTCCTCGCACATCAGGCGGGTGCCCTCGGCGATGCGCGGGGTATGGCGCTGCAGCAGGGACGGCGGGATGAAGAACAGGTTGTCGCGCTGGACCGCGGTCATGTCCTCCCATTGCGTCCAGGCGATGACCCAGTCGGGGCGATCCTCGCCCATGCCGCCGCCAATGATAACCTCCGGATCGGCCTCGATGACCGCCTCGCGATCCATGCGCGGGACCAGGCGATCCAGGTGGCCGAATACGTTCACCCCGCCGCACAGGCGGATCGCCTCGCTGATCAGGTGGTCGTCGTTCACCGTCATCAGGGGTTGTTCCCACACCTGATAGAACAGGCGTACCGGGTCGCGCTCGGCGTAGTCCTGGCGAAGGGTGTCGATCGCCTCCTCGAAGCTTCGCACCGCCTCGTCGCCCTGCGTCTCGGTGCCGGCGAGCTGTGCCATGCGGCGCATGCTGGCGGACACACCGTCGAAGCTGCGGGGCTCCGACACGTAGACGTGGAAGCCGAGCTCGCGCAGGTGTTCGATCTGGGATTGCGAGTTTCCGCTGCGCCAGGCAACGACCAGGTCCGGATCGAGCTGCACGACGCGCTCCATATCGATGCGGCTGTAGCCGCCCACGCGGGGAAGCATCTCCGCCTCCGGCGGGAAGTCACTGTGCTGGGTCGCGCCCACCAGCTTGTCGCCAGCCCCGACGGCGAACAGGACCTCGGTGATATGCGGGGCGAGGCTGACGATGCGCTCGGCGGGTTGTTCCAGCCGGACCTCGTGACCGTCGTCGTCGGTCACCGAGACCGGGTCGGCCAGTGCCGGCGCCGTGCAAAGCAACGTCGCGACGAGCAGGGCGGAGGAGTGTCCGAGGGTCTTGAAATTCATAAAAATCCGGTGGTTGTGGCGCTGTTGCGAGGTCGAATGGAGGACGTCTGCGGTAGTGCGCGCAAGCCGCAAAAGCGTTTCATCATAGCAGCATGCACAAGATGGTTTGGTGCCCAAATTGGTCGGGGGCGCGCCGAACGCGTATCATACGGCGGCTAGTATCAGGTGCCTGCAATGCGCAGGTGAAACGGGAAGCCGGTGCCAATCCGGCGCTGCCCCCGCAACGGTAAGTGAGCGGCGAACCACACCGCAGGCTTGGCCACTGTGTCCCCACGGGTCACGGGAAGGCGTCTGCGGCATCGGCACCCGCCGACGCTCGCAAGCCCGGAGACCGGCCTGGTGATGACGCATCCTGCGATCGTGCGGCGGGCAACGATCGAGGGCACGGGCACTATCTGCGGTGCCCGTTCCTTCGTGGTTTCGCCGTGCCGTCGCCCCGACGGAAACGCATGACGAACCCAGATCCCAAACCGACAGAAGGGCATCCGAACGCGTTCGCCTCGGCCGAGCGCGAGGCGGTTTATCGCGTGATCGGGGAACGCCGCGACATGCGCCATTTCCGCCCGGATCCGGTGGATCGCGCTACGCTGCGCCGGCTGCTGGAGGCCGCCCACCGCGCCCCCAGCGTCGGGTACATGCAGCCCTGGCGCTTCCTGCGGGTAACCGACCCGGCGCTGCGCGAGGCCCTGCATGCCCACGCCGCGGACGAGCAGGCCCGCACCGCCGAGGCCTGCGGGGAGCGCGCGGCGGAGGTGCACCGCCTGAAGCTGGAAGGGATCCGCGAGGCGGGGGAGTTGCTGGTCGTGGCCCTGACCGACGACCGCGAACGCTATGTGCTGGGGCGCCGTACGCTACCGGAGATGGACCTGTGCTCGGCGGCCTGCGCGATCCAGAACCTGTGGCTGGCGGCCCGCGCGGAGGGGCTGGGCATGGGCTGGGTCTCGCTGTTCGATCCGGACTGGCTGGCGCGGCAGCTGGACATGCCGGAGGGCGGCTATCCGATCGCGGTGCTGTGCCTCGGCCATGTGGAGCGTTTCTACGACCGGCCGATGCTGGAGACCGCGGGCTGGGATCGCCGGCGGCCCCTGGAAGAACTGGTCTTTCAGGATCGCTGGGGCGTGCGCGGCGAGCTGGCAGCCGACCAGGATGCGGCAGGCACCGGACACGGGGCGGACGAACGGACCGGATCCGACAGCGCATGAGCGCCTTCCTGATCCTGATGGGCGCCCTGATCCTGGATCGCTTGTTCGGCGATCCGCGGCGGTTCCACCCGCTGGCCGGGTTCGGTCGGCTGGCGGCCTGGGCCGAGTCCCGCTGGCATGCGCCCAGTCGCCTGCGCGGGGCGTTGCTGCTCGCGGCGCTGGTCCTGCCATGGGTGGCGCTGGCCGCTCTGGGGGCGTCGCTGGCGTGGGGCTGGCTGCTGTCGCTGGCGATCCTGACCCTGGCGATCGGCTGGCGCAGCCTGGACGAACACGCCGAGGTGGTCGCGCGGGCCCTGGAGACGGATGATTTGCACGGTGCCCGCACGGGCGTGGGGATGCTGGTCAGTCGGGACACGGAGGCCCTGGACGTGCGCGGGGTGAGCGGGGCGACCATCGAGTCGGTCCTGGAGAACGGCAACGATGCGCTGTTTGCCACGATCTTCTGGTTCCTGGTCGCCGGGGCACCGGGCGTGGTGGCCTACCGGCTGGTCAACACCCTGGATGCGATGTGGGGGTACCGTAACGAGCGGTATGCCACGTTCGGCTGGGCGGCCGCGCGGCTGGATGACGCCATGAACCTGATCCCGGCGCGTCTGACGGCCCTGGCCTATGCCCTGGCGGGGCGCGGGCGGGACGCATTGCAGTGCTGGCGTGAACAAGCCGCCGGATGGAAGAGCCCGAATGCCGGGCCGGTGATGGCCGCTGGGGCCGGTGCGCTGGGCCTGGTGCTGGGCGGCCCGGCGCCCTATGGCGGCCAGCGCGAGTGGCGCCCGCGCCTGGGCATGGGCCGCCTGGCCGATGCCGCGGGCATTCGCCAGGCGGTGGCGCTGGTGGACCGGGCGCTGGCGATCTGGATGGCGTTCATCGTGATGGGGGTGATTGTCGTTGTCCTGTTCTGATCCGCAGAAGGCTCCCATGCCCGAATCCCGGGCGCTCGTGCAGGTGCACGGGGGTGGTGTGCGCCAGGCGGCTGCGCGCTACGGCATTCCGGCAACCGAGTGGCTGGATCTTTCCACCGGCATCAACCCGCATGGCTATCCCGTGGGCGAGGTCCCGCAGTGGGTCTGGGCGCGGCTGCCGGAACCGGAGGACGGGCTCGAGGCCGCGGCTGCTGACTATTACGGCACCGCAGCCCTTTTGCCCGTCGCGGGCTCGCAGGCGGCGATCCAGTTGTTGCCGGCGCTGCGCCCGGGTACGGCGCGCGTCGGCATCCTCGAACCCAGCTACAACGAGCACGCCCGGGCCTGGCGCGAGGCCGGGCACACGGTACGCCCGCTGAGTGGCGAGGCGATCGCCGCCGCGCTGCCCGATCTGGACGTGCTGGTGCTGGTCAACCCGAATAACCCGACGGGTCAGTGCTTCGAACGTGCGGACCTGCTGGCCTGGCATGCGGAACTGGCCGCGCGTGGTGGCTGGCTGATCGTGGACGAGGCCTTCATGGATGTGACGCCGGGGGCCAGTCTCGCGCAGGACGCACCGCGCGAAGGCCTGGTGGTGCTGCGTTCTCTCGGCAAGTTCTTCGGGCTGGCGGGCGCGCGGGTCGGGTTCGTGATCGCCGACGACGCGATGCGCGCGCAGCTGGCCGCCCGTCTGGGTCCATGGGGCCTCGCCGGACCTTCGCGCTGGGTTGCTACCCGGGCGCTGACCGACCGCGCCTGGCAGGCCGAGACACGTAGCCTCCTGCAGGCGCGCGGCCAGCGCCTGGCGGAACGGCTGCGCGCGCACGGGCTGGCGCCCACCGGCGGCACCGCGCTGTTCCAGTGGTGCCGGGTGGATGATCCCGCGGGTTGGCAGGACCATCTGGGCCGGCAGGGCATCCTGGTGCGTCGATTCGATGCGCCCGGGAGTCTTCGGTTTGGCCTGCCGGGTGACGCGGCCGAGTGGCAGCGTCTCGAAGCGGGGCTGCAGCGGGCATGACGGGCACGACGCTGATGGTGCAGGGGACGACCTCGGATGCCGGCAAGAGCGTGCTGGTGGCGGGGCTCGCGCGGGTGCTGCACCGCCGTGGACTGTCGGTGGTGCCGTTCAAGCCGCAGAACATGGCGCTGAACAGCGCCGTCACCGCCGATGGCGGCGAGATTGGCCGGGCCCAGGCCCTGCAGGCCGCCGCCTGCGGCCTGGAACCGCATACGGACATGAATCCCGTACTGCTCAAGCCCAGCTCGGACCAGGGCGCGCAGGTGATCATCCACGGGCGGCCCGCGGCGGAACTGGATGCGCGGGCCTATCACGACTACAAGCCGGTGGCCCGCGAGGCGGTACTGGCGTCGCACGGGCGCCTGGCCGATCAGTACGACCACGTGCTGGTGGAAGGCGCGGGCTCGCCGGCGGAGATCAACCTGCGCGCGGGCGATATCGCCAACATGGGCTTCGCCGAGGCGGTGGACTGCCCGGTGATCCTGGTCGCGGATATCGACCGGGGCGGGGTGTTCGCGCATCTGGTGGGCACGCTGGCGCTGTTGAGCGAGACCGAACGCGCGCGGGTGCAGGGCTTCGTGATCAACCGTTTTCGCGGTGATGTCGGACTGCTGCAGCCGGGTCTGGACTGGCTGGAGCAGGAGACCGGCAAGCCGGTACTCGGTGTGCTCCCGTACCTGCACGGGCTTTATCTGGATGCCGAGGACGCCCTGCCGCGCGAGGCAGTGCCGGAGAAGGCTACGGATGCGCTGAAGGTGGTCGTCCCGGCCCTGCCGCGTATCTCCAACCACACCGATTTCGACCCGCTGCGCCTGGACCCGGCGGTGGATCTGCGGTTTGTCGGGCCCGGCGAGTCGTTGCAGCCGGCGGATCTGGTGATCCTGCCGGGCTCCAAGTCGGTGCGCGACGACCTCGCCTGGCTGCGCGATCAGGGCTGGGAGGCCGCGCTGCAACGGCATGTGCGCTACGGTGGCAAGGTGCTGGGCATTTGTGGGGGCTTCCAGATGCTGGGGCGCGCCGTGCACGACCCCGACGGCGTCGAGGGCCGGCCCGGCTCCACGCCGGGGCTTGGCTGGCTCGATATCGAGACCCGCCTGGCCCCCGAGAAGCGTCTGGAGCGTGTTCACGGGGATCGTGTGCTGGGCCGGGAGGCAGGCGTGGAAGGCTACGAGATTCATGCGGGCATCACGACCGGACCCGGACTGGAGCGGCCGCTTTTGTATCTGGCGCATGGGCCAGATGGCGCGTGCAATGAGGTCAGCACCGTGGCCGGTACCTACGTGCATGGCGTATTCGACCGTTCGGAGGCCGCCGATGCCTTGCTGCACTGGGCGGGTATGCGGCCCGGTTCGGGACAGGGAGAAGACCTGTCCGCGGCGCGCGAACGCGGTCTTGCACGCCTGGCGGATACCCTGGAGGAACACCTGGACATGAAGCGTGTACTGGCCCTGCTGGGGGCTGTATCCACGGAGCCGGTGGCATGAAGACCCTGGTCCTGGGTGGCGTGCGTTCTGGCAAAAGCCGGCTGGCCGAACGCCTGGCGGCGGAATCCGGCCTGCCGGTCACCTATGTCGCCACGGCACGGGCCGACGACGCCGAGATGGCGCGCCGAATCGAGCGTCATCGCGCCGACCGCCCCGGTGACTGGCGCCTGGTCGAGGCCGACACGGGGCTGGCGCGGGCACTGGAACAGGCCGCTGGCCCGGGCCAGTGCCTGCTGGTCGATTGCCTGACCCTGTGGCTGACCCAGCTCCTGTGCACCGAGGACGAGGCCCGGATCGAACGCGAGCGCGAGGCCCTGATCGAGACGATCCCGGGCTTGCCGGGCACGCTGGTGTTCGTCTCCAACGAGACGGGGATGGGCATTACCCCGATGGATGCACTGTCCCGCCGTTTCGCCGACGAGGCCGGCTGGCTGCACCAGCGCCTGGCCCCGGGAATGGACCGCGTGGTCCTCACCGTCGCCGGCCTCCCGCATGTGCTCAAGGGTCAACTTCTGTGATCCAGGGCGGGCTTTGCTGTAGCCAGGGTGACGAGGGTTCGCGGGCAAGCCCGCTCCCACAGGGCTGTCGCACATGCCTTTGTGGGAGCGAGTTTGTTTGTGGGAGCGGGCTTGCCCGCGAAGACGGATCGAATAGGGAGAACATGTGACCGAAGACTGTGACTGGCTGCAGGTGCCGCCGGCGCCCCTGAGTGCCGAGGCGCGCCGCGCAGCGGCCGAGCGGCAGGCCCAGCTGACCAAGCCGCCCGGCTCACTGGGCCAGCTGGAGGCGATCGCCGAACGCCTGGCCGCCATGCAGGGCGTGGGCCAACCGACGCTGGAGCAGGTGCACATCGCGGTGTTCGCCGGTGACCATGGCGTGGTCGCCGAAGGGATCTCGCGTTTCCCCCAGGCGGTGACCGCGCAGATGGTCGCGAACTTCGCGAACGGCGGCGCGGCGATCTCGGTGCTGGCGCGGCACCTGGGCGCGTCCATCGAGGTGATTAACCTGGGTACCGTGGCGCAGCCACCGGCCGTCAGCGGCGTGCAGCAGCTCAACCTGGGCCCCGGCACCGCCAACCTGGCCCGTGAGCCGGCGATGACGCCAGCGCAGCTGGAACGCGCGCTGAATGCCGGCCGTCAGTGCGCCGAGCGCGCCCGAAGAGGCGGGGCGCAACTGTTCATCGGTGGCGAGATGGGCATCGGCAATACCACGGCGGCCGCCGCACTTGCCTGTTCATTGCTGGACCTGCCGCCGGCCGATCTGGCCGGGCCCGGCACGGGTCTGGATGCCAATGGCGTGCGCCACAAGGCCGAGGTGATCGAACAGGCGTTGAGCACTCACGTGGACGTGCGCGGCGATGCACTGGGTAGCCTGCGTTGTCTGGGTGGCTTCGAGATCGCGGGCCTGGCCGGCGCCTATATCGCCGCAGCACAGATCGGGTTGCCGGTACTGGTGGACGGCTTCATCAGCACCTCGGCGGCGCTGATGGCGGAACGCCTGTGCCCGGGCACCGCGGAGTGGTTCTTCTACGCCCACAGTTCGGCGGAGCCGGGCCACCAGCGACTGCTGCAGGCGCTGGCAGCCGAGCCACTGCTCGATCTCGGCATGCGCCTGGGCGAGGGGAGCGGGGCGGCCACCGCCGTGCCCCTGCTGCGCCTGGCCTGCGAGCTGCATTCGGGGATGGCGACTTTCGCCGAGGCGGGTGTGAGCGGAGAGGGCAGTTGAGCACGGACGCCACACGCATCGGCCTGCTGCGGCACGGCGAGACCACGGGCCAGGGGTTTTGTGGGCGTGGCAGCGATGTCCCGCTGACGGAAGCAGGCTGGCACGCAATGCGCGAGACACTCGCGCGTGACGCAGACTGGGATCGCGTCGTCTGCTCGCCGTTGATGCGATGCCTCGGGCCTGCCGAGGCGTTCGCCGGGCAGGCAGGCGTGCCACTCGCCGTGGACGAACGCCTGGCCGAACTCGACTTCGGCGACTGGGAAGGCCGAACAGCGGCGGCGCTGATGGAGACGCAGGCCAATGCCCTGGGCCGTTTCTGGGAAGACCCGCTGAATCATGCGCCGCCCAATGGCGAGTCGCTTCGAGCGTTTCGCGAGCGTGTGGTCGCCGGCTGGAATGACCTGGCCCCCAACGAAGGGGAGCAGGTCCTCATGATCGCCCACGGCGGTGTCATCCGCCTGATCCGCGCCCTGCACGAGGGCTGGCCGCTGGAAGAACTCCTGAGTATCGACGTCCCGCTCGCGTCCCTGCATATTGTCGAGCCATGGCAGGCCTACCGATGACGTTCCGTCCCGTAATGCACCTAGTCCCGGTAACAGGCCGCCCCCTGGCCCTTGCGGGAGGTTTTGTGGGAGCGTGCTTGCACGCGAAGCCCCTGCCACAGTCGGGCGCGGGCAGGGGCTTCGCGTGCAAGCACGCTCCTACGGCAGGCCCGGGTATCCCGGGTCGTCACCCCCCTTGTGGATGCGAACCTGTGGCGCCAGAAACCGGACGGACACCTTCATGAATCCCGTGATGACGCCCCTCTGGCTGGCCATCCAGTTCCTCACACGCCTGCCGACCCCCGCGCTGGAGCCGCGCCCCGAGGATCTGGGGCGTTCGGTACTGACCTATCCGCTGGTCGGGCTCATCCTGGGGCTGATCGTGGTGATCGTCGGCATCGGGCTGTCCGCCATTCCCGGCGCGCCGACGCTCCTTGTCGCGGCATTGGTGCTGACGTTCTGGGTGGCCCTGACGGGCGCCCTGCACCTGGACGGGCTGGCAGATACGGTGGATGCCTGGGTCGGGGGGCAACGCCATCCGGAGCGCGCCCGCGGGATCATGAAGGACCCGGCCTGCGGTCCGATGGCCGTTGCGGCAATGATCCTGGTGCTGGCGCTGAAGGGCACGGCACTGGTGGCCGTGGTCGAAGCCGGCGCGTGGATGGCCGTCCTGCTCGCCATCGTGCTGGCGCGTCTGGTGCCGCCGGTGCTGTTTCTGACCACTCCCTACGTGAACCCGGTGGGGTTGGGGGCCGAGATGGCGCAACACCTGCCGCGCGGGGCCGCGAAGGGCACGGTCGGTGTCGCGGCCCTGCTGGTACTGGTGCTGGGGCTGGTGTCCGGACTGTGGGGCGTGATCGTGGCCCTCCTCGCCGCCGGAGCGTTGATGTGGGGTGCCACCCGCCTCCTGAAACACTGGCTGGGCGGCTTCACCGGCGACACCGCCGGCGCCACGCTGGAGCTGGTGGAGACCTCCGTGCTGGTCATCCTCGTGCTGGCGCTCGGGCTTTATTAGCCCTCAATCCGGCGAGGGCCCTCCCATCGCCTTGTCCAGCAGTGCCAGACCTTCCTGTTCCCGGCCCTGACCACGCTGGGCGCGCACTCGGAAACGAGTTTCCGCATCGTGTTCAGCAATCATCAACGTGGCCATCTCGTCCACGAGCCGATTGACGCTAGTGCCACGTTCGCGTGCCAGCGCCTTCAGGCGTTCGTACTTTTCGTCAGGCAAACGAATCGTCAACCGAGCCACTGATGCGTCTCCCAGCCCAGGAGTAGATGGTACATCTCGGAAACCAGCGAAAGCCTGTCATCGAATGGTCACGTAACTGCCACATAATTTGCCGATGACTGTTCCCGTGAGATTTTATCCGGCTCGCATGACGCTGCGCTCGCTCGTGAACCCGCTGGCGGTCGTGCGCGACGCCCAGGCGATCGAGCCGGCACCGCCCTGGTGGCAGATCTTTCTGCGTCTGGCGTTCCCGGTGCTGCTGCTCAGCGTGATCGTCAGTCAGTGGCTGTATCAGCTCATCCCCACCGGGCTGCCGCCGGAGGCGATGCCCGGGGTATGGGGGTTTGGCGTCTACAGCGTGCTCGCCATGAGTATCGGTGTGCTGGGCCTGGCGTGGTCCGCGCACTACCTGGCCGAACTCTTCCAGGGGCGCGGGGACCCGGACCGGGCCATGCTGGCGGTCAGTATCGGCCTGCTCCCGGCCTGGGTCGCCAAGGTCGCCGCCGCCTTTCCCTGGCCGTGGGGCAACGGCATCGGACTGCTGCTGATTCTGTATTCGCTGTGGCTGCTGTACTGGTCGCTGCGCGGCATCCTCGGGTTGCGCCGCGGCAACCGCATCGGCCTGTTCGTGGCCACCGTCTTCTGCGGCGCCTTCATCACACTCATCTTTGGCTGGGCCCTGATGGACCTGATCCCCGGCGCCACCCCCGAGCACCGCATCGGCACCACCTGGCTGATCTGAGCCCCCGTTGTCGGGGCAACACTTGTAGGAGGCCAGCCCTCTGGGCGATCGGGTCGGACATCTGGCATCGATGAAAGAAATCGCCCAGGGGGCTGGGCTCCTACAGGAGCGGTACCGGCGGTGGGGGCTATCGCGTTGCGTGGGTGGTGCGGAGCCAAGGTTGAGTTCCGGGGCCTGTGTACAAAGCCTCTGAAACGCCGAGCAGGTACTCGTCCTCACGATCCATCAGATTAATCAGCCGCGCGAGCCGCTGCGGTGGCGTCGTGACGGTCACAGGGCGACACCCGTGCGGTCGGCATGCGTATCGATGGGGCGGTGCGGCGCGCCGCGTGGGTGTACGACGATATCCACACGGCGTTCGCCCAGCTGGCGTTGCAGTGCGACGTACAGGTTGAGTTCCCGGTCCAGCAGGTCATCCGGGGTGCCGTCCGCCTCGATGTAGAGGTCGATGTCGCCACCGCGCGCGGTATCGTCCACGCGCGAGCCGAATAGCTTCACGTTTGCATCCGGCCCGAATGCACGGGCCACTTCCTCGCGGATAACCGTCTGTTGTTCGTCGCTCAGGCGCATCGCTCAAGTATATCAAGGCCCTGGGTCACATACCCGAACCGTCTCGCCTCCAACCACCACCGTCATCCTGCGAACCCGCCGCGAATCCACCACACCCCTGTCATTGCGAGGAGCGCAGCGACGAAGCAATCGCTCGGAATGAGCAAGTGTGCGGGAATCAAACGGCTTGCCACATGCAGCCGATTGCCACGTCGCCTGCGGCTCCTCGCAATGACGGGATGTGGTCGCCACCCTGGGGTGGCCGGCCCGTGGTCCCCGTTTCCGTAACTTTCTTCCACAGAACCGCCACCCCGCAAACCGCGCAGCGGTTATCTGGGATCTCTGCAGTGCGGGCTGCCCGTCGGTTGGGGGCTGGTCCGGCGTCTGGAGGTCCCGGCTCTCCGCTGCGATGCGGCTGGGGTGACGGCGGGGTGTGTGGTGCGGATGATGGCGTGGCTGTGGCGGGTTGGAGGGCGCATGCGGCGCGAGCGGCAACGATTTGCCACCCGCGGTGAAAAAAATTTCAACGATGGGCTAAAGGTTCTGTAGGGCAGGTCGTTAAGGGTCCTGAGAGCGGGGATCGGCCCGTTCACCAGAACCGCCCGAGGCGGTGACGAACGACTCTACAGGAGAGCGATCATGTCCCAAGTAATCAACACCAACGTTCTTTCCCTGAACGCGCAGCGCAACCTGAACAACTCCCAGGGCGCGCTGGCTCAGAGCCTGGAGCGTCTGTCCTCGGGCCTGCGTATCAACAGCGCCAAGGATGACGCGGCCGGTCTGGCCATCGCCGAGCGGTTTACCACCCAGATCCGCGGCTTGAACCAGGCCGTGCGTAACGCCAATGACGGGATCTCCTTCGCGCAGACTGCAGAGGGTGCTCTGGGTACTGTCGGTGATGCAATGCAGCGTATTCGTGAGCTGGCGGTTCAGTCTGCGAATGATACTAACTCTGCATCGGATCGGCAGGCGCTGAACAACGAAGTTGAGCAATTGGTCCAAGAAATCAATCGAGTGGCCAATTCGACTGAGTTCAATGGTACCCGGATTTTGGACGGATCTCTGGAAGATCTTATCTTCCAAGTGGGTGCGAATCGTAATCAGACTATCTCCGTCGATGGTGTGGATGCGCGTGGTTCTCAATTGGGTGGGGAAGTGATCGAAGGTGATGCTGTTTCCCTCAACGCGATTACTGGCGGTACCGCAGGTGATGGTATCAGCGCTGGTGACTTGGCTGATATCACGGTCAACGGTGTAGAAATTGACCTTTCTGAGGCCACCTCCCTTGATGACGTCGTGAACGCCATCAATCAGGAATTCGGTGATACCGGAGTGCAGGCGGTTCGCACTTCTGGGGTCGAAACTGCCAACGACTTGGGTTTCACTGAGCCGACGGCAGCTGGCGCGGTGGAAATCAACGGCGTATCTATCTCGATTGCTGATGATGATGGCGTCGACGACATTGCTGAGAGCATCAATGCGCGTTCCTCGCAGACGGGTGTTACAGCCTCTGTAGATAACGGTGAGCTCGTTTTTGAGTCAGATGCCGATATCGAAATCTCCGTAGTTGACGGTGGAGGCCTTGAGATTGCAGGCGTCGGTTCCGGGGAGTCAGATGTGTTCGCTCGGGGGATCGAGCTCCAAGCGGAAATTGGTACGAATATCGATGTCGCGGGAACCGATGACACAGAGCTTGGCCTGGAAGGCGTGGCTAGTCAGGATTTCACACTGAATGGAGTTAGCGTAGCGACACGACAGGAAGCCACGGATACGATTCGGACAATTGACCTTGCACTTCAGCAAGTAAATGGTCTCCGAGCTGAGCTCGGTTCGGTTCAGGTGCGCTTCGAGAACACCATCTCCAACCTGGAGATCTCCTCGGAGAATCTGTCCGCCGCCCGTTCGCGGATCCAGGATGCGGACTTCGCGGCCGAGACGGCCGAGCTGACCCGCGCCCAGGTGCTGCAGCAGGCGGGTACCTCGGTGCTTTCGCAGGCCAACGCGGTTCCGCAGAACGTGCTGGCCCTGCTGCAGTAAGCTCGATCACTCGGGCTTCTGGTTGAGGGAGGATGGCGAGGGCGCCATCCTCCCCTTCTGAAGAGGACAGCGATATGAGTGATGGAATCGGCAATATCACATCACCGCTGGTTGCAGTGAACCCGCGCGGGGGCGAGGGGGCCAAGGCTCCTGGTTCCGGCGCGGGTCTTGTTCGTGGCGAAGGGCGGCCGGAGGCCGTGGTTCGTGCGGACAGTAATACGGAATCAACGGCTCGTGGTTCCACCGGACCGGCGATCGAGGCCATGGACATGGACGAGGTCAACCAGGTGGTCGAGTCGATCAATTCCTACCTGCAATCCACGAAGCGGGCGCTGGAGTTCAGCGTGGACGACAGCAGCGGCCGCACGGTGATTACAGTGATGGACGGAGAACGCGAAGAGGTGATCCGCCAGATCCCGCCGGAGGCCGTACTGGCCCTGGTGGAACAGTTCCAGACCGAGCAGGAGCTCGGCGGCACGGGGCTGGCGGACAAGGCCTGAAGGCTGTTGTTACACCTGCAAGCGTGATGTGTTGTGAAGCCGGGCCCGGCAACGGGTCCGGCTTTTTTCGTTCCGGCGTCTGGGCGTGGCTGCTTACCCCTTCTTGACCACCCCCTCCATGCCATCCCGGCCGGAGCGGAGCGTCGAGCCGGTATCTCTGGAGACGGGGCTATCCCAAGCGGCGGGATTCGCTAGGCGTGGTAGATCCCGGATAACTGCTTTGCAGTTTCCTGGGTTACGGCCTGGGGCTTGGGGATGATTGTGGCAGGTGTGCGTGTCGGCTAGGTGCCAGGTTCTGGAGATTGCTTCGCTTCGCTCGCAATGACGGGATTTTCCGGGGGATAAAGTCGGGGCGCGGTATGCCGATTTTGAGGCGGTTTTCCTGCGGCGGGCTCAAGTTTTGGGCTAGGCTGTCGTAAATAGATATATCGCACGTGCAAAGGGTCCGGGACGCCGGGCGCCGAGGAGCAGAAAGACCATGGCCATTAGTTCACTGGGTGTCGGTTCGGGGCTGGATCTGAATCAGATCGTGGGCGACCTGATCAACGCCGAACGCGTCCCGAAGGAGCAGCGGTTCGATCGCCGGGAAGGGCGGATCGAGGCGCAGATCTCGGCATTCGGCAATCTGACGAACGGCGTGGAGCAGTTGGGCGGGAGTCTGGGCCAGCTGGCTGGATTCGAGTTGTCCCAGTCCGCAGAGGTGTCGGACTCCAGTGTGGCCAGCGTGACGTCCGACGGCACGG
Organism: Thioalkalivibrio sp. ALE28; assembly: GCF_000377425.1. Taxonomy (NCBI): domain Bacteria; kingdom Pseudomonadati; phylum Pseudomonadota; class Gammaproteobacteria; order Chromatiales; family Ectothiorhodospiraceae; genus Thioalkalivibrio; species Thioalkalivibrio sp. ALE28. The sequence goes on along the minus strand of NZ_KB898094.1, from coordinate 185,814 downwards.
CGGCGAATGGCAATTTCTCGCTGCAGGTGGATCAGCTGGCGCAGGCGCAAAGCGTGGCCACCGCGGCGGGGCAGTTCGCCGACGGGGATGCCGAGGTGGGTGCCGGTCAGTTGGAGATCAGCGTGGGCGGCGGGAACGCCATCACCATCGACGTGGAAGAAGGCGATACCCTGCGGGACGTGCGCAATGCGATCAACGAGGCCGGGGGCGGTGTCACGGCCTCCATCGTGAATGACGGCAGTGGCGCGCGCCTGGTCCTGAACGCGACGGAGACGGGTGCCGATAACACGATCTCGGTCGCGGTGAACGGGGACACGGCGGCGACCAACGAGGGTCTCGGCCGCCTGGCCAGCGACAACCTGGAAACCACGCAAGAGGCCCGCGATGCGGTGGCCGTGATCAACGGGCTGACCGTGACTAGCCCGACGAACACGCTGGACGACACGATCGAGGGCCTGAGCATCGAGCTGCGGGGGACGTCCGCGTCGCCGGTGACCGTTTCGGTGAGCGAAGACCAGGACCAGCTGCGCGAGGCCCTGCAGGGTTTTGTCGAATCGTATAACGCCCTGGTTGGCCAGACCCGTGAGCTGACCTCGTTCAATCCGGACTCGGAAGAGGGATCGGTCCTGACGGGGGACAGCACGGTACGAGGGATTCGCAGCCGTCTGGGTAATGCATTGATGAACCCGGCCCAAGTGCCAGACGCCAATGCGCAGACACTGGCGGAGCTCGGGATCGTATCCAACCGCGATGGGACGCTCTCGTTTGACGGTGCACGCTTTGACCGGGCAATGGAGACGGACGGTTTCGACCGGGTCACCGAGATCGTGCGCGAGGTTGGTGGCCGGATGCAGGAGGTCACCAACAGCTTTATTGGGCCGGAAGGTTTGATCAATGCGCGTACGGACGGGCTGCGCAATGACCTGGAGCGGATTGGGCAGCAGCGCGAGGACCTCGAGGTCCGTCTCGAGCGCATGGAACAACGCCTGATCGGGCAGTTCTCGCGGATGGACAGCGCCGTGGCGCAGATGCAGAGCACGGGCGATTTCCTGATGGGGCAGCTGGCGAATATGCCGCTGGCCCAGAACAATTCTCGTCGATAGTCGCGCCGCCTAGGCGAACGGATAACGGAGAGCAACGCATGTACGGACCGGGCATGAATCGAGCGGTGAACCAGTACCGGCAGTCGGGCGCGCTGGCCGAGGCGCAGGTAGCGGACCCGTACCGGCTGATCCAGATGCTTTTCGAGGGCGCACTGGAGCGGATTGCCGTGGCCAAGGGTGCGATGCAGCAGGGTAACGTGGGCCTGAAGGGCGAGAAGATCGGCAAGGCGATCGATATCGTCGAGTCGCTGCGGGCCGTGCTGGACCACAAGCACAATGCCGAACTGGCCGGGAACCTGGATGCCCTGTACGAATACATGAGCCGTCGTCTGCTGGAGGCGAACGCCCAGAATGACCCCGCGGCTCTGGACGAGGTGGCCAAGCTGCTGCGCGAGATCAAGGCGGGCTGGGACGAGATCCCGGCTGACCAGCGCCGGGCAGGCTAGCGGAAGGCCTTGCATGGCTCTTTGCGCGGTTTTTGAGTCCGGCCTTTACCCATGAGCGGTCCCGCCACTTCGAACAGTGGGGCCGGTTCGGAAGCCACGCTCGAAGATGCCGTCGAGGCGATCCGCGCCCACATGGCGCGCGCGGTGGCTGAAGAGGACTGGGAAGAGCTCCAGGAGCTGGATCGGCAGGCGCGCAGCCTGGTTGAACGGGCCTTCGGCCCGGAACCGGTGCCACTCCGCGATGACTCCGGGGCGGCACTGCGCGCCGCGCTCGAGGAGCTTGGCCGCTTCTACGAAAGCTCGGTGCAGGAGCTGGACCAGCGCCGCACCGAGGTCGCGCAGCAGATCCGCGAACTGAAATCCGGTCGCAAGGGCACCAGCGCCTACGAGACGACCCGCCGACATTCCATGCGCACCGGTCGGGGGCGTTCCGAGGGTTAGGGCCGAAGGCCGTTCCGCATGTCCTGTAGGAGCCCAGCCCTCTGGGCGATTCGGCACTGGACAGGCCCGGATCGCCCAGAGGGCTGGGCTCCTACATGTCTACGTGGAGGCCGCGGGTGGGAGGCGGCGGACGGTCTGGATGCTGCCGAGGGCCTGGAGGCGGTCGAAGAGGTTGCTGAGTTCGCCGAGGTCGCTGTATTCGGCTTCCAGTTCCATGCGCACGCTGCGGTCCTCGCGGTTGGTCTGGGTGTTCACGCGCAGGAGGTTGATGCCGCATTCGGAGAAGGCGTTGCCGACCTCGCCGAGCAGGCCGGGGCGGTCATGGGCGTCCACCTCCAGGGTGATGGCCTCGCGTTCCGGTTCTTCGCCCCAGGAGACCGGGATCAGGCGGCCGCGCTTTTCCTCCGGCATGCGCAGGATGTTCACGCAGTCGCTGCGGTGGACGGAGACGCCGGCACCGCGGGTGATGAAGCCGATGATGGGGTCTCCGGGCTGCGGGTTGCAGCAGCGCGCCCGGGTGGTCAGCAGGCCGCCGACGCCGCGGATCTTGATGTCGTCCTCTTTTGCCTCGCCGTCATGGCGCCGCGGGCGCTGGGGCGCCGGCGGCGCGGCGGGCTTTTCTCGACCCCGCGTCTCGCGCATCTGCTGGGAGATGCGCCCGGCGATCTGGGCCGTGGTGATGTCGCCGGCACCCAGCGCGACCAGCAGCTCGTCGAAGGTCTGGTACTTCATGGCCTCGGCGAGGGCGCCGCGGTCGAGGTCCTGTCCGCAGCCGAGACGCTGGCATTCGCGATCGAACAGGTGCTTGCCGGTGGCCAGGTGTTCGTCCTGGTGCTGCTGGCGGAACCAGGTGCGGACCTTGGAGCGGGCGCGGGCGGTGTTCAGGTAGCCGAGATTGGGGTTGAGCCAGTCGCGGCTGGGGCCGCCCTCGCGAGTGGTCAGGACTTCGACGCGCTCGCCGGACTTCAGCCTGTAGGTGAGCGGGACGATGTGCCCGTCCACCTTGGCGCCCCGGCAGCGGTGGCCGACCTCGGTATGGACGGCGTAGGCGAAGTCCAGCGGGGTTGCGCCCAGGGACAGGTCCAGTACCTCACCCTGAGGGGTAAGCACGAACACGCGCTGGTGCAGGGGCTCGCTCTGGATCTCGTCGAGCAGGTTCTGGTCGTTGTTGTCGGCGGCCTCCAGCAGCTGGCGCAGGCTGTTGATGGCGCGGTTGAGGGCCTGGTCTTCGCGCCCGCCCTCCTTGTAGCGCCAGTGGGCGGCGACCCCCAGCTCGGCGAAGTCGTCCATCTCGCGGGTGCGGATCTGCACCTCCACGACCTTGCCCTCCGGCCCGACCACGGCCGTGTGCAGTGACTGGTAGCCGTTGTCCTTGGGGTTGGCGATGTAGTCGTCGAATTCGCTGGGCAGGTGGCGCCAGTCGTTGTGGACGATGCCAAGTACGGTGTAGCAGGTGGCCAGCTGGTCGACGATCACGCGGGTGGCGCGCAGATCGTACAACTCGGACAGCGAGGTCCGCTTGCGCTGCATCTTCTTCCAGATGCTGTAGATGTGCTTGGGCCGCCCGAAGACCCGTGCCTCGATGCCTTCGGCGCGCAAGCGGTCCTTAAGAGCCTGCGCAAATGCTTCTACATAGGTCTCTCTTTCCGTGCGGTTTTCTTCCAGGCCTCTGGCGATCTCGCGATAGGTCTCCGGTTCCAGGATGCGCAGGGCGAGGTCTTCCATCTCCCACTTGAGCTGGCCGACGCCCAGGCGGTTGGCCAGGGGCGCGATGACGTCCAGGGTCTCCTGCGCGAGGGCTCGGGCGCTGTCATCCGGCTCGCGTACCAGCAGGCGCAGGTGCTGCACGCGGAACGCCAGTTTGATCAGCACGGCACGCACGTCGTCGACCATCGCCATCAGCATGCGGCGCAGGCGCTCGGCCTGTTCCGGCCGGCCCGCCGGCGCCTCGAAACGGCGCCGCACCAGGGCCGCGACGTTGGTGGTGAGACGCGCGATAGCCGCACTAAAGTCCGTTTCGATCCGGGCCGGGGTGATCCGGGAGGCCAGATAGACGGGTACCAGCAGGGTTGCGATCAGCGTCTGGCGGTCCACGTTGAGGTGGCGCAGGATCTCGGCCACGTCCAGCGGGTGGGATTCGAGCCCGGCGGCCTCGACCGCCTCCAGCGCCAGGTCCAGTGCCTCGGCCAGTTGCTGGCCGGTGGAATCGTCCAGCGGCTGGCTGCCCGCGAAGTGGCGCAGCAGCGCATCGCGGTCGAGGCCCTGCAGATCCGTATTGGTAAGCAGCGAATGGCGCATGGGGTAGGGTCGTTTCAGCCAGATCGTTCGCGGGCATTGTACCGGTCCGGGCGCACGGGCGAGAGCGCTTCACACACTCGGTGTTTGCCTTGCACAGGGGCGACTGGACGGTCAGGATCGGGATATGGCCAATCTGTTCAAGATCCTGGTGCTCGCAGGGCTCGGATACGCCCTGATGACCGGGTTGATCTTCGTGACCCAGGACCGTCTGGTCTACATGCCTTCCAGCAACCTGACCGGCACGCCGGAACGCATTGGACTGGACTACGAAGACGTCGAATTGGTGACTGCCGACGGGGTGCGGCTGCATGGCTGGTTCGTGCCGTCGCCGCAGGGCGAGGAGTCGCCGGTCTTGCTGTTTCTGCATGGCAATGCCGGCAATATCAGCCATCGACTGCACTCCCTGCAGCTCTTCCATGAACTGGGGCTTGCCGTCCTGATCATCGACTACCGCGGCTATGGCCGCAGCGCGGGCCGCCCGGACGAGGCGGGCACCTACGCGGATGCCCGCGCCGCCTGGGAGTACCTGACGGAAGCGCGCTCGATCGCCCCCGACTCGGTCGTGGTGTTCGGGCGTTCCCTGGGGGCGGCGGTGGCGGCGGATCTGGCCACCGGGGTGGAGCCGGGCGCGGTGATCCTGGAATCGGCCTTTACCTCGGCCGCGGATCTCGGAGCGCGCCACTATCCGTGGCTGCCGGTGCGGGCCCTGTTGCGCCACGAATACGACACCCTGAGCCGCATCGAGGCCATCACCGCGCCGCTGCTGCTGGCCCACAGCGTGGACGACGAGATCGTGCCGTTTGCCCACACCGAACGGCTGTACGCGGCCGCCGGGCAGGCTCGACTGCTGGAAATGGAAGGCGGCCATAACGAGGCCTTTCTGGCCACCGGGGATGCCTACCTCGAAGGCCTGCGGGCATTTCTGACCGAGGCGGGTATCGAGCTTGACGAGCCCTGACGGAAGCCCAGCGACATTCTGGCGGGCCCCGGCCCGCCAGGAGACCGTGTCTCCAGCGCGGGAGATTGGTAGACTGCGCCGCTGTTCTGGCCGGAATGGATGCCGATGGAGAGGCGATGCGCCTCCCGCTCCCACTGAATGATGGAATCCGCTGACAAAGCCCCGCTGACGGTCACCTACCGTCGAGCACAGGATCCGGACGGCGCCTCGGCGTCCGTGGTGATTCGTTTTGGTGGCACAAGTGGTGTCGAGCGCAAGCCCGGACGCCTGGAGATCCACGTGGGGCTGGAGCCGCTGGGCCGCGATACGGACTGGGTGGAGTGCTGGTCGCTGCCGGACGGCGTACGCGGGGAGACAGGGGCAGACGGCTCGCTGATCTACCTGCGCGGCCGCGACTGCCTGGTGGGCTGCTGGCATGCGCCGCTGGATGCCCGCGCGGACCCGGAACCGCTGACGGAACGCGCCTACCGCGAGATCCTCTCCGGTTGTCGGGCGCTGGGCTTTGACCACCTGGTGCGGGTCTGGAACTACCTCCCGGCCATCAATGATCCGGTCGACGGGCAGGAGCGCTATCGCGGGTTCTGCAGCGGGCGGGCGCAGGTCTTCGAGGCCTTGCCGGAGTACGAGCGCATCCTGCCGGCGGCCACGGCGATCGGCACGCACTCCGACGGCCTGCTGATCTACTTCATTGCGACGCGCGAGGCCGCGGCGCGCATCGAGAATCCGCGCCAGGTCAGTGCCTACCGCTACCCCCGGCAGTACGGGCCGCGCAGCCCCTCGTTTGCCCGCGCCAGCCTCTGGCAGCCGGGCCCGCAGGCCGCCGAGCTGTTCATTTCGGGCACGGCCAGCATCGTGGGCCATGAAAGCCGCCATGTGGGGGATCTCGAGGCGCAGATTGACGAGAGCCTGCGCAATATCGGGGCTTTGCTGGAGCAGGCCTCCACCCACCACCCGGTGCGAGCGGAAACGCCGCAGGCGCTCTCGCTGCTCAAGGTCTATCTGCGCCACGCCGAGGATGCGCCCGCCGTGGAGAACCACCTGCGGGCGCGCCTGGGTCACCACATCCCCTGGCTTCTGCTGCATGGCGACATCTGTCGCGAGGAATTGCTGGTGGAGATCGAGGGACAGTGCTCGGAGCGCCTGTGCGAGGCGCTCGCAATGCCATGATGAACTGACGCCGGATCGGGTCGGCCGCAGTGTCTGGTCGGCCCCTGGTCCCCTGCCTGGGAGAATACGCAATGCAGCCAACGACCAAGAAGCCGCACCCGGTCCTGAAGGACTACTACGGGGACGAGGGCAGCCGCCGCGCCTACGTCGACGACCTGTTCGACCGGACGGCCCCGTACTATGACCGCATCCTGCGGGTCGGTTTTTTCGGGACGGGGCAGGCCTATCGCCGCTTCGTGCTGAAGAAGTCCGGCCTGAAGGCCGGGATGAACGTCCTGGATGTGGCGACCGGGACGGGGCCGGTCGCGCAGGAGATCCGGAAGGTGGTGGGCGACGACCATCTGACCTGCGTGGATCCGAGCCGTGGCATGATGGACATCGCCCGCACCAAGATGGACGCGACCTTCGTCCAGAGCCTCGGCGAGCAGATGCCGCTGCCGGACCGCCAGTTCGACCGCCTGTACATGGGTTACGGGCTGCGCCATGTGCGGGATCTGCATGAACTGTTCAGCGAGTATTTCCGCGTGCTCAAGCCGGGCGGTCGCTGCACCATCCTGGAGGTCTCGCGGCCACGGACCCGGCGCCAGTTCGCGCTGGCGCGTTTCTATTTCCGGGACTTCGTGCCGTTCGTCGGCAAGGTGTTGACCCGCGATCCCGACGGCCACCTGTTGATGCGCTATTTCTGGGACACCATCGACCAGTGCGTGCCGCCGGAAGAGATCCAGGACACCCTGCGCGCGGTCGGGTTCGAGGACGTGCAGCGGGATGTGCAGTTGGGCGTGTTCAGTGCCTACATGGCGACGCGGCCCGCCGAGTAGAGCGTATACATGGCTCAGTGTTTCGCATGGCGCGGCTGAAGGTGAAGGTCGCCCCGGGCAGCAAGCGCAACGCGGTGGCCGGCTGGATGGGGGAGACCCTCAAGCTGCAGGTCCAGGCGCCGCCGGAGAAGGGCCGCGCCAATGCGGCCGTGATCGAGCTGCTGGCAGCGAAACTGCCATGCCCGAAGTCGGCTGTGCGGGTGGTGGCAGGCGCGAACTCGCGTAACAAGACGTTACTGGTGGAGGGCTGGTCCGAGACCGACTTGCGCTCCGCGCTATCCTGATAACTGATGACTGTGACGGGCCCGTACGGTGCGGGCCCCTGCGAAGGGAACTACGGATGAACCGCCTGACCCTGACCCGACCGGACGACTGGCACCTGCACCTGCGGGATGGCGATGTGCTGGCGTCGGTGCTGCCGGATACCGCGCGCCGCTTCCGGCGCGCGATCATCATGCCCAACCTGAAGCCGCCGGTGACCACGCTGGAGGCTGCGGCGGAGTACCGCGACCGCATCCTGGCGGCGTTGCCGGAGGAGGCCGATTTCGAGCCCCTGATGACGCTCTATCTGACCGAGGGCACGACCCCGGGCATGATCGACGCGGCAAAGGCCTCCGGCTTTGTGCACGGGGTGAAGCTGTACCCGGCCGGCGCCACGACCAACGCGGCCAGTGGCGTGACGGATATCCGCCGCTGCTACCCGGTGTTCGAGGCCATGCAGCGGGTGGACCTGCCGCTGTTGATCCACGGCGAGGTGACGGATCCGGACGTGGACATCTTCGATCGCGAGGCGGTGTTCATCGAGCGCCACCTGGAGCCCTTGATCCGCGACTTTCCGGAGCTGCGGGTGGTGCTGGAACACATCACGACCGAGTCGGCCGTGCAGTTCATCCAGGACGGGCCGGCCAATGTCGCGTCCACCATCACGCCCCAGCATCTGCTCTACAACCGCAATGCGCTGTTTGCCGGCGGGATGCGCCCGCATCACTTCTGCCTGCCGATCCTCAAGCGCGAGCGCCATCGCAAGGCACTGGTGGAGGCCGCGACCAGCGGCCATCCGCGCTTTTTCCTGGGCACGGACAGCGCGCCGCATCCGCGCCACGCGAAGGAGTCGGCCTGTGGCTGCGCGGGAATCTATTCCGCGCATGCGGCCATCGAGCTGTATGCGGAGGCCTTTGCCGCCGCGGATGCGCTGGATCGTCTGGAGGGATTCGCCAGCCATTTCGGGCCCGATTTCTACAAACTGCCGCGCAACACCGACACCCTGACGCTGGAACGCTCACCCTGGACCGTGCCCGAGGCAGTACTCTTCGGGCATGACCCGGGTGTACCGCTGCGCGCGGGCGAGACCATTGCCTGGCAGCTGGCCCGGTAATCAGGGGCCGGGCTGTATCCAGGGTGCGATCGGACAACGCGAACCCTGAAGGACGCGCGCGGTCAGCAGGTCAGGCAGCCACCGACAGGACGAGGACCAGGATATGACGGAACCGAATGTGCAACGCGGAACCCTGTGGTTCTGGCTGGCCATCAGCCTGGGGGTGGCGCTGCTGATCATTGCGCTGGGGGTCGGGCTGGAACCGGCCGGGGCGGCCATCCTGCGGGCCCCGCTCAGTTCGCCCGCGGCGGGTGCGCTCGGCTTCGGCCTGCTGATGGTCTGGGCCGCGTACGCCTATGCCCTGTCCGCCGGACGGGCGGCGGGGAGCCAGGAGATGGGGGTCGTGATCCTGAATCTCGGGCTGCCGGTGGCGCTCATCCTGCTGTGGCGCGCGGAGCTCAACGCCCTGGCGTTCTTTGTCGCGATCGGGTGGACGCTGACGCTGGGCGGGATGGCCGTGCGCCTGTTTCGGCGCGAGGCGCTGGCCGGGGTGATGATGCTGCCGATCATCGGGGTAAGCCTGACGGCGATCCTGCTGTCGCTCACGCTCTGGGTGGTGCCGGCCGCGACCGGCGGCGCCTGATCCCGGGCCGCTACCCTCCGGTCGACGGCGCCACCGCACGGCTCGGTGCCGGGATTCCCTGGCAATAGTCGAGAAAGGCGCCGGCCTCCATGGGGCGGGCGAACAGGTAGCCCTGGAAGCGCAGGTTCCCGTGCGTGGCCAGCCACTGGTACTGGGCCTCGGTCTCGACCCCCTCCGCGACGACTTCCAGCTCGAACTGCCGGGCGATGTCGCAGATGGTCCGCACCATCGCCTGATCACCGGGGTCGTGGTCGACCTGGCGCACGAAGCTGCGATCGATCTTGAGTTCGTCGAAGGGCAGGCGCTTCAGGTAGCTCAGTGACGAGAACCCGGTGCCGAAGTCGTCCATCGAGAAACGCAGGCCCATGTCGCGCAGGGCCTGCATGATGTACACGACGCGGTCGGTATCCTCGGCGACGACGTGTTCGGTAATCTCCAGTGTGATGCGATGCGCGTGTTCACGGCCCAGGTGGCGCGCGATCAGCTCCTGCATGCGCTGCACGAAATTCAGGTGCACCAGCTGGCGCGGGCTGATGTTGATCGCGAGCTGTTCCAGGTGGAAGCCGGCGCGATCCCAGTCGCGCAGGGTCTGGAAGGCCCGAGCGATCACGGTGTCGCCCAGTTCGCTGATGAAGCCGGTCTGCTCGGCGATCGGGATGAATTCCGCGGGGGAAACCGGGCCCAGTTCGGCGCTGTTCCAGCGGATCAGGCTTTCGGCGCTGCGGATGCGGCCGTCGCGGTCGAGCTGCGGCTGGAAGAGCACCTCGATCTCCCGGTTCTGCAGCGCGAAATGCAGGCAGCGCTCGATCTGCAGGTGCCGTTCCACCGCCCGCGACAGTTCGTCGCTGAACACCACCACGCCGTCGCGCCCGCGGTCCTTCACCTCGTACATGGCGATGTCGGCCTCGCGGACCAGCTGGTGCGAGTCGATCCCCGCGTGCGGCTCGATCAGGCGGATGCCAATACTGGCACTGACATGCAGATGATGATTGCGGATGATGTAGGGCGTCTTGACCACCCGCAGCAGCGAGTGCGCCAGGCGCCGGGCCGCCCGTTCGCAGGTATGCCGGTCTTCCTTTCCGGGGGCGACGATCACGAACTCGTCGCCGCCCAGACGGGCGAGATGGTGGCCCGGCGGCAGGGTGTTGGCGAAGTCGCGGGTCACGGACTTCAGCAACTCGTCGCCGATGTCGTGGCCCAGAAGGTCGTTGACCGTCTTGAAATGATCCAGGTCGATCAGCAGCAGAAACGAATGCTGGCGATGATGCTGCAGCACCTCGAGGCTCTGCTCGAGGTGCTCGATGAAGGCGGCGCGGTTGTTGAGCCCGGTGAGGGCGTCGTGCGAGGCCTGATACAGGCTGTCGCGCAGAAGCCCGAAGCTGCTGCTGGCGGCGTAGTACAGCACCAGGGCCAGGGTCGCGGAGAAGGCGGCCAGCACGTAGCCATACCAGTCACCGATCAGCAGGAAGTAGCCGGCCAGCGGCACCATCATGGCCGGGATCAACGGGCGGAAGACCCACGGGGCCGGGTAGAGCAGGGCCGCGACGACCGTGGTGGCGCCGATCTGCGTGAAGATGGCGATGTAGTGCAGGTTCTGGGCGTCGAGGCGCACGAAGACCAGAAAGATCCAGGTCCACAGCGCCAGGTAGAGATAAAGAAAGAGCGTCAGCCGCAGGCGCCAGCGGCTGCGCTGCTCCGGTGACAGCGGCGATCGGTGGTACCGCCAGAAAAGCTGGACTCCCCAGAGCGAGGCGGCAAACATGACTGCGTACCAGGAGGCGGCCGCGACAAGCGCATCGTGCAGGGCGCCCAGCAGGATATACCCGAGCCCGGGCAGCAGCGATAATGCCACCAGCACCGGGATCTGCCGAGTCAGGTAGGTGTCGAACCGCGGGTCCGCGCGCAGGGCCTCGCGGGCCGGCGCGAGGGAACGCACGGCGGACGCCGACGGGTTGTCTCGCGAAGTGGCTGCCATCGGGGTCCGTGCGCTGGTCGTGTTGTGCGGGTGCGGCGGACCTTACGGTAAACCCGTTCGGTCCTCAACAGGGCGGGTTCGGCCGGCATAACGGATGCGGTTGACGGGGCGAGCGATGCTGCTTAATGAGGCACAAATCGAGGCGAAACTGGCGGATGCGGCGCGTCGCGGGGCGTTCGACGACCTCCCGGGGGCTGGCCGGCCGCTGGAGCTGGACGATGACCGCGCGGTGCCGGAAGAGCTGCGCATGGCCTATCGCGTGCTGAAGAATGCCGGCTATGTGCCGGAGGCGGTGCGGATCCGGGGCGCGATCGCATCGGCGGAGGCCCTGCTGCAGGCGGCGGATGACGAGGCCTCTCGGCAGCACGCCGCGCGGCGCCTGCGGCTCCTGCTGGACCGGCTGAACCAGAGCGGCGAAGGCCGGGCGATGTTGTCCGAGTCCGGCTATTTTCGCCAGCTGTGCGAGCGCATGGACGGGCTGACCCGATGACCGAGCGCTGCGGTCCCACGAGGGGGCTTTCACGAGGGCGCGGGGCGACTCTGGACCCGCATGCCCGCTTCGAGGCCACCCAGAGAGAACCCTTCGATGATGGCTGGGAAGGCGATGGCGAGGCGCCGCCGCCCCTGCGTACGGAGGTGACCGTCGAGCATCCACGCCGCGTGCTGTCGTGGAACCAGTCGCCGGATGTGCCCTTCGAGCTTTCGCTGAACCCGTATCGGGGCTGTGAACACGGCTGTGCCTACTGCTTCGCCCGCCCGGCGCATGCCTACGTCGGGTTGTCCCCTGGCCTCGACTTCGAGAGCCGGCTGTTTGCCAAGGTGGGCGCGGCCGAATGCCTGCGGCGCGAGCTGGCCCGCCCGTCCCACCGTGTGACGCCACTTGCGCTGGGTATCAACACCGATGCCTATCAGCCCGTGGAACGGGATTGGCGGATTACGCGGCAGCTGCTGGAGGTCCTGGCGGAGACCGGGCATCCGGTGTCGATCGTGACCAAGTCGGCCCTGGTGGAGCGCGATCTGGATCTGCTGGGCCCGATGGCCGAGCGCGGGCTGGTCCAGGTCGCCGTATCGGTGACGACGCTGGACCGCAACCTGTCGCGGCACCTGGAGCCGCGCGCCGCGGCTCCGCAACGGCGTTTTCAGACTATCAAGCGGTTGAGCGCGGCGGGTGTGCCCGTGAGCCTTCTGGTGGCACCCCTGATCCCGGTGCTGACGGATGGCGAGGTGGAGTCTTTGCTGGAGGCGGGTGCGACCGCCGGGGCGGTGGCCGCCGGATATGTGCTGTTGCGTCTACCACGCGAGGTGGCGCCGCTGTTCGAGGACTGGTTGCGCCATCACCATCCGCTCAAGGCGGACCATGTGCTGCAGCGCCTGCGCGAGGCGCATGGCGGCAGGTTGTACGACTCGACCTTCGGGCACCGCATGCGCGGGGCGGGGGCGTATGCCGAGCTGCTGCGCCAGCGCTTCCGGCTGGCCCGGAGGCGGGCGGGCCTGGGTGGCCGCTTGGTAGAACTGGACTGCAGCCAGTTCGTGCCGCCAGCGCGCCCGCAGCAGAGACGCGAGGAGGGGCAGCTGGACCTTTTCTGAGCGGGGAACGCGCGGCGCCGGCTCCCGGGCGTCCGTTTCTGGTTTACAGTGAGGCTGTGCATGGCAAGGACGGGATGATGGCGGAGACCTCGACAACGCGAACCGATCCCGCGACCTGGTGGGGGCGGCGGCCGCTGGCCTCGGGCGCGCACGGTCGCTGGTCCATCGGTCCGCTGGACCTGTGGCTCCTGCACGGGGGGCAGGAATGGCAGATGGTGCTGGAGCGCCCGCGTGACGCGGCGGACGCGACCCTGGCGATCGACGTCCCCTGCAGTGAACCCATTCCCGCTAGTGCCAAGGACCTGCTGCGGTTTGCGGGGGCCCCGCCCGATGCCGAGCCGGAGCTGCGCGTGGCCCTGGCCGATCGTCCGATGGTGAGCCGCCCGCAGAATCCGTTCTACGTGCCGGCCCACGGGCAGGTCACCCTGTACCTCAGTTCGCCGGCCTGGGTGCAGCTGCACCTGGGGGCGGCGCGGGTGCAGGAATTCCCGGTGTATACGCCTTCCGATACCTGGTTCGGCCCCAATACCGTGAATGGCGAGCTGTGCTACGCGACCCGGACCCAGGCGCGCCTGGACCTGGCGGATGTGCCGGAACGGCCGCATCGTGTGGTGACGCCGCTGACCATCGCCAACAAGGCGGACGATGCCCTGTTCCTGGAGCGCGTGAACCTGCCGGTGCCGCGACTGCCGGTGTATGCCGATCGCCACCATCGGCTGTGGACCCCGGCTGTGCGCATGGAGCGCGAGGAGGACCGTGACATGGCGGCGATGAAGATCGACCCGGGGCCGCCCGGGGCCGCGACGGGGGCGCAGCGTATCGCCGAGCCCCGCGAGGCCGGCGGACGGCATTTGATGGTGCGGGCGTTCAGCGCCCTGTTTCAGTAGGGGGCGACGCACACGATGAACGAATGGCTACAGGCCGCGCAGGCCTTCGTCACCAGCGAGGCGTTCCTCGCGGCCGTCCGCGCGGCGGTTTATCTGCTGGTGGGTCTGCTGGTCGCGCGTCTGGTGTCGCGCGGGCTGGCGCGGGTGCTGGAAGACAAGCTCGATGCCCAGCAGGTGATGCTGACCCGGCGTATCAGCTTCTATGTGATCGTCCTCCTGGTGCTGGCCTCGGCCCTGCGCGAGCTGGGCTTCGATCTGACCGTGCTGCTGGGTGCGGCCGGGATCCTCACGGTGGCGCTGGGCTTTGCCTCGCAGACCTCCGCCTCCAACCTGATCTCCGGGTTGTTCCTGATCGGTGAGCGGCCGTTCTCTGTCGGGGATGTGATCAAGGTGGGGGATGCCACCGGCGAGGTACTGTCCATCGATCCGCTCTCAGTGAAGCTGCGGACCTTCGACAACCTGATGGTCCGGGTGCCCAACGAGAGCCTGGTGAAGTCCCAGCTGACCAACCTCAGTCGGTTCCCGATCCGTCGGCTCGACATGCAGATCGGGGTCGCCTATCACACCGATCTCAAGCAGTTGCGCGACGTGCTGATGGGGGTCGCCGAGGGCAACCCGGTCTGTCTGGAGGAGCCCAAGCCGTTGTTCATCTTCCTCGAGTACGGCGACTCCGCGCTGAAGATCCAGCTCTCGGTCTGGGCGCGGCGGGAGAAATTCCTGGACCTGCGTAACTCCATGCACGAGGGGGTGAAGGCGGCACTGGACGAGGCCGGTATCGAAATCCCGTTCCCGCAGAGGACCCTGGGCAGCCTGGGCGGGCCGTTGCCGGTACGGATCGTCGACAACCTGTCTGCTGCCGAGGCGGAGGCCGCCACGCCGGCGGAACCGGACACCCGCGACTGAGGGGAGGCTCCTAGTCCAGGCGCAGGTCGGCCCAGACCGGGTCGTGGTCCGAGGCGCGCCAGGGCCCGTCGGCGGGGGCGCGGCCATCAAATCCGAGGAATTCCGGTTCGTCGGCGTTGACCGCCCAGGTGGCGCCGTCCCGGACCCGTTCACGCAGCGTGTCGGGCCCCAGCAGGTAGTCCAGCTGCCCGGCCTGGCCGCGAAAGACGTAGGTATGGGCGGTACTCGGGTCGTCGTGCACGAGATCGTGTTTTCCTGCGGCATGGAGGACGTGCAGGGGGTCCTCGGCGGCATAGGCGTTGAGATCGCCCAGGACCACGACCGGGGCATCCGTGAACTCGCCGCTTTGCTGTTCGCGTATCCAGGCGACGAGGCGTTCGGCCTGCGCGGTACGGCGCTGGTTCCAGCAGCCCTGGCCACGGTCGATATCGCCGCTGTCGGGGCAGCCGCTCTTGGCCTTGAAGTGTACGACCACGGCACCGAGATGTTCGCCGGTACCGCCCGCTTCGAACCAGCCCAGCAGCGGGGGGCGGTGGTGGACGGAATCGCGGTCGGCGGCCGTGTCGACCAAACGCAGCCGTTCCGGCCGGTAGAGCAGGCCGACCTTGATCGCGTCGTCCCCCGGTGCCGGGTGAACGATGGCCGCATATTCGCCACGCTTCCCGGGGCGGGCGTTCAGGCGCGCCACCAGGGTCTCGCGCGCGGACGCGGCATTTTCCAGTTCGACCGCGCCCAGCAGGTCCGCATCCAGGCCCTGCAGCAGGGCATCCAGCTTGGCGGTCTGGCGTTGGCGCTCGGCCGGGGTCTGCGCACCACGCTCGCCCAGCGTGACGAAGTCATTCTCCATGTTCGCGGTGGCAATGCGCAGGTCACCCGCATCCGCGGTTGGCACCGGGTCGGGACGCTGGCCGCCGGTCCAGTCAACGGGCTCGGTAGGGTGGATCCGGTACGCGCCGAAGGCGTGGGTGAGGATGCCGGTGAGGCCTTCCACCGAGCTTCCCGCGCGGCGGGTCCCCTGGTCGTCGAGGTACGGGATCGGGTCGGGGTTCGCGCGATAGCTCCCGTCGTCCAGTTCGATCCGCCGATCCCTGTCCTGGCGCCACGGGCTGTCCGCGGGGGCGGTCTGGCCCGGGTGCGTCAGGCGCCCGTCGGCGGCCAGCGTCATGCTTCCGTAGCGGCCGAGGTCCCGGTTGTCCGTGACCGTCAGGCGCTGCGGGAAACGGACCGGCTGGTCGATAAAGTCGCCCAGCCGGTCGGCCGCGTCGGGCAGGCGCAGGTCGACGGGGGCGGGCGGTTCGCCGTCGGCGCAGGTCACCACCGCGTCCAGTTGCGAGAGTTGGGGGCGGCCTCGATGGCGGGTGAAGGCGCCGTGCACCTGCAGGCGCTGCCCGGCCGCGACCGGGTCCCTTCGTGGGGCGTAGACGAACAGGCCCGTGGCCGCGGCGCCCGAGTCCTGTTGCAGGTAGAAGCCCCCCAGCTGGTCCGTGTCCATGAAGACGCCGGTTACGGTGCCTTCCGCGACCACCTCCGTTCCTTCGGGGAGGGTCCCCGCGCGCAGTTCGGCGAGGGGGGTGGGTGTGGTCCCGGGATCGGGACAGGCCTGGCGTGCGTCGGCGCTCGCGAGCGCCAGCAGGCACGGCAGGGCCACGGCCAGCCAGCGGGCGCCGGTGTGCGCTTGCAGGGCGGTTCGTTTTCGGGGTGCCGGGTCGGGCCGTTCCATGGCCGAAGGATACCGGCGTTCAGGCGCTCTTGCCGGGATGCAGGAGCTCGTAGAGGTAGTCGGGCGCCTGGGTCACATCGGCAATGGTGTAGCGGTCGAGCACGGCGAGGAAGGCGTCGCGTGCGTCGTTGAGAACACCGCGCAACTGGCAGGCGGGCAGGATCGGGCAGACGGGGTTCTCGCAGTCCACCACGTTCAGGTTCGGCTCCATGTCGCGGATTACGCTGCCGACGTTGATCTCCGCGGGTTCGCAGGCGAGCGAGATCCCGCCCCCCTTGCCGCGCCGGGTGATGATGTAGCCCTTCTGGCCGAGCTGGTGCACGATCTTGACCAGGTGGTTGCGGGGGATGGCGAACTGCTCGGAGATGTCGCTGACGGTTACGCGCTGCTCGCGCGGCTGCACGGTGAGGTACATCAGGACGCGAAGGGAAAAATCGGTATAGCGGGTGAGCTGCATAGGAGGGTTTCGTCGGTTCGCGGTGATCGAGGATATGCTTGAACGTATATTTCAGAGAACCTTAATCGGTCCGGACCTGCGTCACAAGCGCATGCGTTGCGTTCGCGTGAAGCACAGGTGCACATCGGCCTACAGCTTCGGGCCGGTGGGTCGTTACAGCGATAACAAAAGCCGGAGTGTACCGGCATCAGGGGGCAGCAATGGAGCAGGAGAGTGGGTGGCTGAGTCGCCTTTCGCTGGCGGGACGTTTCTCGCTCGCATTGAGTGCGATCGTTGGGGTGTTCTTCCTGATCGCCGCCGCGGCGGTGTTCTGGCATACGGCCACGCTGAAGGGCGGGATGGAGGCCACCCTGGAGCAGGTCATGCAGGAGCACGCGACCACGCCGGCCCTGGAGGCCGAAGTGGCCGCTGCGGTGGACCGGCTGCTGGATGTCGCGGCCTGGCAGGTCAACGCGATGATGCTGGGCGTGGCGATTGGCGTGATCGTGGTGGTGTACTTCCTGTTCGTGTTCATGATCCGTCGCCGCCTGGCTGGACTGGCCGGGCGCTTCCGTGCGGTCTCGGAGGGTGAGGGGGATCTGCGCCAGCGCATCGAGGCCCCGCGCAACGACGGCATCGACCGCCTGGCCCGCCTGTTCAACGCCTTCATCGAGCGTCTGCAGCGCATGGTCTCGGAGATGGTGGAGCATGCCCGGGAGCTGGGGGAGTCGGTTGGCACCCTGCACCGCGTGGCGGAGGAGACCAACCAGGAGGTGCAGCAGCAACAGGCGCGGCTGGGCCAGGTGGCGACAGCCATGAACCAGATGACGGCCTCCGCCGAGGAGATCGCCCGTAACGCGCGCACGGCCTCCGAGGCGGCCGACCAGGCCGAGACCGAGACCCGGACCGGCTCCGGCGTGGTCGACACAACCGTGCGCACCATGCGCGAGCTGGCGAGCGAGATCGGCACCGCCAACGAACAGGTGGCGCGTCTTCAGGCCGAGTCGGACCAGATCGGGTCGGTTCTCGATGTGATACGCGGGATCGCCGAGCAGACCAACCTGCTGGCACTGAATGCGGCCATCGAGGCGGCCCGCGCGGGCGAGCAGGGTCGGGGGTTTGCCGTGGTCGCCGACGAGGTCCGGACGCTCGCGACCCGGACGCAGGAGTCCACGACCGAGATCCAGGCCATGATCGAGCGGCTGCAGGCGGGTGCGCGCTCGGCGGCCGGGGCGATGGAGCGCAGTCGGGAGAAGGGCGAGACCGGCGTGGACGAGGCCGCCGGTGCCGGCGAGGCCCTGCAGTCGATCCGCTCGGCGGTCGAGCGGATCCGGCATCTCAACAACGAGATCTCCGGTGCCGTGTCACAGCAGGCGGAGGTCGCGCGCGAGGTCGATGGCACCCTCACGGAGGTCAGTCAGGGGGCCCAGGTGACAGCGGCCAATGCCGAGGCCACCGCCAGCGAGACCGATGCCCTGGTGGCGCGCATCGAGCAGTTGCGAGGTCTGACGACGCAGTTCCGAGTCTAGGAGCCAGTTGGATTTGGGACTGATCTGCTGCGCGCGCAGGAGAACGGCCCCTTTTTCCGCTCTCTCTCGTTACATAGTGCCCACTATGCGCCTCGAGAGACCGAAAAAATGGGCTCGCTCTCCCGCCACGCTCGCGACGATCACCCAAATCCGACTGGCTCCTGGCCGGGCTTTTGCCGGCGGTGCGACGCCGGTACCGACGCCTGGTGGGTGGTTTGCGTATACTGCGGCCCGCCTCGGGATCACGGAGTCGCACCTGTCATGACAGTCTGGGTCGCCACCCTGCTCGGGATCGTGCAGGGCATCTTCATGTTTCTTCCGGTCAGCTCGACCGCCCACTTGGTTCTGACCCAGCACTGGCTGATTCGTCAGGGTGAGCCACTGCCGCCCCCGGAAAGCCCGGAGATGATCCTGTTCGATCTGGTGGTGCACGTCGGCACGCTGGTATCGATCGTCTTTGTCTTCCGCAAGAGCCTGCTGCGGCTGAGTGGCGGGATCGCCCGCGAGAGCTGGCAGTGGGCCTCCGCCCGGGGCTCCGCGGGGCGCGAGATGCTGTTCCTGCGCCTGGCGCTGCTGTGCGGGTTGTCGGTGTTCGCGACCGCCGTCGTGGGTTTTACCCTGAAGGCCGGGTTCGAGCAGGTGTTTGCCCACCCGACGCTGATCGCCGGGACGCTCAGCCTCACCGGCGTGCTGCTGTGGTGGACGGACCGGTTGCAGCGGCGCCCGCTGGGCCTGCGCCAGTTGAGCCCGAAGATCGCGGCGATCATCGGCGTGGCGCAGGGTTTCGCGCTGATTCCCGGGCTCTCGCGCAGCGGAATGACGATCGTCTTCGCGCTGTTCACCGGGCTCAAGCGGCGCTGGGCGGCGGAGTACAGCTTTTTCCTCGCGATCCCCACGATCCTGGCGGCGACCGCCGTGCAGTCGCTGGACGTCCTCAACGGCAACGGCCTTGGCGACCTGAACTGGACGGCCCTGGCGGTGGGCTTTGTGGTATCCGCGCTGGTCGGGATCGTGTCGCTGAAGATGGTGCTGTTCTTCCTGTACCGCGCCAACCTGAAGGTCTTCTCCTTCTACCTCTGGGCGCTGGCGCTACTGGTCCTGTTCGGTTTCCTCGACGTGGACATCATGTACGGCCACTGATCGGGGCACGCGAGTACCCCGGCTCGGCTTATTCCGGGCCGCGCAGCACCGCCAGCGGGGCCTGGTCCAGCACCCGGCGCGTCCCCAGCCAGCCGGCCAGGGCGATCCCCAGCGTACCGCCCCCGATCCCGTAGACGAAGGTCAGGGGATTGACGCTGTAGTCGAACTCGAAAACCTGCCAGGCGAGCAGGGCGCCCACTGCCGTGGCGATCACGGCCGCGAGCAGCCCGGCCAGCAGGCCCAGGGTCCCGAACTCCGCCAGCAAGCCGTTGCGAATGTGGTCGCGACGTGCCCCGAGGGTGCGCAGCAGGGCGGCCTCCCGTCGTCGGACGTCGCGGGTGGCCTGGACCGCGGCGTAGAGCACGGTCAGCCCGGCGATCAGGGTGAACAGGAAGACGTATTCGACCGCCCGCGTGGCCTGGTCCATCACATCGCGGACCTGCGCGAGGATGGCGCTGACGTCGATGGCCGATACGGCGGGGAACTCCCGCAACCACTGGTTCTGGGCGCTGCGCTGGTCTTCGGGCACGTGCATGGCCGTGATGAAGGTCCGGGGCTGCTGGTCCAGCAGCGGAGGCGGGCCGATGACGAAGAAATTCACCTGGAAGCTGTCCCAGTCGACCTCGCGGACGCTGGTGATCGGACTGCGGATGGGCTGCCCCCCGACCCGGAACGTCAGGTAGTCGCCCAGTGCCAGGTCGAAGCGTTCCATGAGTCCGGCCTCCACCGACCAGCCCCGGTCGGGATCCTGCCCGGCCTCGCCGAACCAGTGTCCGTCGACGATGCGATTATGCGCCGGCGGGGTGTGCGCATACGACAGGTTGAATTCGCGATCCACCAGTCTTCGGTCGCGATCATCGTCAAAATCCTGCGGATGAACGCGTTCGTCGTTGATCTCGATCAGGCGGCCGCGGATCATCGGGTCGAGTTGCGGGCGTTCGAGGCCGGCCGCCTCGACCCGGTCGGCGAAGGCCTGCTCCTGGCCCGGCTGGATGTTGATGAAGAACTGGTTGGGGGCGTCCTCCGGGATGCTGGCATCCCAGGCCTCCAGCAGGTCGACGCGCACGATCGCCAGCAGCAGCAGGGCCAGGATCCCGACACTGAAGGCCACCAGTTGCACCGCGCTGAGGCCGCCGCGCCGGGACAGGTTGGCCAGCCCGAAGCGCAGGGCCATGCCGCCGCGGTTGCGCAGAGGCCTCAGGGCGAGCACCAGCCCCATCCCGAGGACGGCCAGCAACGCGATGGCCACCGCGGTGCCGATCAGGACCCAGGCGGCGAGTTGCGGGTCGGCGGCCTGCCAGTAGAGTAGGCCGCCGAAGGCGAGCAGTGCGAGGGCGCCGGAGAGCCATACCGAGGTGGGCGGCAGGCCCAGATCGCGGCGCAGGACGCGCAGCGGCGAGACCTGGCCAATGCGCAACAGCGCGGGGAGGGCGAAGCCAACGGCGGTAATCAGTCCCACGCCCAGGCCGGCGACCAGTGGCCGCGCCCCCGGAGGAGGGAGATCCCCGTCAAGCCAGCCGCCGAGCAGGGACGCGAGGACGAACTGCGCGGCGAAGCCGATGGCGAGCCCGACAGCGCTGGCCAGCAGGGCGACCAGCACCACCCGGCCGAAGTAGGTCAGCAGGACCCGGCGGCCGCTGGCGCCCAGGGCGCGCATCACGGCCGCCGGATCGGCGCGGCGCTGGGCGAAGTGATGGGCCGCCACGGCAATCGCGGCCCCGGCCAGTAGCACCGCCATCAGCGAAGCGAGCCCGAGGAAGCGCTCGGCGCGCTCGATGGCCGTGCGCAGCTCCGGGTTCGCATCGTCCAGGCCCAGGAGGCGTTCCCCGGCCTCCAGTTCGTCCCCCAGCCAGGCGCGGAAGGCGGCAACCTCCGCACTCGGTCCGGCAGCAAAGAACTCGTAGCGCACCCGGCTGCCGGGGCCGATCAGTCCACTGGCGTCCAGGTCGTCGAAGGCGAGCATCAGACGCGGCGCGATGTCCAGCAGGTTGCTGCCACGGTCGGGTTCGTGCGTGAGGATGCCGGTGACCTCCAGATCCAGGTCGCCGACCTCGACCCGGTCGCCCACCTGAAGCCCCAGGGCCTCGAGCAGGGTGGATTCCAGCCAGGCAGTACCGGGTTGCGGCCCGCGTTCGCGCGGTTGTTCCTCGCCGTCCGGTCCCGAGCGGGTGCGGGCCTCGCCTTTCAACGGCCAGCTGGGCTCGACCGCGCGCAGGGCCGCCAGGCGCGACTGGTCGTCCTTGCCGAAGACCACGCTGGGCAACGAGGCGGTGCGCGCCGTGTCCAGCCCGCGGTTCGCGGCTTCGTCGGGCCAGCCCGCCGGCAGCGGGTTGTCACTGACCACCGCAAGATCACCGCCGAGGAGGGCGGTGGCCTGCTGGGCCATCCCGCGATCCACGCGATCGGTAAAGAAGCCGACGGCGGCGACCGCGGCGACCGCGACGACCAGCGCCGCGGCCAGTACCCGCAGTTCGGCGGAGCGCCATTCCCGCCAGGTGCCGCGCAGCAGCGCGCGCAGGGGATTGCGGCCCTGACCCCGGGTATGGATGTGGCTTGCCGTCATGCCAACACGCCATCCTGAATGGAGATGATGCGGTCGCACTGCGCCGCCAGTTCCGGATCATGGGTCACCAGCACCAGTGCGGTGGCGGGCCCGTCGCCGTCGGGATGCCGGGCCAGGCCGAACAGCAGTTCGATGATGCGCTGCCCGGTCTTGCCGTCGAGATTCCCGGTAGGCTCGTCGGCGAACAGGACCGCCGGGTGGTCGACAATGGCGCGGGCAATGGCCACCCGTTGCTGCTCGCCCCCCGAAAGCTGGTGCGGGTAATGCGCGGCGCGTTCGCCAAGGCCCACGCGCTCCAGGGCCTGGCTGGCCCAGCGGTTCAGGGTGGCCTGATCTTCGCCGGCATGGGCCGGGTTCAGCTCCAGTGGCAGCAGGGCGTTCTCCAGGGCCGTCAGCGCCGGGAGCAACTGGAAGGACTGGAACACGAACCCGACCCGGCCGGCGCGCAACGCGGCGCGGCCATCCTCGTCCAGTTCGCTGATGGTCCGGCCCAGCAGGCGAACTTCTCCCGCGCTCGGGGCGTCCAGACCTGCAAGGAGCCCGAGCAGGGTGGACTTGCCCGATCCGGAGGCGCCGAGGACCGCGACCGTCTCGCCGGCCTGGACCGCCAGCGATATGCCGCGCAGGATGTCCAGCGGCCCGCTGGGTCCGTTGATCCGCTGTTCGATGTCCCGGGCCTCCAGTACATAAGACGAGGATGCATCCATGTTGCGTATTCCGTTGGTCGTGATGGGCTTGATCGCGTTGCTATGGAGTCCCGTTGCGCCCGGGAATTCCCCGGAAGACGAAAATCGCTCAGCCGAGCCGCTGCGAATCCTGGTGTTCGGGGATTCGTTGAGTGCGGCCTATGGCATGCCGGAGTCTGCCGGGTGGCCGGCCCTTCTGGAAGAGCGCCTGGCCGAGCGCGAGCGGGAATGGGTGGTGGAAAACGTCTCCATCAGCGGTGACACGACAGCCGGCGGCCGGGCGCGGCTGCCAGAGGTACTGGAGCGGATGGACCCGGCCCTGGTGATCCTGGCCCTCGGGGGTAATGACGGCCTGCGGGGCCTGGCACCGTCGGCCATGCGGGAGAACCTGGAGGCGATGGTGGACGCGATCGACGCCGCAGGGGGCGAGACCCTGCTGCTGGGCATTCGCATCCCGCCCAACTACGGGCGGCGCTACACCGAACGCTTCGAGGCGGTCTTTGCCGACCTGGCGGCCGCGCGGAATCTGGCCTTCGAGCCATTCTTTCTCGAGGACGTGCTGCTGGAGGACGGAATGCTGATGGATGACGGCATTCACCCCAGCGAGGCGGCGCAGCCGCACCTGCTGGATGCCGTGTGGCCACGCCTGGAACCCATGGTGGAGGAGGCCGAGGCGCGCAAGCCGCCACGCGGTGACCGCGCGGCCGGGTAAAGCCCGCGATTCGCCTCAGTCGGCCAGCAGCGCCCGCAACTCCGCCACAACGTTGTCCGGAAGCAGTTGCCGCAGGACGGGATGCAGGTCGCGCTCGACCTCGGACAGCAGGGAAAGGGTGCGGACCTCCGAGTGCCGGCAGAGCGGATTGCCGTACTGGTTGGCCTGGATGCTGCGCCGGGAGCCCATGCTCATCAGGGCCACGCCGGGCAGCCCGCGCGGGCCTTCGTCGAGGACCTCGACCAGTTCCACCATGCAGCCATCCACTTCGCCCTGGATCCCGATCAGCGGGGCGAGGCGATCGATCATGCGGCTGGACTGTTCGGTCGTCAGCATGGCCATTGGCCTACCTTACGACCGTTGCGGTCGCGGCGCTAGGGGGAATCCCGACGGCCTGCGAGAGAAATGGTGTCCCCGGCAGGATTCGAACCTGCGACCTGCCCCTTAGGAGGGGGCTGCTCTGTCCAGCTGAGCTACGGAGACCTGGCAACCTGTCGGACTGGGCTTCGCGATCCCGCCACGCTCGTGACGATCACCCTAACCCGACTTACGCCTGGCGCGAGAGTATAAGCGCCGGGTAGGTAGAGGCCCAAACGCACTTACTCGTCCGGGCCGTATTCCGGCTCCAGCCGGTGATGGGCCCAGGCGAGGAAGTCGTCCAGATTGGCGCGGTCTTCACCCGGGGCCTCGGGGCCCGCCAGGTGGCGGTAGATCACCTGCGCCCCGTCGCGCCGGAGCACGCGGCGAACCGCCCAGTCGGCGTCTGTTCCGCCGTTGCTGAAGCAGGCCCCGGGCTGGATGGCCTCTGGGGTGATCGGGTCGGGGTGCTGGTGATGGCGGCGGGCCAGCAGGTACAGGCGTGCCAGATCGTCCTCGGTCAGATCCAGATACAGGTTCATCTCGCGCATGGCGTGCTCGAGATCCTCGCGGCCGAGACCGGCCCGCTCCAGGGCCGCCAGCGGGCTTTGTTCCGGGCTTTCGGGGGACGGGGTCAGGCTCGCGGGATAGCGGCGCCAGGGGAACGGGTAGTTGATGATGACGGCCACCATCAGCATGACCCCGACACTGGTCAGCACAGGGTGCAGCAGGAACCACGGTCCCAGGGCCGTGACCGAGTCGCCGCCCACGACCGCATAGAGCGCCGTGGCGCCGCCAGGGGGATGCAGGCAGCGCAGGTAGTGCATCAGCCAGATGGCGAGGCCCACGGCGACGGCGGCGGCCAGCAGGGGGTGGGGCAGCAGGTCGCGTACAAGTATCCCTACGATGGCGGCAACGCCATGGCCACCGAGCACGTTCCAGGGTTGCGAGAGGGCGGCATGCGGCGCGGCGAACAGCAGTACGGCGGTGGCCCCGAGGGAGGCGAGGATCAGACCGTTGATGCCGTTGTCGGTTACCGAGGCGGCGACCTCCAGTGACAGATAAAGGCCGATCATCCCTCCCATCAGGGCAATGAGCTTGTCCCAGTGATTGGTGGTGTCGAGGAAGTCGCCCAGCAGGGACCCGCGTCCGGTACGCACACCAGCCTCCTTAAAGTGCAAGTGTTGCGCATCTTCTATGGGGGTCGCGCGGGCGTCAAGTGGCCCTGCGGGCTCGCGGAATGCGGGTGGGGCGTCGGGTATCAGTTCGCTTCGGCCTCCAGGATCAGTGACACGCGACGATTCTCGGCGCGCCCACCCGGTGTCTCGTTGCCGGCCACTGGCAGTGTGTCGGCGCGCCCGACCGCGCGCAGCCGCGAGGGCTCCAGCCCCTGCGCGACCAGGTGCCGCACGACGCTGCTGGCGCGCGCCGCGGACAGTTCCCAGTTGGAGGGGAAGCGCTCGGTCGCGATGGGGACGTTGTCGGTATGCCCCTCTACGGTAATGAGGCCCCGGTGGTCCGCCAGGATGGTCAGCAGTCCTTCCAGGAGCGTTGCGCCGTCCGAACGCAGATCGGCCTGGGCGGTGCCGAACAGGATCTCGTCGCGGATGCGCAGTTCCAGACGCCCGGGTTGCTCGACGATATCGACCCCCTCCGGGGCCCGATCCCGCAGTTGATCGGCATCGGCGCCGGTTCCGGTTGTTTCGGCGGACGTTTCGGGGGGCGCCGGGTCCTCGGCGACGCTGTCGTCGAGGTCGGCAAGACCGAGCAGCGTGGGGTGGACCAGGGGCTCGACCAGCGCGCTGCGGTCGGGATGGGCCAGCGCGACGGGGCTGGCGGACACCGCGCGGGGATCGTCGTCGCGCGGGTCCATGAAGGTCAGCAGGATGACGAAGACGACGATGACCAGGGTCAGCACGTCGAGGTAGGTGAGGATCCAGGCGTGTTCGTCGTCGCGCTGGCGTTCGCCGGGGTAGGAGGCGAGAAATGCCTGTTCCGGGCGGGTCGCCGCGTGGGCGTCCATTTCGGCCTGCAGCGCGGCGCGCTCCGAGGTGGAGTAGGCGGGGCCGGGCATGGTTCAGCGACGCTCGTTCGACGGGTCCGGGTCCCGTGGGTCCGCGGCGGGTTCTTCGTCCCCGTTGGTGGGGGCGGCCTGGCGGATTTCGTCGCTGTGGTTCTCCATGAACGAGCGCAGGGTCTCGCGGATGTATCCGGGCGAACGGCCCTTGCGCATGAGCATGATGCCTTCCAGCACCATGGTCATGAGGACCACGCGTTCCTCGGTCCGTCGCTCCAGCTTGATGGCGATGGGGCGAAACACCAGGTTGGCCAGGAGGATGCCGTAGAAGGTGGTGATCAGCGCGATGCCGAGGTTGACCGCGATCACGGTAAAATCGTCGCTCTCGGTCGTCAGGAGCAGGTTGATCAGCCCGATCAGGGTGCCGAGCATGCCAAAGGCCGGGGCATAGGTGGCCATGGTCCGGAACATCTGGGCGTCGGCCTGTTCGCGGGCGCGCAGGCGGGCCATGCGCCAGTTCAGCAGGTCGGAGACGTCGTCCATCGGGGTGTCGTCGATGACCAGCTGGATGCCGGTGCGCAGGAATGGGTTGCGGATCTGGTCCAGGCGGTCCTGGATGCGCTGCAGGTTCTGGGAGAACCAGTAGCGCGAGACCTGCACGATCTCCTCGAGGTCCTGGCTGGCGTCGTAGCGTTCCTCGCGGATCGCGTTGGCCCCGGCGCGGAAGACGCGCATGACCTCGTGGAAGGGGTAGCTCATCAGGGTGGCCGCAATGGTGCCGCCCACCACGATCCCCAGTCCCGGCAGGTTCAGGAAGGCGTCGAGGTCCTGGGAGGAGAACGCGATGACACTGCCGAACACCAGCAGGCTGCCGAGGATGCCGAGCAGGGTGGAGAGATTCATGCGAGGTTCCGAGGATGGCCTGGCGCAAGGATAAAGCACGGCGGCGGTTGCCGTCTGCGCCCGAGAATCCTCTCGCGGGGGACCCGTCCGCCGCGTACACTCGGCCGGGTAAACCGCAAAGGAGCTTTGCACGATGGATACGAAGTGGGTGGTGCTGGCGATTCTGGTCCTGCTGGTGGTCTGGGGGGTATGGACGTACAACCGGCTGGTCACGTCGCGCAACCGGTACAAGAACGCGTTTGCCCAGATCGATGTGCAGCTGACCCGGCGCTACGACCTGATCCCCAATCTGGTGAAGGTCGCCGAGCGCTACATGAGCCACGAGCGGGATACCCTGGAGGCGGTCATCCAGGCCCGGAATCAGGCCCAGCAGAGCCTGCAGGAGGTGGCCGGCGACCCGACCAACGCGGAGGCCGTGCGCAAGCTGTCCAGTTCGGAGCAGGGGCTGTCCGGCGCCCTCGGGCGGCTGTTTGCGCTGTCGGAGGCCTATCCGGATCTGAAGGCCAACCAGAACATGATGCAGCTGTCGGAGGAGCTCACCAGTACCGAGAACCGAGTGGCCTATGCCCGTCAGGCCTTCAATGACGCGGTCATGCAGTACAACATCCTGCGCGAGATGTTCCCGAACAGCCTGATTGCCAACAATCTGGGCTTCCGTCCGGCGCAGCTTCTGGAGATCGAGGATCCGCAGAAGCGCGAGGCGGTGCAGGTGAACTTCTCCTGACGGCCCGGGCGATATGAACTTCTTCGAGCATCAGGACCGGGCCCAGCGACGCACCCGCTGGTTGCTGTTCCTGTTCGGACTCGCGGTGCTGGCGATTGTGCTGGTAATGAATGCCATTGTGCTCGTGCTTTTCGGGCAGGCCGAGCCGGTGGCGGCGGGGGAACCCTGGCTGACCCGGGAATTTCTGGCGCGCAACGTCGAGGTGATGGTCTGGACCAGCGTGCTGACGATCGGGCTGATCGGGGTCGGCAGCCTCTATCGCACCCTGGGGCTGCGCGATGGCGGCGGGGCCGTGGCCCGCGAGCTGGGTGGCACCCGGGTGGACGGCGATACCCGCGACCCGTTGCGGCGGCGCCTGATGAATGTGGTCGAGGAGATCGCGATTGCCTCCGGCGTGCCTGTGCCGGAGGTCTATGTGCTGGAGCAGGAGGCCGGTATCAACGCGTTTGCCGCGGGGTACTCGCCGGACGACGCGGCCATTGCCGTCACGCGCGGGGCCCTGGAACAGCTGGATCGCGACGAACTGCAGGGGGTGGTGGCGCACGAGTTCGGGCATGTCCTGAACGGCGATATGCGCCTGAATATCCGCCTGATGGGGATGTTGTTCGGGATCCTGGTGATGGCGCTCATCGGGCAGCGCGTGCTGCTGGCCATGCGCCTGTCGCGCAACAACCGCAACGCCGGGGGCATTGTTGCGGCGGGTCTGGCGTTGATGGTGGTGGGATATATCGGGCTGTTTTTCGGGCGCTGGATTCGCGCCTCGGTCTCGCGCCAGCGGGAGTACCTGGCCGATGCCTCGGCGGTGCAGTTCACGCGTCAGCCGTCCGGCATTGCCGGTGCCCTGAAGAAGATCGGGGCCGGACACACTGCGTTGCGCGCCGATACCGAGGAGGTGGGGCACATGCTGTTCGCCTCCGGCGCCCTGGGCCAGATGTTCGCGACCCATCCGCCGCTGGTGCGGCGCATCCAGGCCATCGAGCCCGGGTTCCAGCCGGAAGAACTGGAGACCATCCGCGAACAGATGGAGCGGGATGCGCAAACCCGTCGCAGGGAACAGGAGGCGCAGGCCGAGGCGGAGGCGCGCGAGCGCGAACAGCCGCGCGAGTCGGGCAATATGCTGCTGAATCCGGAACGCCTGATGGAGAACATCGGGGATCCGGGCCTGGCACAGATCCTGGGCGCCGGACTGTTGGTCGCGGCGATGCCGGGACCACTGGAGCGCGCCGCGCATTCCGATGCCTGGGCCGTGGAGGTGCTGCTCTATCTACTGATCAGCGCCGACCCCGAGGTGCGGGATCACCAGTTGCTGCGGATCGCCGCGAAGCGGGGCGGAGAGAGCGAGTCGCGTGTGCGTACCTTGCTGGACGCTGCGCCGCACCTGCGGCCGGACCTGCGCATCCCGCTGCTGGAGATGAGCTTCCCGGCCGTGCGCCACCGTCCGTCGGAGGAGCGCCAGGCGCTGGAGGCGCTGATCGACGAACTGGTCCGGGCCGACGGCCGGGTGTCGGCCTTCGAATACGCCACCGGCCGGCTCCTGCGGCGCCAGCTGCGCGACCTCGATCAGCCCGCACGCGCCCGCCCGGGTGGACGGGATCGCCTGGAACGCCACGAACGCCATGCGCGAAGTGTGCTGGCCGTGCTCGCCCATCACGGTCATCCGGAGGACTCCGAGGGGGCGCGCGAGGCGCTGCGGGCGGGCCATGTCGCCCTGGGCATCGCAGATCCGGCGAAAGACGTGATGGATACGGCCCTGGAGGCCGCTGCCGACGCGGCGGCCTGGGCGGATGAGCTCGATCGCGCCCTGGAGGCGCTGGACGCACTGCGTCCGGCCAACAAGCAAAGGCTGGTCACGGCAATGCTCGCCACCATCACCCATGGCGGGCAGACGGTGATCGCCGAGGTCGAGCTCCTCCGGGCGATCGCGGCGTCCCTGCACGTGCCGTTGCCAGTCGCGGAGATGCCGGCCGCGGAAGCGGAGTAGGCCCCGCCGGGTTCGGGTGCGGCATCGTGGCACGCACGGTATGATGCGGCGGCTCCGGGGGCGTGGCGGAACTGGTAGACCCATCGGACCTAAAAGTCCGATGGGTTCCTTGAAAACAGTTAGAAAAAACAATTCTATGCGATACGCTCCGGCTCGCTATGGAGCACTTATGTAGCACGCCGGGATGGTGGAATTAGGTAGACACACGGCACTTAAAATGCCGAGGCCGAAAGGCCGTGCGGGTTCGATTCCCGCTCCCGGCACCATTTCCCCAGCCGCACATGGATGTGCGCACATTCTCGTACTCACTCGCGAAACTGAATAGGTCGTCTGGATCGGTCCAGGCGTGCGCGTCGTGGTCTTGAAATCCGCTGGCTGCAAGGCCGTGCCGGTTCGATTCCCTCCGTCCCCACCAATTCCAGATCGTTCCGCTCGGCGGGCCCCTTGGCCACGGTGCCGAGAGGGCGGTAGTCGCCGGTACGGCGGCCAACCCGCACGCGTTCGGGCGCGATCGGCCGCTCCATGCGGGGTGCCGGGTCTCCGGTGTGAGTGGGACGTCAGCGGTGCATTTCCGGAGCCGTTTCGGTTCGTCCCGCGATCGCGCATAGTAGAACCCTGTGCGCCCGCAAAAGACCCGGCATGAGCCCACCACCGGACACCACGGAAGCTTCCGACGCCCAAAACGCCGCCCGTGACAGCGCTTCGTCGTCGCGGGCCCGCACCACCGAACCGTATGTGCGGGGCCCGATGGTGGCCGCGCTGTTCGCGGCGCTGCTGTTCGCCCTGCTTTTTCTGGCCATCGATCAGGGCTGGAAGCAGCAGATGGCCGAGCGTTATGAGCAGTCGCTCGCGACCGAGGCGAACAGCCTGCGCTCCCGCCTGGAGAGCGTGCTGAATGCGTCGGTGCACGCCACCATCGGGTTGGCGGCCTACGCCTACGTCCATCCGGAGTTGAACGAGGAGGAGTTCGCCCGCGCCGCGGAACGGCTTTACCGGGGGCAACCCGAGCTGATCCGGTCGCTGACGCTGGCACGCGGCGAGATTCTCGAGCTGGTTTACCCACGGGCCGGCAACGAGGGCGCGATTGGGCTCAACCTGGCCGAGCATCCCCAGCAGTCCGCGTCCTTCCATCGCGTCCTGGAGAGCCGAGAGACCGTGGTGGCCGGTCCCTGGCCGCTGGCCCAGGGCGGCCGCGGGCTGCTGGTGCGGGCGCCGGTCCTGACCGAAGCTGAGGACGAGGACGTGTCGGGTTCCGCCAACCCGTGGAGCCTGTCGAGCATCGCGCTCGATTTCGACACCCTGCTGCGGCAGGCCGGGTTGGTACCCGGCTCGGAGCGCCTGAAGCTGGCCCTGCGCGGCCGCGACGGGACCGGTGCTGAGGGCGAGGTGTTCTACAACCCGCAGGCGCTCGATGTGGAATCGGCGCCATTGCAGCTCGATGTGACGTTTGCCGGGGGGCAGTGGCGGCTGCTGGCAAAGCCGGTCCCCAGCCCGTCCGCCACGGCCCGCCCCGCCGCCTGGTGGGTCCTGGGCGCAGTCGGCCTGATGGCGGTCAGCGGATATACCTTCCGCATTGGCCAGGGGATGCGGCAGCGCCGCGAGGCCCTGAGCCGCTACCAGGCCCTGGTCAACCGCCTGGAGGACGCGACGCTGGTCGTGGCCGGGCGACGCGTTCTGTGGGCCAACCCGGCCTTCGCGCGCATGACCGGGGTGTCGCCGAACCCCGGGCAGGCCCTGGCCACACTGGATGTGATCCATCCGGCGGATCGTCCGCGTCTGCCCCCCGATCTCGATTTCACCCGCGCCGCGGTGCCGGAGGAGCCCCGGGGGCGCGAGATCCGTGTGAAGGCCGCGGACGGGGATCAGCGTTTTCATCTGTTGCGCTGGGTGCCGATCGACTGGGACGGGCAACGGGCCTGTCTGCTGAGCTTCGTCGACGTGCACGAGAATCGCATGCTGTTCAATGCCCTGAGCGAGGCGCGGGACCTCCAGGACGCCCTGTTCGAGGCCATGCCCGGCGATGCCCTGGTGATCGATACGTCCGGGCTGGTGCGGCGGGTGTTCGGCGAGGCGCGCCATGGCCGCGACCCGCACACCACGGCCGTGGGGCATACCCTGGCCGAGTTGTTACCCCCCGAGGTGGCGGAGCGGTTCTCCGATATCGTGCAAAGGGCCCTGCACGAAGGGGCGATGCAGGAGATTCAATACCGCCTGCAGGCCAGTGCGTTCCATGCGGGCGAGCCGGGGGTGGCAGCGGACGAGACGCGTTGGTACGAGGCGCGGGTCCGTCCGATTCACACGCCGTTCGAGGGTTCCGCGGCCGTGGTCTGGCATGCCCTGGACGTGACCGAGCGCAAGCAGCTGGAGGAGCGCATGCAGGCGCTCGCGTGGGAGGACCCGCTGACCGGCACCGCGAACCGGGCCGCGCTGGACCGCGCGTTTCCCCGCCTGGCAGCCCGGGCCGACCGCAAGGAGGGTCAGCTGGCGCTGCTGTTCATCGACCTGGATCGCTTCAAGCCGGTGAACGATCAGTATGGCCACGCGGTGGGCGACGAGTTGCTGCGGCTGCTCGCCAGGCGTCTGGCCGGCAGCCTGCGCACGGATGACCTGCTGGTTCGCCTGGGCGGGGACGAGTTCATCGTATTGAGTGCCCCGCTGCACCACGCGGAGGAGGCAACGCGGCTGGTCGAGCGGCTGCAAGAGGCCTTCCGTGAGCCCTTTGAGCTGCACCCCGGGCATATGGATACCGTGGAGGTGAGCCTGTCATGCAGCATCGGCGTCGCCTTCTATCCGGGTGACGGACAGCGGCTCGCCGACCTGATGATGGCCGCGGATCATGCGATGTACCGGGTGAAGGCGGCGGGCCGCAACGATGTGGCC
Source organism: Thioalkalivibrio sp. ALE28 (assembly GCF_000377425.1). NCBI lineage: Bacteria > Pseudomonadati > Pseudomonadota > Gammaproteobacteria > Chromatiales > Ectothiorhodospiraceae > Thioalkalivibrio > Thioalkalivibrio sp. ALE28. The sequence continues at coordinate 153,625 of NZ_KB898094.1, read as the reverse complement.
TACGCCTCGTCGGAGGCTCCCGGGGCCTGACCCGCGTGTCGGGCGGGGTCCAGCCGCGCGGCGGTAGTGGTCTCCAGAGGTTCGATGAGGCCCAGCCAATGGTCGACCAGCCACTCGGCGGCCAGGGGTGCGTACAGCAGGCCGCGTGAGCCATGCGCGAGGTTGAGCTGGACGCGGCCGCGCGCGTCCATTCGGCTGGGCCCGACCAGGGGCAGGCGATCGCGGACCACCGCCCGTTCGCCGGCCCAGTGGTCCAGGACCTGGGTGGCGGGATCGTCCAGGCCGGGCACCCAGGCCAGGTGGCGAAGGTTCGCCGCGTCGTCCGTAGCCAGGAGCGTGTCGGCCTGACGGATGCCGGGGCCTTGCGTGCGCCGGTAGGTCGCGCCGATCCATGCTGTTTGGTCGGGGGACGGGATGCAGTAGCCCTGTCCGGTGGCGACGAACCCGCCCCAGTCGGGCAGGGTGGCCGCCACTCGGGTCATCTGGCCGGTGACCGTCGAGACCGCCCCGTGTTCGGGGCTCAGGGGCGCCCCCTGACCGGCGCCATTGGCCAGCACGACGGCATCGAATGACTCCCGGCCGTACTCCGTCTCCAGTTGCACTGCGTCTTGGCCGGGAGTCAGGTGGATGTGCGTGACAGCCTCTGCGCGGGGCGCCGGCAGGGTGCCGGCAAGGGCACGACAAAGAGCGGCCATATCCACCGCCAGGCCCTCGGGGTAGTACAGATGCGGGGCGTCGGTGCATCCCGGGCCCGCCGGATCAAAGAGCACCCCGGTCGCTTCGCTGCCGGCCTTGAGCAGACGGGTCACCCGTTTCTTCCCGTGGGCGCTGATGCCGTGGAAGGCGACGCCGGAGGCCAGCCGCAATACTTCCCCCGTATGGGCCTCCAGTTCGTTGATCAGGGTCCGGGTCCTGCGCATCCCGGCCAGGGCCAGGCGGTTCAGGTCGGCATCGCGCGGGTGCAGGTTGGGCAGCAGCACGGCGGCCGGGTTGCCGGACGCACCGCCGGCGACCCCGGCGGGGTCGAACAGAGTGGTGCGGATGCCGCGACGTTCCAGCGCGTGCGCGCTGGACAGCCCGGCCAGTCCGGCCCCGACGACGGCCACGTGGCGGGGCGCCTGCGGTGCCGGCGTCGCCGGTTCGGCGGACGGCGCGTGGAAGGCCCCGGTCAGGCGCTCGCGCTTGCGTCCGTGGCCCGGGACGCGCCGGACCGTAAATCCGACACCCTCCAGATCGCGCCGGACCTGGCCCGCGGCGGTGTAGGTGCCGAACGTGGCGCCGGGCGCGGACAGCCGGGCGATCTGGCGAAAAACGCCGGTGTTCCACAACGCGGGATTGCTGCGCGGCGCGAAGCCGTCCAGGAACCAGGCATCGATCCGGCCGCGCACGCCCGCAAGCATTGGCGCGGCGTCGCCCAGGCCCAGGGTCAGGGTGGCGCGCGCCCCGGGGAATTCGATCCGGTGCAGTCCCGGTACCGGGGGCGGGTACTGCGCGCGCAGGGCGCGGCTGTCGGCATCGTCGAGCCCGAGGTGTTGGTGCAGGGTGGCGAGGTCCTCCGGCGAAAGGGGGTGTGCCTCCAGGCTGAGCAGTGAGAGGAAGGCATCCGACGGGGCGTGCCGGCGCCATTGCTCCAGCGCCAGCAGCAGGTTCAGCCCGGTGCCGAAGCCGGTTTCACCGATCGCGAAGTGGCGGCAGCCGGAGAACCGCTCCGGCAGGCTGTTGGCCTCGAGGAAGACCTCTTGCGCTTCTGCGCGCGGCTGGCGCGATCCAAAATAGCCGTCGCCGTAGTCGACAGCAAAGGGCATGCCGTCGCGCCAGTCAAGACGCGCCCAGTCGAGCAGGGGAGACAAGGGAGAGGAGGCCACCACGCAATCAGGACCCCGGCGATGAACGCGAGGCGCCCACCGCCGGGACCCTCGGATCAATCCCTCAACGGGTCAGCTCTTCGAACGAGGTGAAGGCGACCTGCTGGTTGCGCACCCCGTTGTCCAGCTGGGCCAGCAGTGTCTGGCTGATGGACTTGAAGCGGTCGAGTTCGTCGCCTTCCAGGGCATCGCTCTCCGGGAGCTCCACGCGCATCGGGTTCTGCGGCCGGTTGTTCACGTGGATCTCGTAATGCAGGTGGGGCCCGGTGCTGCGGCCGGTGTTGCCGGACAGGGCGATACGGTCACCGCGCTCCACGGTCTGCCCGGGGCGTACCAGCTGTCGCTGCAGATGCAGGTAGCGCGTGGAGTATCCCTGGCCGTGCTCGATGACGATGAAACGCCCGGCGTAGGGGTGATTCTCCACGCGGGTCACGCGGCCGTCGGCCGGCGCGAGGATGGGTGTGCCCACGGGCATGGCGAAGTCCGTACCGTGGTGGGGGGCCACGCGGCCGGTGACCGGATGGCGGCGGCGGGGGTTGAAACTGGAACTGATGCGGTAATTGCCTGCAAACGGGCGGCGGTCGAACGGCGGCAGCAGGCTCTCGCCCTCGGGCGTGTAGAACCGGCCGTTGACGTTGCGGGCGGCGCGGATCTCGATGCGTTCGCCTTCATAGTCGAAGGCGAGCAGGCGGAGGTTGTGCGGGGTGTCGTCGCCGACCAGCGTCTCCTGTTCCACCAGCAGGGTGAACTGGTCACCGGTACGGGCATGGGTACGCACGGGCAGGTAGCGGTCGAGCAGTACGGCCAGGGCGTTGGCCGCCCCCGGGGAGATATCCGCGCGTTCGCTCAGCGCGGACGCGATGTTCCCGTCGATCTCGGCGCTGATGATCAGGTGGCTGACCTCGCGGCCATTCTCGACCTCGCCGCGTTCGAAATCCCAGCCCTCGGCCTCGCGGATCCACTCGTGCCCGCTGGCGCGGGAGGTCCACAGGCGCATGCGGGTCAGATAGCCCTCGTCGTCCACCTGCCACTCGATCTCCTGGCCGGGACGCACACGGTTCAGAATGGAGGCGTTCTCCTCGTCATCCAGCAGGCGATAGAGCGTCGCGAGGGGAAGCTCCCATTCGCGTTCCCAGAGTCCGGTCAGGCGCTCGCCATCCTTCAGCGTATGGCTGTGCCATTCGTCCTCGGCCGCGTCCGCCTCGGCGGCGGTATCGCCCTCACCGTCGAGGTCGAAGGTTTCGTAGGAGGTGGGCGCCTCCGCGTCCGGGTCGATGGGGTCGTCGTGGTAGCCGCTGCTCGGGTCGTCCAGTATGTCGGTGGCAAACGCGACGGTCTGCGCGCCCGCATCGAACGACGCCGACGGTGCCGGGCTGATCGACGCGCCTCCGGCCGGGTGGTCCGGGCGTGCGAGGGACAGCTTGGCGACGGGGAGCGGGTTGCCGGCACCGATCTGGAGCGGCTGGGAGGTCTCGGCGGGCTGGGAGGCGAGCAGGAGGCTGGTACCCACCAGGATGGCGAGTCCGGCGGTGCCCGCCAGAAAGAAATGCGATGTCTTTCTGTTGTAACCCATATGGCCCTTGCCCCGGAGAGTTTCCGCTTTATACCACGTTTTTTCGGGCAATAAACACCGTCGGAAGCCGCTTTCCGGCGGTTTCGCCGGGGCTGGGCGTCAGGATCGGATACCGACGCCGCGATTGAGCAGGATCAGTGCCACGGAGTAAAGGACGGCGATGAAGCCCGCGATGATGGCGAAGGACATGGCCACGGGGAAGTCGCTGTGGCCGAGACTGCCGTAGCGGAAGGCGTCCACCATGTACAGGATGGGGTTGAGCATCGACACGCCCTGCCAGAACTCCGGCAGCAGGCTGATCGAGTAGAACACCCCGCCCAGGTACGTCAGCGGCGTGAGCACGAAGGTCGGGACGATCGCGATATCGTCGAAGGTACGGGCAAAGACACCATTGATCAGCCCGGCCAGGGCGAACAGGATCGACGTCATCAGCACGATGACGAGCATGACCAGGGCGTTGTGCACGCTGAGCGGGCTGAAGAACAGCGACACCAGCAGGACGGCCACACCCACCGCCAGGCCGCGGGCCACGCCGCCGAAGACGAAGCCGAGGATGATCACGCTGTTGGGGATCGGCGAGACCAGCAACTCCTCGATATGGCGCTGGAACTTGGAACCGAAGAAGGACGAAACCACATTGGAATAGCTGTTGGTGATCACGGCCAGCATGATCAGGCCGGGCACGATGAAGTCCATGTAGCGATAGCCTTCCATGTCGCCGATGCGCTCGCCGATCAGGCCACCGAAGATGATGAAGTACAGGGCCGTGGTGATCACCGGCGGCAGCACCGTCTGCACCCAGATGCGGGCGAAGCGCAGCACCTCCTTGGTGACGATGGTGCGGAAGGCGGTCCAGTAGTGACGCAGGTGGGTACTACTCATGCCTGGTTCTCCGGCTGCTCGCTGGCGCCGCTGGCACCCGGCGTGAGGTGACTGGGGCTCTGGCCGTTGCGGGTCATGCGGATGAACAGTTCCTCCAGGCGGTTGGCCTTGTTGCGCATGCTCTGAACGCGGATTCCGGCCTGATCCAGGACCCGGAACAGATCGTTCAGGTGCTGGCCGCGGCGGATGTCGGCCTCCAGCGTGAGCTCGTCGACCTGGCGCAGGGCCACCGGCGCATCCTCGGGGAGGCCCGGGGGCGGTTCGCTGAGATCCAGGACCATGGTCTCCGTCTCGAGCTTGGCGAGGAGCTGCTTCATCGTGGTGTTCTCGATGATGCCGCCGTCATCGATGATCGCGATGTTGCGGCAGAGCGTCTCCGCCTCCTCGAGATAGTGCGTGGTCAGGATGATGCTGCGTCCGTCGGTGTTGATGCGGGTCAGGAAGTCCCACATGGAGCGGCGCAGTTCGATATCGACGCCGGCGGTGGGTTCGTCCAGGATCAGCAGCCGCGGTTCGTGCACGAGGGCGCGCGCAATCATCAGCCGGCGCTTCATGCCCCCGGACAGCGTACGCGCCATGTCCTTGCGCTTTTCCCACAGGCCCAGCTCGTTCAGGTAGTGCTCGCAGCGCTCCCAGGCCTCGCGCCGGGGGATGCCGTAGTAGCCCGCCTGGTTGACGACGATCTCGCCGATCGGCTCGAAGTTGTTGAAGTTGAACTCCTGCGGGACCAGCCCGATGGAGCGCTTGACCGCCTGCAGGTCGGTGTCCAGGTCGTGGCCGAAGACCTTGACCGTGCCCGCGGTCTTGTTGATCAGCGAGGTGATGATCCCGATGGTGGTGGACTTGCCGGCCCCGTTGGGGCCCAGCAGGGCAAAGAAGCTGCCGGGCGCCACCTCGAGGTCGATCCCCTTGAGGGCCTCGAATCCGTTCTTGTAGGTCTTCTTGAGCCCGCGAATCTCCAGCGCTGGCGTCATCGTCACATCCTGTAGGGCCCCGGCACACGGAACCGCGCACCGGCTGAGTGGGTACGATCCCGGGGGATCGACAAGATGCGTATTATGGCCGTTTTGGATCGATTTCGAGGAAAGCCGCGTGGATTCTGTCTTTGTTGCGTCGTCCGAAACCGCTGTCCCGCTGATCCCGGTCAGCCGCGAGTCACTCCCGGTCCGCCTGGAGGCCGCGCCGGAGAGCTGGCGCAAGTGGGTCGAGGCCTCCGGCTTCGAGGCGGAGCCGGGCGCGATCCTGCGTATTCCCGACGCGGACGGCGGGCTGGCGGCAGTTCTGGCCGGGTTCGACGCCGAGACGCCGATCTGGATGCTGGCCGCGGCGGCGGAGACACTGGGCAGCGGCGACTATCGTCTGGAGACGGACTTTCTCAACGCCGACGTCCAGAACCTCGCCGCCATCGGCTGGGGCCTGGGGCGCTACCGCTTTGACCGCTACCGCGAACCGCAGGAACGCACGCCACGGCTGGTCTGGCCGGAAGACGCCGACCCGGCCCGGGTTCAGGCCTTTGTCGAATCGATCGGCCTGACCCGCGACCTGATCAACACCCCCGCCGCCGACATGATGCCGGCCAACCTGGCCCTGCAGGCCCGGGATCTGGCCGAGGCCTTCGGTTGCAGCCTGCATGTCGTGAGTGACAGCGACAAGCTGGAACAGGACTTCCCCTGCATCCACGCGGTGGGTGCGGCCAGTGACCACGGCGCGCGGGTGATCGAGCTGACCTGGGGGCCGCCGGATGCCCCGTCGCTGGTGCTGGTGGGCAAGGGCGTGTGCTTCGATTCGGGCGGGCTGAACCTGAAGCCCGGGAATTCCATGCGTCAGATGAAAAAGGACATGGGCGGGGCGGCCATCGCGCTGGGTCTGGCCCGCCTGATCATGGCGCAGGCGTTGCCGGTGCGCCTGACCGTGCTGATCGGCGCGGTCGAGAATGCCATTGGTGCCGGGGCGTTCCGCCCGGGCGACGTCCTGACCGCGCGCAACGGCAAGCGCATCGAGATCGACAACACCGATGCCGAGGGGCGCCTGGTGCTGGCCGACCTGCTGGATCGGGCGGGATCGTTCCACCCCGACCTGCTGGTGGATTTCGCCACGCTGACCGGTGCCGCGCGCGTGGCCGTGGGGACCGAGATCAGCGCCTGTTTCACCGAGGACGAAGGCTGGGCCCGGGCGCTGGTCGAGCCGGCACGGGAATGGGACGATCCGATGTGCCAGTTGCCCCTGCACACGCCGTATCGCTACATGCTGGACAGCGACGTGGCCGACATCGTGAACAGTTCCAGCGGCGGTTACGCCGGTGCGATCACTGCGGGGCTGTTCCTGAAGGAATTCGTCCCCGAGGACACGACCTGGCTGCACTTCGACATCATGGCCTTCAACGATCGGGCCCGCCCGGGCCGACCCAAGGGCGGCGAGGCGATGGGCCTGCGTGCCCTGTTCGCCGCGCTGGAGTCGCGGTACGGGCCGGCGGGTTAGGGGCGTGGGCAGGGGAGGGAATTCCCCGGATCCCCTGCGTTCGCGGAGCGTGTGGGTCAGATGAGCTTGAGGTCGCTGCGGGCGCGGATGATCTTGCGCAGGGCGATCAGATAGGCGGCGGTGCGGTAGTCGAGTACCTCGCCGTTGCTTTCCACCTCGCGGACCTCGTGCATCTCCCGGAACGCCTCGCGCATGGTGTCCTCGAGGCCGGAACGAACCAGATCGATCTCCTCGGCACCGCGAACCACCGCGTCGCGAATCCATTCCGGGATGCTCTCGTTGGTCATCATCTCGATGGCCGTCACGATGTGCTGGCCCTGGGACTGGTCGTAGCGCCGCTCCAGGCGCCCGAAGCGCATGTGCGACAGGTTGCGCACCCATTCGAAGTAGGACACGACGACACCCCCGGCATTGACGTAGACGTCCGGCAGGATCGTGATCCCGCGGGCCCGCAGTGCCTGGTCGGCCTCCCAGGTGCAGGGCCCGTTGGCGGCCTCGGCGATCAGCCGGGCCTGGATGCGGTCGGCGTTGCCGCGATGGATCGCGCCTTCCAGCGCCGCCGGGATCAGGATGTCGCATTCGCGTTCCAGGATGCGGTTGCCGTCGCGCTCGAACTCGACGCCGGCAAAGCCCTCCATGGTGCCGCTGCGGCGGACGTAGTCGTGCAGCGCCTCGACGTCGATACCGTCTTCGCAGTACACGCCGCCATCGCTCTTGATGACGCCGACGATCTTCACGTGATCGTCCTGCTGCAGGAAGCGCGCGGCATAGTAGCCGACGTTGCCGAAGCCCTGAATGATGATGCGCTGTTCGCTCAGGCCACCCTCGAACCCGGCCTCGCGGGCGGCCAAGCCCTCGCGAAAGAACGCCTGTAGCGCGTACTGCACACCGCGTCCGGTGGCCTCGAGACGCCCGACGATGCCCCCCAGTTCGACGGGTTTTCCGGTCACCGAGGCGGCATGATCGAGATCTTCCGGATGCCGTTCGCGGTAGGTCTCCATGATCCAGGCCATCTCGCGCTGGGAGGTCCCCACATCGGGGGCCGGCACGTTTTGCGCGGGGCTGATGTAGTCACGCTGGATCAGTTCGTGGGCGAAGCGTCGGGTGATGCGCTCCATCTCCCACTCGTCGTATTTCTGCGGATCGATCCGAAGCCCGCCCTTGGAACCCCCGAAGGGGATGTCCACGATGGCGCATTTGTAGGTCATCAAGGCCGCCAGGGCCTCGGCGTGCTGCTGATCCATGGTCGGGGAGAAGCGCAGACCGCCCTTGGATGGCAGGCGATGCGCGGAGTGCACCGCGCGCCAGCCCTTGAACACCTCGATGCGGTCGCGAAAGCGGATCGGAAAGCTGACCTGAATCACCGAGTCGCAGGACTTCAGGGCCTCGCGCGCCCCCTCGGGGAGTTCGAGGTAGGCCATGGCCCGGTCGACCATGTGTGAGACACTATCAAGAAAGGTTTCAGGGACTTCGCTTTCCGACATGACGGCAATCCTTTATGGCTTTGCGAGGCGGCCTGCGCGGCACGGGGGCTTCGCGGATGGGTGACGCGGGCCACTTTCCCGACCCGCGGTTCTCGGTCGCACCGATGATGGACTGGACGGACACCTGGTGTCGCCGGTTCCATCGGCTGCTGACCCGACGGGCATTGTTGTATACCGAGATGGTGCATGCCAACGCGGTGATCCATGGCGATCGCGACCGCCTGCTTGGCTTTGCCGCGGAGGAACACCCGATCGCGCTGCAGCTGGGCGGGTCGGACCCGGCCACGCTGGCGCAGGCGGCACGCATCGCCGCTGCGCGCGGTTTCGATGAGGTTAACCTGAATGTGGGTTGTCCCTCCGACCGCGTCCAGTCCGGGGCGTTCGGCGCCTGCCTGATGGCGGATCCGGGGCTGGTGGCCGACTGTGTGGCGGCGATGCGCGACGCGGTGGAGGTCCCGGTAACCGTCAAGCACCGGATCGGCATCGACGACCAGGACTCCGAGGCCGATCTGCATGCCTTCGTGGAGCAGGTCGCCGCGGCCGGCTGCCGGGTGTTCGTGGTGCACGCGCGCAAGGCCTGGCTGCAGGGGTTGAGCCCCAAGGACAACCGCGATGTCCCGCCGCTGGACTACGCCCGCGTGTACCGCCTGAAGGCGGAGTTTCCGCATCTGACCATCGTATTGAACGGCGGGCTCGACGATGTATCGGGTGCCCGGGCCCATCTGGAGCAGGTGGATGGCGTGATGTTCGGACGCAAGGCCTACCACGAGCCCTGGAGCCTGTCCCTGGTGGACCGGGTGTATTTCGGTGCGGAACAGGATCCGACACGCGAGGGGGTGCTGGAGGGGCTCCTGGAGCTGGCCGAGGGGATGCGGCGAGATGGCGTGCCGCTGGCTCGCCTGACCCGGCACATTCTGGGACTGTTCCACGGGGAGCCCGGGGCCCGTCAGTGGCGGCGTGTCCTGACCGAGGGGGCCCATCAGCCCGGCGCCGGCCCGGAGCTGATCGAGCGCGCCGCCCGGGCCTGTCTGCCCCGGGCGGCCTGACGCCTCACCACCGTACAGGCGGCTACTCGGCGGGCGTCTCCGGGGCGATCCAGCCCGCCTCGAGCCCGTCCGCCAGGATCTGGCGGATCGCGGGGATCGCCTCCTCCCATTCCGCGACGCTGAGCGTCTCCGCGCGGCAGAACGTCTCCAGGATCTCGGGCGTGACGCGCTGTGCGGGATAGTCATTGCCACCGACGCACAGGACCGGGCCGTCGGGGCCCTGGAACCACGCGCGGCGGATACCGGGGTGGAGGACGAAGCGTTCCGCGGCCCCGGCGCGGGCCGCGATCCCGGGGTCTTCCGGAGCGAGCTCGATGTTCCCGGCGGGGCGGGTCAGGAATCGGCCGAGATAGGCGTCCAGGTCCTGGTCCTCCGCGGCGAGCAGCGCGCGCAGGGCCTCGCGCAGTTCCCTGCGATCCGCGGCGGGGAGTTCGGCGGGGCAGGCAGCCGGGTGACGCCCCGGATCCTCGAAACGCGCCTGGTCGCCGATCACGTTCGCGCGCTCCTCGAGGAAGCCGGTCAGGACGTCGAGGATGGTCGGGGCGCGAAAACCGACCGACCAGGTCATGCACTGCGCATCCAGCGACAGGCCGTAATGCGGCAGACCGGGCGGCAGATAGAGCAGGTCGCCGGGGCCCAGCTCCCAGGTCTCGCTCGGGTGGAACTCGCGCAGGATGGCGAGCGGCAGGTCGTCGTGGCAATCCAGCGATCCCGGTGGGTCCTGGATCTGCCAGCGGCGGCGTCCTGCCGCCTGGAACAGGAACACGTCGTATTGATCCACATGCGGCCCGACGGAGCCCCCGGGCGGGGCATAGGAGATCATCAGGTCGTCCCGGCGCCAGCGCGGGATAAAGTCGAAACGGGCGAGGAAGTCCGACCCGCCGGGCCAGAAGCGTTCCACGTCGGTGACCAGCAGGGTCCAGTCTTGCGCGGGCAGCTGCCCCAGGTGCTCGGCGTCGAAGGGGCCGTACTCCACGTCCCAGTCCTGGCGGTCGACATGCCCGCGGACGATGCGGCTGGCGGCATCCGGATCGGTCGCCAGGCCGGCCAGATCGTCGGGCTCGATGGGATTCTCGAAACCCGGGACCGCATTGCGCACGAGCAGCGGGCGTTGCTGCCAGTAGTCGCGCAGAAACTCGGCAGGCGTGAGCCCGCCAAGCAGGACCAGCGGTTGGTTCGGATCCGGGGCCGCCATGCCGTGCGGGATCAGAGGTCGCGCGCGAGTTTCTCGGCGATGCCGGTGTAGGTGCCCGGCGTCAGCTCGCGCAGGCGCGCGCGGGCCTCTTCCGGGATCTCGAGGCCGTCGATGAAGGCCGCCAGGGCCTCGGGCGTAATGCGCTGCCCGCGGGTCAGTTCCTTGAGCTTCTCGTAGGGCGACTCGATGCCGTAGCGACGCATCACGGTCTGGACCGCCTCGCCCAGGACCTCCCAGTTCTGGTCCAGGTCTTCCGCCAGGCGGCCGGGCTCGATCTCCAGCTTCCCGAGGCCGCGATCGAAGGCCTTGTAGGCGATCAGCGACCAGGCGAACGCCAGGCCGATGTTGCGCAGCACGGTGGAGTCGGTCAGATCGCGCTGGAAGCGCGACACCGGCAGCTTGCCCGCGAGATGATCGAACAGGGCATTGGCCAGGCCGAGGTTGCCCTCGGCGTTCTCGAAGTCGATCGGGTTGACCTTGTGCGGCATGGTCGAGGAGCCGACTTCGCCGGCCACAACGTTCTGCTTGAAGTAGCCCAGCGAGATATAGCCCCAGATGTCGCGCGCCGCATCCAGCAGGATGGTGTTCGCGCGCATGAAGGCATGGAACAGCTCGGCGAGGAAGTCATGCGGCTCGATCTGGGTGGTGTGGGTATTCGGTTCCAGCCCCAGGCCCTCGATCATTCGCCGCGACAGGGCCGGCCAGTCGACCTCCGGGTAGGCCACGCTGTGGGCATTGAAGTTGCCGACCGCGCCGTTGATCTTGCCGCGGCAGGCGACGGCGGCGATCTCGTCGCGCTGGCGCTCCAGACGCGCGACCACGTTGGCCAGTTCCTTGCCCATGGTGGTGGGGGAGGCCGGCTGGCCGTGGGTGCGCGCGAGCATCGGTTGTTCGGCGAAGCGTTCGGCAAGCGTGCGCAGGGGGGCGAGCACGCTGTCCAGGGCCGGCAGCATCACCTGGTCGCGGGCCTCGCGGACCATCACGCCGTAGGCGAGGTTGTTGATGTCCTCGGAGGTGCAGGCGAAGTGCACGAACTCGATCTGGCTCTGCAGGTCGGCGCGGTCCGCCATCTGTTCCTTGATGTAGTACTCGATCGCCTTCACGTCGTGGTTGGTGGTCGCCTCGATCTCCTTCACCCGGGCGCCCGCGACCTCGTCGAAGCCGAAGGCGATCTCATCGAGGAAGGCACCCGCCGCGTCGGTCAAGGCCGGCACCTCGGGGATAGCCGGCTCGGCGGCCAGGGCCTTGAGCCAGGCGATCTCCACGCGCACGCGGGCCTGCATCAGGCCCTGTTCGGAGAAGTAGGGCGCCAGGTCGCGGGTATGGCGCGCGTAGCGGCCGTCGACAGGGCTGATCGCAGTCAGGGGGCTCGGGGACATGGGCATTCCGGGGTCGGGTTCGAGTCAGGCGGCGCAGTATACTAAGGCGTTCAGTTGCAATACAGCATCGCGCCGGGGAGACCCCGGCTACCCGCGCGGACCCAACCAGGAGAACGGCATGTCGAAGCCCGCAATGCGTCAGGAACAGGACAGTCTCGGACCGGTGGCGGTCCCGGAGCAGGCCCTGTGGGGCGCCCAGACCCAGCGTGCGGTGGACAACTTCCAGATCGCCGGACGCCCCCTCCCGGCGGCCTTCATTCGTGCCCTGGCGCAAACCAAGGCGGCCTGTGCCGAAGCCAATCAGGCGCTGGAGCAGCTGCCGGCGGAGGTGGCCGGGGTCATTGTCGCGGCCGCCGAGACCATCGCCAGTGGCGAACATGCGGATGCCTTCCCGGTGGATGTCTACCAGACCGGATCGGGCACCAGTACCAACATGAACATGAACGAGGTGATCGCGCGCCTGGCCTCCAGCGAGGCCCTGCCGATCCACCCCAATGACCACGTGAACCGTTCCCAGAGCTCGAACGACGTGATCCCGACCGCGTTGCACGTGGCGGCATCGACCCAGCTGGAACAGGAACTGATCCCGGCGCTGCGTCACCTGATCGCCACCATCGCGCGGCGCGAGGGCGAACTGACCGCGATCGTGAAGACCGGGCGCACCCACCTGATGGACGCGATGCCGGTGCGCATGAGCCAGGAGTTGTCTGGCTGGCGCACGCAGCTGGAGCTGGATGTCGAACGCCTGCGCGCGACCCGCGACCGGGTAAACCGGCTGGCGATCGGTGGCACCGCGGTGGGTACGGGGATCAATGCCCCGGCTGCGTTCGGCGAGCGTGTGGCACAGCGCCTGGCGGAACGCACTGGCATTGCCTTCGAGCGCGAATCCAACGGGTTCGCGGGGCTCGCCAGCCAGGACACGGCGGTGGAACTGTCGGGGCAGCTGCGCACCACGGCCACCAGCCTGATCAAGATCGCCAACGACCTGCGCTGGATGAACTCCGGTCCGCTGGCGGGGCTGGGCGAGATCGCGCTGCCGGCCCTGCAACCGGGCAGCTCGATCATGCCGGGCAAGGTGAATCCGGTGATCCCGGAGGGCGTCATCATGGCCGCGCAGCAGGTGATCGGTCTGGATGCGGCGATCGCGGCCGCCGGGCAGGGCGGCAATTTCCAGTTGAACGTGGGATTGCCGATGATCGCCGACAATCTGCTGAATCAGACGGGCCTGCTGGCGCGTGCGGCCGGGCATCTGGCGGACCGCGCCATCGCGGGTTTCACCGTGAACGAGGCGGTCGTGCGCGCCGCCCTGGACCGCAACCCCATCCTGGTGACGGCCCTGAACGCGGAGATTGGCTACGAGGCCGGTGCGCGTATCGCCAAGGAGGCCTACGCGACCGGGCGGCCCATCGTCGAGGTGGCGGCAGAACACACTGACATCCCGCGCGAGCGCCTGCAGGCCCTCCTGGACCCCGCGAACCTGACCGGCCCGTCAGAATAGAAGCGTCGCGGGGCGCAGGAGGACGAGGCGTCAGGCGGTCGCGAGCGGGAGCGCCACGCCTGGCTGGAGCAGCCCGCGGAAGTCGGCAAACGGGACGGGGTGCGAGTAGAAGTAGCCCTGGGCCGTGTGGCAGTCGAGGTCCTGCAGGATCTGCGCCTGGCGCTCGGTCTCCACGCCTTCGGCGATCACGTCGAGCCCCAGGGTGCGGGCCATCAGCACGATCGCGCGCACGATCTGCGCATGCTCCTCGCCGTGGTCGAGATCCTTCACGAAGGAGCGGTCGATCTTCAGGGTATCGGCCGGCAACTGCTTGAGCTGCATCAGCGAGGCGTTGCCGGTGCCGAAGTCGTCGACGGCCAGGGACATGCCAACCTGGCGCAGGCGCTGGAAGACGCGCGCGGCACCCTTGGGGTCATCCATGATGCTGGTCTCGGTGAGCTCCAGTTCGATGCAGCGGGTGGGGATGCCGGCCTCGCGGATGATGCGATGGAAGCCGCCGGCCAGATCCGGCTGGCGCAGCTGGCGGGCGGAGACATTGATCGCGACCCGCGGGAGCTCGTCCTCCCCCATGCGCAGGGATTGCAGGTCGCGGCAGACCTGACGCAGCACCCATTCCCCGATCTCCTCGATCAGGGTCATGTCCTCGGCCAGTTCGATGAAGTGGCCGGGCGGCAGCAGGCCCAGCTTCGGGTGCTGCCAGCGGATCAGGGCCTCGGCGCCGATGACCCGGCCGGTCGCGAGCTCCACCTTGGGCTGGTAGTGCAGCACCAGTTGCTCATTGGCAATGGCCTGGCCCAGCTCGTTTTCCAGCTCGAAGTGACGGAAGGTGCGGGCGTTGAGGTCCTGGGTATAGAAGCGGAACCCGTTGCGCCCGCGCTGCTTGGCCTCGTACATCGCGGCATCCGCGTTGCCCAGCAGGGTGTCCGCGTCCTCGCCGTCGTAGGGGTACACCGCGATACCACAGGACACGCTGCTGACCACCGGCTGATCGAAGATCTGGCGCTCGGTTGCCGTCTTGCGGACGACGTCGGTGACCAGGCGGACGATACCCTCCAGCCCCTGGCTGTCCTCCACGAGGATGCCGAACTCGTCGCCGCCCAGGCGCGACAGGGTGGTGCGCAGGTGGCGACCGGAACGCTCGCGCGCATGGTCCAGCAGTTCGGAGAGGTCCTGCGCGACCTTGCGGATCAGCTCGTCGCCGGCCCGATGGCCGAGGGAGTCATTGGTGCGCTTGAAATTGTCGAGGTCCAGCAGGATCAGCGCCACGTGACCGGCGGCGCCGGCATGGCGCTCCATGGCCTGTGACAGGCGGTCGCTGAACAGCATGCGATTGGGCAGGTTGGTCAGCGAGTCGTGCGACATGTGGTGCAGCAGTTCGCGCGACTGGCGCTCGGTGATCCGCTGCAGGGCCTTCTGGCGCCGATCCATCATCTGGAACAGGTCGGCGCTCTCGAGGGCATAGGCGGTATTGAAGAGCACCATGGTCAGGGTCGACAGGATCATCTCGTACCGCTGCAGCTCCGACTGGCGGAAGCGGGCGACGAACATCCCCCGAATCCGGGTGCGCGTGGAGATCACGTGGAGCATGACGCTCTCGCCGTCGACCGGCGAGGGGAGGCAGACCGGGTGATTCTGATGCAGCGCCCAGGAGAACTGCCCGTCGCGGATCAGCTGTTCCACGGTGTCCGCGAGGTCCGGCTCCAGCTCCTCCGGGCGCTCCTGGTAGGCGAGATTGAAGGAGCAGTCGTTGTCCAGCACGTAGACCGCCATGTCCTGTGCCGGCAGAAGCCGACGAATGGACTCGATGCTGTTCTGGATGATCAGCTCGGGGCTGCGGTTGCGGTCGGTATCGCCAAAGATCGCCGTGGTCGAGGCGAGCACGTCCATCGCGTAGGCGTTGGCCTCCAGGGCCTCCTCGAGGAAGCGGATGCGCTCATGGAGGGCATTGACCTCCTCGGGCGTGCGATACGATGGGCTCATGCAACAGCGTCCTTTGCCTGCATACGGGCTCAGTCGAGGAGGATCGCCTGCATCTGGTCCAGATGCTTGCGGGCGTGGCCGATGATGTCTTCGTAGACCGGCATCTCCAGGCCGATCCGGTCGAAGGTCTCGGGGCTTACCGGGGGCACGAAGCGCTCGCCGGACGATCCCAGGCGCAGCGAATTCGCGATGCTGTCGGCGACGTGCACGATCGCGGTTTCCACCGGGAAGGCGCGTGCCTCCTCCGGGGCATGGTGGTAGCGCGTGGCCTCCACCTGGGCCGGGGTCATGCCCCATTCCTCCAGCAGGGCGGAGCCGATGGCGGCATGATCGAAGCCGAGCAGCTCGCGTTCGGCCTCGAACAGCAGGCACTGCTCGCGTTCGCGGATGTTGATCAGCTCCTCGGTGCGGGTGCCCAGGCGCAGGAACAGCAGCAGCCGCCCCAGATCGTGCATGATGCCGTAGAGGTACAGCCGTTCGATGTTGGCCTCGCGGCGGAACCGTGCGATGGAGCGACTGAGCACGCCGACCGCGATGCTGTGGCGCCAGAACGACTCCATGTCGACGCCGATGACCGGCAATCCACGGAAATGCTCAATGACGATTGTCGACAGCACGATCTGGCGCATCTGCTGCAGGCCGATGATGGAGACCGCGCGGTGCAGGGTGTCGATGGGCTCGGGAAAGCCGTACAGCGAGGAGTTCGCCATGCGCAGCGTCTTCGCGGCGATGGTCGGGTCCAGCTCCACTGCCTCGGTGATCCCGGCGACGTTGGCCGTGGGATCGCTAAGACGGGTGAAGATCGTGTTGTAACTGCCGGAAAAGCTGCACAGCGAGTCGTCCTGCTCGAGGAACTCGGCGACGGTCATCATGCACCCCGGGACCGGTGCCCGCGGCGCATCAGCTCATCCAGCAACTGCTCACGGGCGAGCTGGTGGAACCCGTCCATGGGGTGGGCGTTCACGTCACAGTGGCGGAAGCGCTCGGACAGGATGGTATCGGCCTGTTCCTCCATCTCCGGCGTGGGCCGGGTTTCTGGCGGGAGCTCCACAGGCTCGTCCTGACCATCATTGGCCGCTGCCTGCTCGTCCTCGACCACCTCGACCGTGCTGATACCCCAGGACAGCAGCACGCGGATCTGCTTGTCCTGCAGCACCATGCCGGCGGGGATCAGGAGACGGCCGGAGCGGTCATGCACGGCGGTCGCCAGTGTCTGACCGGACTGTATTGCCTCCGTGGAGATCCGTCGTCCCATGCCGAGACCTTATGCGGAACCCGCGAGCTGGCGCAACACGTAGGGCAGGATGCCGCCGTGGCGGAAGTAGTCCACCTCCTGCGGGGTATCCAGGCGTACACGCACGGTGAAGGTGGTGCGCTGACCGTCGTCGTCCACCGCGGTCACCGTCGCCTCGCGGGCCTCGCCGTTCTCCACGCCGGTGATGCTATAGGTCTCGCGCCCGGTCAGTCCGTGGCTGGCCGCGTTCTCGCCGGGCAGGAACTGCAGTGGGAGGACACCCATGCCCACCAGGTTGGAGCGGTGGATGCGCTCG
Source organism: Thioalkalivibrio sp. ALE28 (assembly GCF_000377425.1). Taxonomy (NCBI): domain Bacteria; kingdom Pseudomonadati; phylum Pseudomonadota; class Gammaproteobacteria; order Chromatiales; family Ectothiorhodospiraceae; genus Thioalkalivibrio; species Thioalkalivibrio sp. ALE28. The sequence goes on along the minus strand of NZ_KB898094.1, from coordinate 136,695 downwards.
AAGCTCTCGACGATCACCGCCTTGACTCCCAGTAGCAGGGTCCCCTTGGCGGCCCAGTCGCGCGAGGAGCCGGTCCCGTATTCCTGACCGGCGATCACGATCAGCGGGGTGTCCTCTTCCTGGTAGCGCATGGCGGCGTCGTAGATGGACATCTGCTCGCCATCCGGCAGGTGCTGGGTGACGCCGCCCTGGGTGCCCGGGGCCAGCAGGTTGCGCAGGCGCACGTTGGCGAAGGTGCCGCGCATCATCACCTCGTGGTTGCCGCGCCGCGAGCCATAGGAATTGAAGTCCGCGGGCTTTACGCCCTTGGATTCCAGGTACTTCCCGGCGGGGCTGTCCTTGGCGATCGATCCGGCCGGGGAGATGTGGTCGGTGGTGACCGAGTCGCCCAGCAGGGCCAGCACGCGCGCACCCTGGATGTCGTGCCAGGGCATCGGGGTCATGCCCATGCCCTTGAAGTAGGGCGGATTGCGGACGTAGGTGGAGTCCTCCTGCCACTCGAAACGCTCGCCCTTGGGGGCCTCCAGGTTGCGCCAGCGCTCCTCGCCGGAGTAGAGATCCCCGTAGGCACTGGTAAAGCTGCCGGCGCCGACGTGGCTGGCGACGGCCTCGCGCACCTCGTCGGTGGTCGGCCAGATGTCCTTCAGGTAGACCGGCGCGCCCTCGGCGTTCTCGCCGATGGGATCGTTGTACAGGTCGATATTGCTGCGCCCGGCCAGGGCGTAGGCGACCACCAGGGGCGGCGAGGCGAGGAAGTTCATCTGCACCTCGGAATGGATGCGCCCCTCGAAGTTGCGGTTGCCGGAGAGCACCGAGCTGACGATCAGGTCGTCCTTGATGATGGCCTCGGAGATCGGCTCGGGCAGCGGGCCCGAGTTGCCGATGCAGGTGGTGCAGCCATAGCCGACCACGTGAAAGCCAAGGGCCTCCAGATCGGTCAGCAGGCCGGACTTCTCCAGGTAGTCGGTGACCACGCGCGAGCCGGGGGCCAGCGAGGTCTTCACCCAGGGCTTGACCTGCAGCCCCGCCTCGCGCGCCTTGCGCGCGACCAGGCCGGCACCCAGCATCACCGACGGGTTGGAGGTGTTGGTGCAGGAGGTGATGGCCGCGATCACGATGTCGCCGTGATCCAGCGTGAAGGTCTCGCCGTCCATCTCGATGGCGGTGTGATGGGGTTCCTCCGCCTGGTGTTCCACGCCCACGGCGGTATGCCCGCCCTCGGCCGCGAAGCGCTCGGCCTCGGCCGGTTCGTCGGCGCCGCTCTCGCGCTCCTTCAGCATGGTGTCCAGATGGCGGCTGATGGTGGCGCCGGCCTGGCTCAGCGGGATGCGGTCCTGCGGGCGCTTGGGCCCGGCGAGGCTGGGTTCGACCGTGGACAGGTCCAGCTCCAGCATGTCGCTGTAGCGGGCGATCGGGGCGCTGTCGTCACGCCACAGCCCCTGGGCCTTGGCATAGGCCTCGATGAATTCGATATGGCCGGCGTCACGCCCGGTCAGGCGCAGGTAGTTCAGGGTCTCGTCGTCGATCGGGAAGATGCCGCAGGTGGCGCCGTATTCCGGTGCCATGTTGGCAATGGTCGCGCGGTCGGCGAGGGGCAGATCGGCGAGGCCGTCGCCAAAGAACTCGACGAACTTCCCGACCACGCCCTTCTTGCGCAGCATCTCGACGATCACCAGCACCAGGTCGGTCGCGGTGGCGCCCTCGGCCAGCTTGCCGGTCAGGCGGAAGCCCACCACCTGCGGGATCAGCATGGAGATCGGCTGGCCGAGCATCGCGGCCTCGGCCTCGATGCCGCCCACGCCCCAGCCGAGTACGCCGAGGCCGTTGATCATGGTGGTGTGGGAATCGGTGCCGACCAGGGTATCCGGGTAGGCCATGCAGCCCCCCTCGGCTTGGTCGTCCACGAACACCGTACGGGCCAGGTATTCGAGGTTCACCTGGTGGACGATGCCGGTGTCCGGTGGCACCACCTTGAAGGTATCAAAGGCCTGCTGGCCCCACTTGAGGAAGCTGTAGCGCTCGCGGTTGCGGGAGTATTCCAGCTCCGCGTTCAGGTTCATCGCGTTGGCGTTGCCGTGGGCATCCACCTGGACCGAGTGGTCGATCACCAGCTCCGCCGGCTGCAGCGGGGTGATCTTTTTCGGATCGCCGCCGAGGGCCTCCATCGCGTCGCGCATCGCGGCGAGGTCGACCACCGCCGGCACGCCGGTGAAGTCCTGCAGCAGCACGCGGGCCGGTCGGAAGGCGATCTCCTGGGCCGGCTCGGCCTTCGGGTCCCAGTCCAGCAGGGCCTCGATGTCGGCACGCCGGACGGTGCGTTCGTCCTCGAAGCGCAGCAGGTTTTCCAGCAGCACCTTGAGGGCAAAGGGCAGACCCTTCGCGCGGGCGTCATCGGTGATCGGCACGTAACGGCAGTCGAGGCCGCCAGCGGACAGGGTCTGGGTGTTCTTCGGGTCGGCGTGGCTCATGATGCGTCTTCCGCGTTCAGGTATTGAGTCGATTGAGGATGTGGTTCGCTTCGCGAATCAGCCGCTTGCGGCCAAAAAGCAGTTTCCAGCGCGATCCGCCGGCCTGGCGCCAGAGGACCGCGGCCCGGATTCCGGCCAGCAGCAACGCACGAATGCGCGCGGCGGTCTCCGGGTTGGAGAGGTTGTTCTGTTCCCCCTGCACGATGATGCGCGGGCCGAGTTCGGAGATGGTCTCCTTGTAGATCTCGGCGAGCCGCGCGATCACGCTCTCGTGGGTGATGTGAAAGTAGTCGATCTGGCGTTGCGCGCCCTGCAGACCGTCGGTCAGCGTCTGCAGCATATCGTCGCGTTTTTGCAGCTTGCGCTCGAGGAAGATCAAGCCGATCGCGTAGCGGGTGATCTCCATGTCCGGCGGCTTGCTGCCGTTTTGCAGCTGGCTCTCGATGCGTTCCAGGCCGCTCTTCAGGCTGACGGCTTCGCGGTAGACCGCCTCCGGTGTCTCGGCATCGAAGGCAAACAGGCTGCCGATCAGGACCTCGAACTCGTATTCGTCGCAGCTGCCGCGCCAGGCCAGATCCTTGACCAGGCTGGCGCACTGGAAGAGGGCGGCAAGCGCCAGCGTGCGGTTGTGATCGGAGCGGTCCAAGCCAGTTCATTCCTTGGTGGGTCGAGGGCGGGGCGCCAGGCAGGGCTCACTATACCGGAAGTGACCCGGCGGACTCACTCAGGGAGACGCGGATTGAATGGCGCCTGCGTGGTGGTCCAGCGTGGTCCGGGTCGCGATCACCGCGCCGCCCAGGCAGACATCACCGCGGTAGAAGGCGATGGACTGCCCGGGGGTGGCGGCGCGCTGCGGGCTGTCGAACACCACTGTGGCGCCCGTCGGCGCAAGCGCCTCGATGCGGCAGTCCTGCAGGGGCTGGCGGTGGCGCAGGCGGGCCCGGAGCGGCTCGTCCGGGGCAGGCACGTCGTGGATCCAGTGGACCGGCTCGGTGACAAGCGTCGGGCTCATCAGTCGCGGATGCTGCGGCTCCTGGGCGACGACCAGGGCGTTGTGCTCGAGATCCTTGTCGACCACATACCACGGGGCCTCGGCGAAACCGTCGACCCCGCCAATGCCGAGACCCTGGCGCTGGCCGAGGGTGTAGAACATCAGGCCCTGGTGGCGGCCGACGACCTGACCCTCCGGGGTGCGCATCTCGCCCTCGGCGGCGTTCAGGTACTGCGCGAGAAAGTCGCGGAAGCGCCGCTCGCCAATAAAGCAGATCCCCGTGGAGTCCTTGCGGGCGTGGTTCGGCAGACCCAGTTCGCGGGCCCGCTCCCGGACCTGGTCCTTCGGGATATCCCCCAGCGGGAACAGGGCCGGGCGTAACTGCTCCTGAGTCAGGGTATGCAGGAAGTAGGTCTGGTCCTTGTTCGAGTCGGCCGCCATGCACAGCTCGCTGAAGTCCGCATGATGGCGGACCCGCGCGTAGTGACCGGTGGCGATCCAGCGGGCGCCCAGCTCGCGCGCGTGGTCGAGGAAGGAACGGAACTTGATCTCGCGGTTGCAGAGGATGTCCGGGTTGGGGGTGCGCCCGGCCTCGTATTCGTGGAGGAACTGGGCGAACACCCGCTGGCGGTAGTCCTCGGCGAAGTTCGCCTTGTGCAGGGGGATCTCGAGACAATCCGCGACCTCGCGGGCCATCGCGTAGTCGGCCTCGGCGGCGCAGTATTCGGCGTCGTCGTCATCCTCCCAGTTCTTCATGAACAGGCCTTCGACGCGATAGCCGGCCTCCAGCAGGCGGCTGGCGGCGACGGCGGAGTCGACGCCCCCGGAGAGGCCGATGATGACGCGCTCGCCGCCGCTCATGGCGTGACCGCCCGAACCAGCCCGCCGACCGCCGCGAGCGGGAGACGCGGGCCAGCCTGGTAGCGATGGATGCTGCGCATCACCAGGGGGCTGCGCAGGGGCCAGTCGCGTTCGGCCGCCTCGGGTGTCAGCCAGTGCAGGGCATGGATCGCCGGGTCTCGCGGGCCGGGCGAGGGCAGGGGCGTGGTCGAGCCACAGAAGCTGGTGCGCAGGATGACGGCGCCGCTGGCCAGTTCCAGGAGATCGCAGCCGAGGGTGGCCTCGGGGGTGAACGCGAGGGAGGTCTCCTCGCGGACCTCGCGTATTACCGCCTCGATCAGGTCTTCGCGGGCGTCCAGGTGCCCGGCCGGCTGGTTCAGGACCCGGCGCCCGCCGTCGGTCTCCTCGACAAACAGGAACCGGCCTTCGCGCTCGATCACGGCGGCCACGGTGATGTGACAGGGGAGGCGTTCGGTCATGCGGCGGATGATAACGCAGGCAGTGGCGCACACGACCATGACGGAACGTCGATTTCACTCGCTCCGGGCCCCCGGAGATGGCGCTTCGGCATGTATAATCGAGGCATACCCGATTGACCGATCCATTGATCTCGATTTCCGTACAAGGAGTTGGCATGGCCTATCAGCACATTCAGGTCCCGGAGAAGGGCGAACGCATCACCGTCGACGAGCAGGGGAAGCTGCAGGTGCCGGATCATCCGGTGATCCCCTATATCGAGGGTGACGGCATCGGGGTCGATATCACCCCGGTGATGCGCCGGGTGACCGATGCGGCCGTGGAGAAGGCCTACGGCGGGAAGAAGGCGATCGAGTGGATGGAGGTTTATGCCGGCGAGAAGGCGACCAGGGTCTACGACGATGATTCGGGCCTTCCGGACGAGACCCTGGAGGCGGTGAAGGATTACCGCGTGTCCATCAAGGGCCCGCTGACTACGCCGGTTGGTGGCGGTTTCCGGTCCCTGAACGTGGCGCTGCGCCAGAAGCTGGATCTGTACGTGTGCCTGCGCCCGGTGCGCTACTACGACGGCACCCCGAGCCCGCTGAAGGCGCCGGAGAAGACCGATATGGTGATCTTCCGCGAGAACTCGGAGGACATCTACGCCGGTATCGAGTTCGAGTCCGGCACGCCGGAGGCGAAGAAGGTCATCGACTTCCTGCAAAACGAGATGGGCGTGACCCAGATCCGCTTCCCGGATACCGCCGGCATCGGCGTGAAGCCGGTTTCCAGCGAGGGCACCAAGCGCCTGGTGCGCAAGGCGATCGAGTACGCGATCGACAACGACCGCCCGTCGGTGACGCTGGTGCACAAGGGCAACATCATGAAATTCACCGAGGGCTCCTTCAAGGCCTGGGGCTACGAGCTGGCCCGCGAGGAGTTCGGTGCGAAGGACCTGGACGGCGGCCCGTGGCAGACCTTCAAGAACCCGAAGACCGGCCGCGACATCGTGATCAAGGACGTGATCGCGGATGCCTTCCTGCAGCAGATCCTGCTGCGCCCGGAGGACTACTCGGTGATCGCCACGCTGAATCTGAACGGCGACTACATCTCGGATGCGCTGGCCGCGCAGGTGGGTGGCATCGGCATCGCTCCGGGTGCGAACCTGTCCGACACCACCGCGATGTTCGAGGCCACCCACGGCACGGCGCCGAAGTATGCCGGCCAGGACAAGGTGAACCCCGGCTCGCTGATCCTGTCTGCCGAGATGATGCTGCGGCATCTGGGCTGGCCCGAGGCGGCGGACCTGGTGGTCAAGGGCATGGGCGGCGCGATCAGCGCCGGCGAGGTGACCTACGACTTCGCGCGGCTGATGGATAACGTCGAGCCGATTGCCTGCTCGGCCTTTGGCGAGGCGATGATCAAGCACATGTGACGGGACGGGTCGGTGGTCGGAGTGTCCGTAAGGGCACTTGGCCTCGGCCCGGAACCATTCGAGGATGGAGACGACCCAAACGAGTAACCGCTGAAGGCGCGAGTTCGACCGATGAGTGATGACAAGCCCCAAAACCCCGATCGAGACGACTCGGTAACGGTCGAAGAATCGAGGCCGGAGCTCAAGCCACCGCGACAGTACAAGGTGGTCCTGCTCAACGACGATTTCACGCCCATGGAGTTCGTGATCGAGGTACTGGAGACCTTCTTCAGCATGGATCGCGAAAAGGCCACCCGGGTGATGCTGCACGTGCACACGCGCGGCAAGGGAGTATGCGGCATCTTTACCCGGGATGTGGCCGAGACCAAGGTGGCGCAGGTGAACGACTACGCCCGCAGCCATCAGCACCCACTGCTTTGCTCGATGGAGGAGGCCTGACTCCCATGCTCGACAAGGAACTCGAATTCAGCCTGAACATGGTCTTCAAGGAGGCCCGCGAAAAACGTCACGAGTTCGTGACCGTTGAGCATCTGCTGATGGCGCTGGCGCAGAATCCCAGCGCGGCCACGGTGCTGCGGGCCTGCGGGGGCGATCTCGATCGCATCCGCGACGAGCTGGAGGCCTATATCGACGAGAACACGCCGCGCATCCCGCCGAACGATTCGCGCGAGACGCAGCCGACGCTGGGCTTCCAGCGCGTGCTGCAGCGGGCCGTGTTTCATGTGCAGTCCAGCGGACGCAAGGAGGTCTCCGGCGCCAACGTCCTGGTGGCCCTGTTCGGCGAACAGGACAGCCAGGCGCTGTACGTGCTGGGGCAGCAGAACATCTCGCGCCTGGATGTCGTCAACTTCATCTCGCACGGGATCTCCAAGGTGGGTGAGGACGAACTCGGGGCGCAGCCGAACTCGAACGAGTCCCAGGCCGAGCCGGTGGAGGGCGAGCGCGAGGAAAAGACCAACGCGCTGCAGCTCTATGCCACCAACCTCAACGACAAGGCGCGCAAGGACGAGATCGACCCGCTGATCGGGCGCGATCACGAGATCGAACGCACCATCCAGATCCTCTGCCGCCGGCGGAAGAACAACCCGTTGCTGGTCGGTGAGGCCGGGGTCGGCAAGACCGCCATTGCCGAGGGTCTGGCGCGGCGCATCGTCGACGAGCAGGTGCCCGAGGCGATCGAATCCGCGACCGTCTATGCCCTGGACCTGGGGGCGCTGGTCGCGGGGACCAAATACCGCGGCGACTTCGAGAAGCGCCTGAAGGGCGTTCTGGCCCAGCTCAAGAAGGAGCCGGGGGCGGTGCTGTTCATCGACGAGATTCACACCATCATCGGGGCCGGCGCGGCCTCCGGCGGGGTGATGGATGCCTCCAACCTGATCAAGCCGATGCTCGCCTCGGGCGAGCTGAAGTGCATCGGTTCCACGACCTACCAGGAATACCGCGGCATCTTCGAGAAGGATCGCGCCCTGGCGCGGCGTTTCCAGAAGATCGAGGTGCCCGAGCCGACGGTCGACGAGACCGAGCAGATCCTGCGCGGTCTGAAATCCCGCTTCGAGCTGCACCACAACGTACGGTTTACCAAGCCGGCGCTGCGGGCGGCGGCGGAGCTGGCCGACCGTTACATCACCGACCGCTTCCTGCCGGACAAGGCGATCGACCTGATCGACGAGGCCGGGGCCAGCCGCCAGCTGCAGCCGGCCAGCCAGCGCAAGAAGACCATCGGTGTGCAGGATATCGAGAGTATCGTGGCGAAGATCGCGCGCATCCCGCCGAAGTCGGTTTCCAGCTCCGACAAGGAGACCCTGCGCAACCTCGACCGCAACCTGAAGATGACCGTGTTTGGCCAGGACGAGGCGATCGGCACCCTGGCGACAGCCATCAAGATGGCACGCTCCGGTCTGGGCGACATGGACAAGCCGATCGGCTCGTTCCTGTTTGCCGGGCCGACGGGGGTCGGCAAGACCGAGGTCACCCGTCAGCTGGCGCAGCAGATGGGCATCCACCTGGCGCGGTTCGACATGTCCGAGTATATGGAGCGCCACACGGTCTCCCGCCTGATCGGGGCACCGCCCGGCTATGTGGGGTATGACGAGGGCGGGCTGCTCACTGACGCCATCCTGAAGCATCCGCATTCCGTGCTGCTGCTGGACGAGATCGAGAAGGCTCACCCGGACGTCTTCAATGTGCTCCTGCAGGTCATGGACCACGGCACGCTGACGGATGCCAACGGACGCGAGGTGGACTTCCGCAATGTGATCCTGGTGATGACCACCAACGCCGGTGCCGAGCAGGCCAGCCGCCCGTCGGTGGGCTTTACCCAGCAGGACCACTCCAGCGATGCGATGGAGGCGATCAAGCGGACCTTTACGCCGGAGTTCCGCAACCGGCTGGATGCGACCATCCAGTTCGGGCCGCTGGACGAGGCGACCATCCTCAATGTGGTCGACAAGTTCCTGACTCAGCTGCAGGCCCAGCTCGACGAGAAGAAGGTCCACCTGACGGTGGAGCCGGACGCCCGGGCCTGGCTGGCCGAGCATGGCTACGACGTCAAGATGGGTGCGCGACCGATGGCCCGCACCCTGCAGGAGCACATCAAGAAGCCGCTGGCCGACGAGCTGCTGTTCGGCCGTCTGGCGCACGGCGGCGAGGTGGTGGTCCGACTGGGCGAGTCCGGGCTGGAGCTGGATATCCAGGAGACGGCCGTGTCGTCCTGATGCGGCGTGCTGGCATAACCGGGCCCGCGCAAGGGCCCGCAAATGAAGAAGCCCCGGTCCTGCCGGGGCTTCTTCGTTGGAGAGGCGAACTTACTTGTTGCGGTAGACGATGCGACCCTTGGTCAGGTCATAGGGCGTCATCTGCACGATCACCTTGTCGCCGCGCAGGATCCGGATGTAATGCTTGCGCATCTTGCCGGAGATGTGCGCCGTGATCGTGTGCCCATTTTCGAGCTCCACCCGGAAGGTGGTGTTCGGGAGCGTCTCGACGACGGTACCCTCCAGCTCGATTTCGTCTTCCTTCGCCATACAGTTCCTCTCGTATTGAATCAAGGTGGCGACATTATCCGGATGCACCAGCGGAACACAAGTCATGGCGCGCCTCGCAGGGCCGGTCCACGGCGTGGATCGACGGGGCGAGGGCCGCGGCGCGCGTGTGGAACGAGCCGGCCGCCGCGTTTGCCGCGATTTCCCTGACCGCCTACACTACGCGCGCTTTCACGCGCGAGACCATTGCGAATGACAACTTCTTGGGCAGCCGTTTTTCCCGGCCAGGGGTCCCAGTCCACCGGCATGCTGGCCGATCTGGGCGACGACCATGCCATTGTCCGTGACACCTTTCAGGAGGCGTCGGACTGCCTCGACGCCGATCTCTGGAGCCTGTGCCAACACGGCCCGGTCGAGCAGCTGAACCAGACCGAATGGACCCAGCCGGTGATGCTGGCCGCGGGGGTTGCCGCCTGGCGACTGCTGAGCGAGCAGACCACCGCGCGCCCGCAGGCGGTTGCCGGTCACAGTCTCGGCGAGTACAGCGCCCTGGTGGCCGCGGGCGTGCTGCGCTTCCCCGATGCGGTACGGCTGGTCGCGGAACGCGCCCGGGCGATGCAGGCGGCGGTCCCGGAAGGCGAGGGCGCGATGGCCGCGATCCTCGGGCTCGACGATGCCGCGGTGCAGGCCCTTTGCAGCGAGCATGCGGGTGGCGAGGTGCTGGAGGCGGTCAATCTGAACGCCCCGGGCCAGGTGGTCATCGCGGGTAATGCCGCGGCGGTGGACCGTGCGGTGGGGGCGGCGAAGGACGCCGGCGCCAAGCGCGCCCTGAAGCTTCCGGTCTCGGTTCCCTCGCACTGCGCCCTGATGCAGCCGGCGGCCGAGCGCCTGCAGGCCGCGCTGGACAGCACCCGCTTCAGCTCGCCGAGCATCCCGGTCTGGCAGAATGTGACGGCCGCGCCGGCGGATTCGGCGGAGACCATCAAGGACAACCTGGCCGCGCAGCTGTACCGGCCCGTGCGCTGGGTCGAGAACATTCGCGGTCTGCGCGAGCAGGGCGTGGCGGTGCAGGTCGAGTGCGGGCCCGGGCGCGTGCTGACCGGACTGGCTAAGCGCATCGACCGCGATCTGGAATTGTTCGATGTCGCCGATCGCGACACGCTGAACGCCACCCTGGAACGCCTGGGGTCGGACGCATCCTGAGCGCGCTCGCGCCGCCGCGGTTCGCGACTCCCTCTCACATGAAGCAAAGGCACAACCATGTCTGACAGCAAACGTGTAGCCCTGGTAACCGGCGCCAGCCGCGGCATTGGCGCCGCCATCGCCCGGCGTCTGGCCGAGCAGGGCCTGCAGGTGGTAGGCACCGCCACCAGTGACGCCGGCGCCGAGCGGATCACCGAGGCCCTGAAGGAATGGGGCGGCCGCGGCATCGCCATGGACGTCACCGACGCCGATTCCGTCGCCGCCGGCCTGCAGGCGATCCAGGCGCAGGAAGGCCCGATCGAGGTGCTGGTGAACAACGCCGGCATTACCCGCGACAACCTTTTCATGCGCATGAAGGACGAGGAGTGGGATGCGATCATCGACACCAACCTCTCCGCCGCCGTGCGCCTGACCCAGCGCCTGCTGAAGGGCATGATGAAGCTGCGCCGCGGCCGTATCATCCTGATCGGGTCGGTGGTCGGCTCCACCGGCAACGCGGGACAGACCAACTATGCGGCGGCCAAGGCGGGCCTGGCCGGGTTTGCCCGGTCGCTGGCGCGCGAGGTCGGCAGCCGCAGTATCACGGTGAACACGGTCGCCCCCGGGTTCATCGATACCGACATGACCCGCGAGCTGGGCGATGACACGAAAGCGGCCCTGCTGGGCCAGATCCCGCTGGGGCGCCTCGGCGCGCCGGAGGAGATCGCCGCGGCGGTGGGTTTCCTCGCGTCCGAGGAGGCCGGTTACATCACCGGCGAGACCCTGCACGTGAACGGCGGGATGTTCATGCATTGATCACGGCGGGCAGGCCGCGTGCCGCCCGCATGGCTCGCTGCACGGATCGCTAGATCGCGGCGGGGCTTTTCTCTAGAATGGCGGACCTTTCAACGAAGCCGCCTCACACCGAAGGGGATTTCTGAACCATGAGTAGCATTGAAGAACGCGTCAAGAAGATCGTTGTCGAGCAACTGGGAGTCAAGGAAGAGGACGTGACCAACGCCGCCGCTTTCGTTGACGACCTGGGTGCGGACTCGCTGGACACGGTGGAACTGGTGATGGCGCTCGAAGAAGAATTCGAGACCGAGATCCCCGACGAGCAGGCGGAAAAGATCACCACCGTGCAGCAGGCGATCGACTATATCAACGAGCACATGAAGGACTGATCCGACGCCTCCGGGCGCCGGTCAGGACGACGCGAACGGGCCTTCCTGCGCGCAGGGCGGCCCTTCGTCGTTTCGCTGAACGCGTATTTCAGTCTTTCGAGGAGAACATCATTGGCTAAGCGACGTGTCGTGATTACCGGGCTGGGGATTGTTTCCCCGGTCGGATCCACTATCGACAAGGCCTGGAGCAACATCAAGGCCGGCAAGAGCGGCATTTCCCCCATCGATGTCTTCGATGCCTCGGACATGCCGGTGAAGATCTCCGGCGCCGTTCGGGATTTCGAGGCCAATGATTACGTCCCGACGAAAGATCAGAAAAAGATGGACACCTTCGTCCTCTACGGGCTGGCCGCGGGGCTTCAGGCCCTGGACGACTCCGGACTGGAGGTGACCGAGGAGAACGCCGAACGCATCGGGGTCGCGATCGGCTCCGGCATCGGCGGTCTGCCGTATATCGAACGTTCCTACGGGGCATACCTGAAGGGCGGGGCGCGCAAGATCTCGCCATTCTTCGTGCCCAGTGCGATCATCAACATGGTGGCTGGCAATCTGTCCATCATGCGCAACCTGCAGGGCCCGAACATCTCCATCGTCTCGGCCTGTGCCACCGGCACCCACAACATCGGCGACGCGGCGCGCATGATCGCCTACGGCGACGCCGATGCGATGGTGGCCGGCGGGGCCGAGATGGCGACCACGCCGCTGGGCATCGGCGGCTTTGCCGCGGCTCGCGCGCTGTCCACCCGCAACGACGATCCGGAACGCGCGTCCCGCCCCTGGGACCAGGATCGTGACGGCTTCGTGCTTAGCGATGGCGCTGGCGTGATGATGCTGGAAGAGTACGAGCATGCGAAGGCTCGCGGGGCGAACATCTACTGCGAGGTCGCGGGGTTCGCCTGGAACGCGGATGCCCACCACATGACGCAGCCCATCCAGGATGGCTCCGGCGCCGCCAAGTGCATGCACCGGGCGCTCAAGGATGCCGGCGTGAATCCGGAAGAGGTCGGGTATATCAATGCGCACGGGACCTCGACGCCGGCGGGCGACCTGGCGGAGACCCAGGGGCTGAAGAAGGCCTTCGGCGACCATGCCTACAAGCTTCTGGTGAACTCCACCAAGTCGATGACCGGCCACCTGCTGGGGGCCGCCGGCGGGATCGAGGGCGTTTTCACGGCGCTGGCCCTGCGCGATCAGGTGTCGCCGCCGACCATCAACCTGGAAAACCCGAGCGAGGGCTGCGATCTGGACTATGTGGCCAACGAAGCGCGCGAGATGAGCACCAAGGTCGGCCTGTCCAACTCCTTCGGGTTCGGCGGCACCAACGGCACGCTGGTGTTCCGCAGCATCTGACGCTGCGGCGCCGCCATGGCGGTCCATCCACTGGCCGCCGGGGTCGATTTCGCGGCCCTGGCGCGGCGATTCCCCGAACGCTACCCGCACCTGCTGGAGTCGGCCCTCATCGGGCAGGCCCCGGCACGCTTCTCCATCCTGTTTGCCTTTCCCGGTCGAACCCTTTCGACCGCGGCGGGCGAGGATATCCTGCAGGCGCTGGACCAGGACCTGTCCGGGGTACCGGAGCTGGCCCCGGACGACACGCCCCATGCCCATCTCCCGTTCCTCGGAGGGTGGTTCCTCTACGCGGGATACGAGCTGTCCTGGGGCCTGGAGCCGGCGCTGGGTGAATGCCGGTCGGATCCCTGGCTGCCGGACGCGCTGCTGACCTATTTTCCCGCGGCCCTGATCCATGATTACCACGCGGGCCGGACATGGTTCGTGGACGAAACGGACGATGCCGAGCGCCGGGCGCAGGTCGAGCGGGACCTGGAGGCAGTACAGGAGGATGCGGACGCGGCGTGCAGCCCGTTGCCCGATCTTTCGTTGCAGGAGGAGGATCCGGCCCGGTACCGCGAGGCGGTTCTTCGCGGCCTCGAGTACATTCGGGCCGGCGACACCTTCCAGGTCAATCTGTCGCGGGAATGGCAGGCCACGGCGGCCGCACCGCTGGATCCGGCGGTGCTGTATATGCGCCTGCGTCAGGCGAATGCGGCCCCGTTTGCCGCCTGGCTGCAGTTGCCGGGGGCCCACGTGATCAGCTCCTCGCCGGAACGCCTGGTGTCGGTAGAGCGGGGCGAAATCGAGACCCGGCCGATCGCGGGGACCCGCAGACGGGATGCGGACGCCGATAAGGATCGGCGTCTTTTCAGTGAGTTGAACTTTAATCTTAAAGAGCGGGCCGAACATGTGATGCTGGTGGACCTGGAACGCAACGATGTCGGGCGGGTGGCCGAGATTGGCAGCGTGCGGGTCGCGGAGCTGATGACCATCGAGAGCTATCGCCGGGTGCACCACATTGTCTCGAGCATCGTCGGGCGCCTGCGCCCCGGGACCACGGCCGCTGATGTCCTGCGGGCGGTCTTCCCCGGGGGCACCATCACCGGGTGCCCGAAGATTCGCAGCATGCAGATCATCCAGGAACTGGAGCAGTACGCGCCGCGTGGCGCCTATACCGGCGCCTGTGGCTACGTTAGCCGGCACGGGCGCATGGATACCAACATCCTGATCCGTACGCTCGTTGCGCACGGGAACGAGCTGCGCTTCCGCGCCGGTGCCGGCATCGTGGCTGACTCGGACCCGGAGCGCGAGCTCGAGGAGACCCGGCACAAGGCAAGGGGTCTTCTGGAGGCGCTGGGCGTGCACAACGAGGCGCTTTCGTGATCCTGGTGAACGGGGAACCGGACGAGAACGTCTCGGTGGGTGATCGCGGGCTGCTGCTCGGGGATGGGCTGTTCGAGACCCTGCGCGTGCGTTCGAGCCAGCCGCAATTGTGGGCGTACCACCGGGATCGGCTGTGGCGGGGCCTGCGCCAGCTGGGCTTCCCGGAGCCCGAGGAAGGGCAGATTCTCGAGGAAGTGGCACGGGTGGCGCACGGGCCCGAATGCCTGGTGCGGGTGACGATTACGCGTGGCGGAGGGCCCCGAGGGTACGCGCCACCCGCCCATCCGGCACCCACGCGGATCGTCAGTGCCGGGCCCGCGCTGGACGCCACGCCACCCGGCGACCGGAGCCCCCTGGTTCTGGGCTGGTCGGCCGTCCCCGTTGGGGTGAACCCGGCGCTCGCGGGGCTCAAGCACACCAGCCGCCTGGAACAGGTGATGGTACGCAGCCACTGGGAAACTGGCTGGGAGGAAGCGATCGTTTGCGATGCACTGGGGCGGGTGATCAGCGCCACCCAGGGCAATCTCTGGGTGCGCGAGGGGCAGCAGCTGCTGACGCCCCCGCTCGACCAGGCCGGGATTGCCGGGACCCGGCGGGCCTGGATCCTCGATCATGCGGCAGGGTTTGGATTCTCCGTGGTCGAGGAATATCCGGAGACCGAACGGATCAGGCAGGCCGACGGTATCTACATAACGAATGCACGTCTCGGGATGACCCCGGCGGTGCTGGCTGAAGCGGACAATCCGGGGCGCGCGTGGCAGGATGATCCGCTCTACCGCATGGGAATCGCGTTGCATGAAGCGCATTAGTCTCGCCGTCCTGGCTCTGGTGGTCGCGCTTGCCCTGGGCACCGCCTGGTGGTTGGGCGAACACTACCGGGCACAACTGGACACGCCCCTGGCGCTGGACGCCTCGGAACGCTACCAGCTTGAATCGGGTCAGGGGCTGCGCTCGGTCAGCCGTTCGTTTGCTGAGCGCGGCTGGATCGAGTCCGCCTGGGTGGCGGAGGTCTACGGGCGGCGCCAGGGGCTTGCGCCGCGGCTACAGGCCGGCGAGTACGCAGTGACCCCGGGGATGACGCCGCGCGATCTGCTGCACGCGATGGCCCGGGGCGAGGTCATCCAGCATCGCCTGACCTTTCCCGAGGGCTGGACCATCCGCCAGGCACTGAGCGCGCTGCGCGAACATCCGGAGCTGGTCGGTCCGCCGGAGTCGGTCGGGGTTCACAACCTCCTCGAGACCCTGGGCTTGTCGGACCTGGATCATCCGGAAGGCTGGTTTCTTCCGGATACCTATTTCTTCGGCTCCGGCACCGAGGCCCTGACGGTGCTGGAGCGCGCCCATCAGGCCATGCGCCTGCACCTGGAGCGGGCCTGGGAAGGCCGTATCGAGGACCACCCGGTGGATTCCCCCTATGAGCTGCTGATCCTGGCCTCGATCATCGAGCGCGAGACCGGGCGTGGGGACGAGCGGGACCGGGTAGCGGGCGTATTCGTGAATCGGCTGAAGCGCGGCATGCGACTGCAGACCGACCCGACCCTGCTGTACGTGCAGGAACCGGGCGTGCAGCGGCTGACGCGGGCCGAGCTGGATCGTGACCACCCCTACAACACCTACACGCGCGCGGGGTTGCCCCCGACGCCGATCGCGCTGCCGGGGCGGGCCGCCCTGGAGGCCGCCGCGCGGCCGGCGGATACCGACGACCTGTTCTTTGTTTCGCGCGGCGATGGCAGCCATCATTTCTCCCAGACCTATCGCGAACACCGCGAGGCCGTGATCCGCTACCAGCTGGGCGGGGACGGCAGCCGCTACGGCATCCGCAACCGCTAACGGGAGCCCCTGCGCATGGATCGCTCACCCCATCCTGGTCGTTTTCTGGTGCTTGAGGGTATCGAGGGCTCGGGCAAGACCACCCAGATCGAGCGGCTGGAGGCTCGATTGCGCGCCGCCGGCCACAGCCTGCGCGTCACGCGCGAGCCGGGCGGAACCGCGCTGGGCGAGCGCCTGCGCGGGTTGCTGCTGGATCCGGATCTGCCCGGGATGTGCCCGGAGGCGGAATTGTTGCTGATGTTCGCGGCGCGGGCCCAGCATCTGGCCGAGATCATCCGGCCAGCCCTGGACGCGGGCGACTGGGTGCTCAGCGACCGCTTTACCGACGCCTCCTTCGCTTACCAGGGCGCGGGGAGGGGCCTGGGCGACCACCGAGTGGCCCGTCTGGAAGACTGGTTGCAGGGCGAGCTGCGGCCGGATCTGGTGATCCTGCTGGATATTGCCCCCGAGACCGGACTGGAACGGGCGGTGCAGCGGGGGCGCCGTGACCGGATCGAGCGAGAGGCGCTGGACTTCTTCGAGCGCGCGCGCGAGGCGTATCGCCAGCGCGCGGCAAAGGCCCCCGACCGATACCTGGTGGTGGATGGAGCGGCGGATCCGGACACCGTGGCCGAGCGGATCCTGGCGGGCGTGCGGGAGCGCCTGCCGCTGCACGCGCTGGGGGGCGGCTGAAGGATGGAGGGAACCGACACCCGGGAGGCGCTGCCGCCCTGGCTGCAGGCGCCGTGGAGCGGACTGGTCCGGCGCGGACGTGACGGCCGCCTGCCCACCGGTCTGCTGATCCACGGCGCGACCGGGGTGGGCAAGGCCCTGCTGACCACCGCGCTGGTTCAGGCACTGTTGTGCCAGCGCGCCAGCGGCGAGGAAGCGGCCTGCGGCGAGTGTAACGCCTGCCGCAGCTTCAGTACCGGTGTGCACCCGGAGGTGATGGCCCTGGAACCGGAGGAGGCCGGGAAGGAGATCCTGATCGCCGCGGCCCGCGAGGCGATCGACTTCCTGTCGCTGTCCGGGTCGGGGGATCTGCGCTCCGTGATCATCCGCCCGGCCGACGCCCTGAACGCGAATGCCGCAAATGCCTTGCTCAAGACCCTGGAAGAACCGCCGACCGGGGCGATGCTGATCCTCGAGGCGGCGCAGCCCGCGCGTCTGCCGGCGACGATCCGCAGCCGCTGTCAGACCATCGAGATCGCCAATCCGGCCCCGGCGGACGCGACGGCCTGGCTGCGCGGGTTCTCGGATAATCCGGCAGCGGTGGACGAGGCCTATGCAGCCAGCCTCGGGCGACCGCTGGCCGCCCGCGAGATCCTGACCGACCCCGAACGCATGGGTCGCTGGGAACAGGACCGCGAGGCCCTGACCGCGTTGTTGCGTGGCGCCAGCGTGCACGCAATGGCGGCTACCCTGCAGCGCAGCCTGCCGGAATCCCTGATTCCGCGGATCCAGGCCCTGCTGGTGTCGGCCCAGCGTCTGGCGGTCAACGGCGAGCCGGATGCCTTTGGCCGGCAATTCCCGCGCGATCTTCTGGAGGGCTTTGCCCGGCGTGCCGGCGCGCGACGCCTGGCCGAGCTGTCCGCGCGGGCGCTGGTCTGGCAACGCCAGGCGAGCCGTCAGCTGAACCCGCAGCTGCGCATGGAGGATATCGCCCTGAATTTCCAGGCGAAGTAGCTGCATAACTCACGCCGCGAGCGGCAACGGGGTGGCGCGCGATCGCATCGATGGGCGATACTCCTTGGCCCAGCACGTAATCAGGTCACACGGGAGGGTCTATGGCCGGGCAGGGCATGCTCACCTTGGCAATCAAGGAAAAACCCGCGCTGTATGCGGCGTACATGCCGTTCGTGACCAATGGCGGGCTGTTCATCCCGACCGACAAGGCTTACAAGCTCGGGGATCAAGTCTTCCTGCTGCTGTCACTGCTGGAGGATTCGGACCGCCTGCCGACGCCCTGCACGGTAGTCTGGATCACCCCGCCACGGGCGCAGGGCAACCGCCTGCGCGGCATCGGCGTGCAGTTCAACAAGTCCGACAAGGGCGTGACTCATCGCCGCATCGAGGAGCACCTGGGCGGTATGCTGAACTCGGACCGCAAGACCCACACGTTCTAGCCGCCGGGCAAAGGCCAGGGTGTTCGGGCGGGCTTGCCGTTCGAGCCCGTCACCCGCCGCAGCTCGCCGCGTCCGGGTCCCCTTGTCGACCCGCATCCGCCACCCTCAGCGTACGCCTGCAGCCGCGTTCTCGCGGATGGCCTCGGCCAGGCACTCCAGCGCGCGGTCGATCTGCTCCCGCGTCAGATAGAAGTGGGGTGCAAAGCGGATCCCGCCGCCGCGCAGGGCACACAGCACCCCGTACCCCTGAAGCCGGGCATACAGCGCATCCAGATCGTCCACCGGTGGCCGGAAGGTGAGGATGCCGGCGCGCCGGCCGCGCGGTGTCAGGATGCGGCATCCCTGGCTGCGCAACCCGTCCTCCAGGTGCAGCCAGTGCTCGCGGATTTCGTGGTCGATGGTCTCGAGCCCGGTCTCCAGCAGCAGCGACAGGCTGGCGTGCAGGGCGTGAATCCCCAGCATATTCGGGCTGCCCGGCTCAAACCGCCGGGCGCTGGTGGCTGGTTCGATGCCGGGGTTGGAGAAGTCACCGGCATGCGCCAGCATGTTCCAGCCGTATTCCTGCAGCGTCAGCTGCTCGCGCGCCTCCGGGTTCACGTAGAACACCCCGATCCCCTCCGGCGCCAGCATCCACTTGTGCGCATCCGCCATCACGAAATCGGCATGACAACCGGGCGCATCAAAGGGCAGGGCGCCCAGGTGCTGGATCGCGTCGACGCAGAACAGGATGCTGCGCGCGCGCAGTTCAGCGCCCAGCGCCTGGATGTCGATGCGCATCCCGGAGTCGTAGCGTACCGCACTGGTGGCGACCAGGCGCGTATGCCCGTCGCAGGCGGCCAGAAGATCGCGTTCCGGCTCCGGACCAACCGGCACCTCGCGGGCCTCGATGCCGAAGCGCTCGGCCGCGGCCAGCCAGACCACGCGGTTGGACGGAAACTCGTGGGCCGGGAACACGACGTTGTCGCCCGGGCACCAGTCGAGGCCGAAGGCCACCATCGACAGCGCCTCCGAGGTGTTCTTGACGAAGGCGATATCCTCGGCCGACGGGGCGCCGATCAGCGTGCGGGCGAGCGCCCGGGTTGCATCGACATGCCGCAGCCACTGGAGGTAGTCGCGCGAACCATGGACGACGTTCGTATGGGCGAACTGGCAGACCGCCTCCTCGGTGCGTCGCGGCCATGGGCCGACGGCGGCATGGTTGAGATGGATAATCCCTTCCTGCGGAAATTCCGGGTGCATGCGATCCTCCTGGGCCGGGCCCGAAGGGTAACCCAGTCGGGCGGCCCGTAGAACACCGAGCGCGCGCCAGAGCCGCCGTGACCGGTGCCGCGTGTCAGGCGCTTGTTGTGATTCCCCGGGCAAGTTGTTAATTTGCGGGCTCCCTGAATACCCCGGGTCTGCGCCTCAATCCATGTCATCGGGTTTGGTGAACGGGCCCTCGCAGCGGCCGCATGGCCTCGTCCACCGCGCCTTCCGGCCTCCCGCAGGCGCTGCGCCGTTTTGCACCTTGCCAGTACAGGAGGGACGGATGAATTCCGTTGTCCAGTTCTATCAGGACCCCGAGCTCGGGGCGGTCGAGCCGCGCGAATTCCGGGTCTTCAATGACCGTTCGCTTGACCGTATTCCGGCGGTCGCGGCGCTGCCGGAGGCCATGCGGTTCGAAATGCGCGTGGTCGCCAGCGTGCTGCCGTTCCGGGTCAACGAGTACGTGATCGAGGAGCTGATCGACTGGGACCGCGTCCCCGACGATCCCATGTTCCAGCTGACCTTTCCGCAACGGGACATGCTCGCTCCCGAGGCCTTCGAGCGCATGGCACAGCTGCACCGAAGGGGGGCGGGGCGTGACGAGATCCAGGCGCTGGCACGCGAGTTGCGCCAGGCGTTGAACCCGCATCCCGCCGGGCAGATGGAGCTCAATCGCCCAAGCGAGGAGGCGGGCGAAGTGATCAACGGGCTGCAGCACAAGTACCGCGAGACGGTCCTGTTCTTCCCCGGACAGGGGCAGACCTGCCACAGCTATTGTACCTTCTGCTTTCGCTGGGCCCAGTTTGTCGGAGACAAGGAACTGCGGATCGCCAGTACCGATGCCGGATTGCTGCACGACTACCTGCGCAGCCACACGGAGATCAGCGACCTGCTGATGACGGGCGGCGACCCGCTGGTGATGAAAACCAAGCACCTGAAGGCCTACCTGGAAGGATTGCTGGAGTCGGATCTGGCCCATGTCCAGACCATTCGCATCGGCACCAAGGCCCTAACGTTCTGGCCCTATCGCTTCGTCACGGACAGTGACGCGGACGAGCTCCTGCATCTCCTGGAGCGACTCGCGGAGGCGGGGAAGCACGTGGCGCTGATGGCGCATTACAACCATCCCCACGAGCTGCGTACCCCGATCGCGCGCGAGGCGATCCGCCGCGTCCGGGATACCGGTGCCGAGATCCGTGCCCAGGGCCCGTTGCTGCGGCACATCAACGATGATGCATCCGCATGGGCGGATCTGTGGCGAGAAGAGGTCCGCCTGGGGATCATCCCGTACTACATGTTCGTCGAGCGCGACACCGGCGCCCGACGCTATTTCGAGGTGCCACTGGCCCGGGCCTGGGAGATCTATCGCGAGGCCATGCAGCAGGTTTCCGGACTGGGTCGCACCGCCCGGGGCCCCTCGATGAGCGCGGAACCCGGCAAGGTCGAGATCCAGGGCGTGGCGGAGATCCAGGGCGAGAAGGTATTCGTGCTGCGGTTTATTCAGGCGCGCAATCCCGACTGGGTACAGCGGCCCTTCTTCGCGCGTTATGACGACCAGGCCACCTGGCTGGATCAGCTGGAGCCGGCCTTTGGCGAGGAGCGCTTCTTCTTCGAGGACGAACGGGCCGCGATGAAGGCCGAATCCGGTCAGTAACCGCCTTCTATGCGAGCGGCTTTGGCACAATACGCTCCATGGACAACAACACCCTGAAGCAACGCGACCTGCGCGCCCTCTGGCATCCCTGCACCCAGATGAAGGATTACGGCGAGGAGGGCACCCTCCCGCTGCTCCCGATCCAGCGCGGGGAGGGTGTCTGGCTCTACGATTTCGACGGCAACCGCTACCTGGACGCGATCAGCTCCTGGTGGGTCAACCTCTTTGGCCACGCCAATCCGCGTATCGGCGATGCGGTCAAGGATCAGCTGGACCGGCTGGAGCATGTGATCCTCGCGGGCTGCACCCACGAACCGGTCGTGGAGCTGTGCGAACGCCTGATCGACATCACCCCCGACGGGCTGGAGCGGGTGTTCCTGGCGGACAACGGCAGTGCCGGGGTGGAAGTCGCCCTGAAGATGAGTTTTCACTACTGGCGCAACGTCGATCGCCCGCAAAAGACCCGCTTCATTCGGCTGTCGAACAGCTACCACGGCGAGACTCTGGGCGCGCTTTCGGTGAGCGATGTGCCGCTCTACAGCGCCACTTACGAACCCCTGATGCTGGATGTGATCACGGTGCCGGCCCCGGACTGTTTCGACCGCGAGGACGGCGAAACCTGCGCCGACGTGGCGCGCCGCCAGTTCGTGCACATGGAACAGGCGCTTGCGGCGCATGCCGATGAGGTCGCCGCGGTCATCGTCGAACCCCTGGTCCAGTGCGCGGGCCACATGCGCATGTACGACCCGGAATACCTGCGGCTACTGCGCGAGGCCTGTGACCGTCACGGCGTGCACCTGATCGCCGACGAGATCGCCGTGGGCTTCGGGCGCACCGGCACGCTGTTCGCCTGCGAACAGGGGCCGATCACGCCCGATTTCCTGTGCCTGTCGAAGGGGCTGACCGCTGGTTATCTGCCCATGGCCGCGGTGCTCACCACGGACTCGATCTACCAGGCGTTCTACGACGATTACGAAAAGCTCAACATGTTCCTGCACTCCCATTCCTACACCGGGAATCCGCTGGCGTGCAGGGCGGCACTGGCCACCCTGGATATCTTTCAATCGGATCCCGTTCTCGAGAGAAACCGGGAGCTTGCATCCCATATCCAGAAACGGCTTGAACCCTTGAAAGATCATCCACACGTCGCCGATGTCCGCCAGCACGGCATGATTGCGGCGGTGGAACTGGCGCAGGACAAGCAACAGCGGACGCCATACCCATGGCAGGAGCGCCGCGGCCTGCACATCTATCGCCATGGCCTGACCCGGGGCGCCTTGCTGCGACCGCTGGGGAACGTGAGCTATCTGATGCCGCCGTACGTGATCACCGAGGATCAGGTCGACTTTCTGGTCGAGGTGATGACCGAGGGCATCGAAAAGGCGGTGAGCGCCTGAACGGAGCGCTGCATCGGGTCCGCGGTTTTGGGTGTCGGGCGATTCGCATGCCGCGACGCGGGATACCCAGGCGTCGAGACCATTCCGGCACGCCGCTGCTCCAACGGAAACGACGCATAATACATATTATGTTAAATCCGAGGTGAGCGACGGTTGGCGGGTTTCAGGTCAGTCGCCGGTATCTCCCCCGGTCTTGCCCCTCTCTTGCGTGTCCATGCCCGAATCCGGCCTTGGCCGGGCTCCGGCGGTTCTCAGGAAAGACTGCTGATCACGTGGGTCAGGATCTGTTTGACCCGCGTCATGCCCACATCCAGATTGGCCGCGATGTCGTCCATGGTGATCTCGCCCTCGGCCCGGCCGGCGGCCCAGTTGGCGATCACGGCGCAGCAGGCATAGTTGAGGCCCACTTCGCGCGCCAGGGCCGCCTCGGGCATGCCGGTCATGCCGACCAGGTCGCAGCCGTCGCGTTCCAGTCGGTCGATCTCCGCGGCCGTCTCCAGGCGTGGCCCCTGAGTCGCGCCGTAGGTCCCGTCCTCCACCGCCTCGATCCCGAGCTCGTCGATCGCCCGGATCAGGGTCTGGCGAACCGCCTCGTTGTACGGCCAGGTCATGTCGATATGGGTGACCTCTTCCAGGTCACCGCCTTCGAAAAACGTGTTCGCGCGTGACCAGGTGTAGTCGATGATCTGGTCCGGGATCGCGACCACCCCCGGCTTCATCTCCTCGGTGATCCCGCCGACCGCGGCGACGGCGACCACGTTGTCGATACCGACGTTGTGCAGTGCCCAGATATTGGCCCGGTAGTTCACCTGGTGTGGCGGGATGGTGTGGCGCGCCCCGTGGCGCGGGAGGAACACGATCTCGATGTCGTTCAGCCGGCCAAAAACCAGCGGGCCGGAGGGCTCCCCATAGGGCGTGTGCATCACCTGGCGTCGGGTGATCTGCAGGTCTTTCAGTCGGGTCAGACCGGTGCCGCCGATGACGGCGATGCGGGGTGCGGACATTAATCAGTGCTTCCCTGGTGGTCGGCCACGGCGAAGATGCCGGGCGCGTTGCGCAGGTAGTCCTGGTAGTCCATACCGTACCCGAACAGGTAGCGGTTGGGCGCCTCCAGGGCCGCGTAGTCGACGGTGATCGCCGGATCCCGGTCGGGGTTGTGCTTGTCGACCAGGACGATGGAGATGACCTGCCGAGCGCCCTGCTCTTCGCAGAAGGTCTTGATGCCTTCCAGCGTAATGCCGCCGTCGAGGATGTCGTCGACGATCACGACGGTACGGTCCTGCAGGGCCGCCTGGGGACGCGCAAGCCAGTGCAGCTGGTCGCCGCCGCGGGTGCCGCCGCGATACCGCGTGGCATGCAGGTAGTCGACCTGCATCGGGAACGACCAGCGCGTCAGCAGCCCGCCCATCAGCACCACACCCCCGTTCATCACGCCCATCACCAGCGGATTGCGGTCCTTCAGCGCGACCGCCGTGCGTTCGGCCAGACGGTCGATCGCGGTCTCGACGGCGTCACGGCTGAAGAGACAGTCGGCATCACGCAGCGTGGCTCGCGCCTGTTCCGGGCTCATGGCATGTCCTGGGGGTGTCGGTGCGGGAAATCATGTCCGAGCATCCGGAGCGAGGCAAGCTCGCAAATTCCGGACCCCGGAAACGCAACCGGCCGGCACAAGGGCCGGCCGGCTGGCAGACGAAGGTCGAGGACCTTAGTAGGTGAAGGTCACCGTGTCGTCGTCCATCGCTTCGGAGATCACGTAGGCGCCGCCCACGGTTTCCTCGATTTCCGGGATCAGGTCGTTGCCCCACAGATCCAGGGTCGGGGTGCAGACCTTCATCACGACGCCGGCCTCGTGGGCATCCTTCATGAAGTCGTAGACGCTCTTGCTGGAGCCTTCCTGCACGAACAGGTTTTCGGCCACGCCCTTCTTGGCGAGTTCGCCGGCACGACCGGTCATCACGACTTCAACGTCGTATTCCATCGCGGCGGCGACAGTGGCCTGGAAGAACGGGGCACCCAGTTCGGAAGCGTTGCTCGGGTCGGTGTTGACCATGACGATCAGGAGCTTGTCGGCCATTTTGGATCTCCAACTTCAGTGGTGAGTGTGAATATTACTAGCTGCTCAATCGCAGACCGGTGGCGCATTATAGGCGCCTCGACGCGCGGGCGCCAATGCGCCGCCCGGTTCAGGCGGTGGCGAGCTGGCTTGCGCGGAGCCAGCGATCGAGCTGCGCGCGAAGCGCCGGGAGGCGGTTTGGATCGGCATCGACGGGCCGTGCGCGCAGGCGTTCCAGGCGGCGCGCCGATTCGGCGGACAGGGGCTGATCCACCTGGGCCTCCAGGATCCGGTCGGCCTGTTTCGGCTCGTTGCAGATCAGCACCATGTCGCAGCCGGCGGCGCGTGCGGCGGCCGCCCGTTCCGCGGGGTCGCCGATCCCCTCGGCGCCCGCCATGGCCAGGTCATCGCTGAGGATGGCGCCGCGATAGCGCAGCTCGCGGCGGAGGATGTCCTGCAGCCAGACACGCGAGAATCCGGCGGGATAGCCGTCGACCTGAGGGTACAGGACGTGCGCCGGCATGATCCCCTCGAGATCTCCAAGCACGGGCCGGAAGGCCTCGAGATCCTGATTCTCGATTTCGGACAGGGGGCGATCATCCACCGGCAGCGCGACATGGGAATCCGCCTTCACGGCACCGTGCCCCGGGAAGTGCTTGCCGACCGCGGCCATGCCGGCGGCAGCCAGGCCCCGGATCAGTTCGCCGGCGAGGCGTGCGATCACGTCCGGGTCGTAATGAAACGCCCGGTCGCCGATGACGTCACTGATCTCCAGATCGCGGTCGAGGACGGGCGTGAAACTGAAATCGATATCCAGTGCGCGCAGTTCCCGCGCGAGCAGCTCGCCGGTCGCATGCGCCAGTTCACAGGCCTTGTTGCGGTCGTAGTCGTAGACGTGGCCCAGCTGGCGCATGGGCGGGATCGCGGTGAAGCCCTCGCGCAGGCGCTGCACGCGCCCGCCTTCCTGATCCACGGCGATCAGGATGCCGGGGCGCTCGGCGCGGATCGCGGCGACCAGCGCCTGGATCTGCGTCGGCGTGCCGGCATTGCGGGCAAACAGGATCACCCCGCCGGTGGCGGGATGTCGCAGGCGTTCGCGATCTTCCGGGGTGAGTTCGATTCCGGTGACGTCGAGCATCACCGGACCCAGGGGCAAGGGGTCGTTCTGGGGCATCACTCAAGGCTCGAATCGGCGCTCCCGCGGGAGCCATCTTTTCAGGATAGCGAGGCTTCGGGGAGAAAGGCGAGTGCCTTGAGCTTCTCGATGCGATCGCGGATGCGGGCCGCCTCCTCGAATTCGAGGTCGCGTGCTTTTGCGAACATCTCCTGTTCGAGGCGCTCGATCTCCTTCGCCGCGTTCTCCGGCGCCCCCAGATAATCAGCGCCCTCCTCCGCGACCTTCCGCCCGCGGCGGCCGCCGGAACCGGGCGTGGCGTTGCGCGCCTCGAGGATGTCCGCGATGTTCTTGCGGATGCCCTGGGGGGTGATCCCGTGGGCCTCATTGTGCTCGATCTGCTTGGCCCGGCGGCGCTCGGTCTCGTCGATCGCACGTTGCATGGAGCCGGTGATCTTGTCGGCGTAAAGGATGGCCTTGCCGTTCACGTTGCGCGCGGCGCGGCCAATGGTCTGGATCAGCGAGCGGTCGGAGCGCAGGAAGCCCTCCTTGTCCGCGTCCAGGATCGCCACCAGGGAGACCTCGGGCATATCCAGCCCCTCGCGCAGCAGGTTGATCCCGACCAGGACGTCGAACTCCCCCAGTCGCAGGTCGCGGATGATCTCCATGCGTTCCACCGTGTCGATATCCGAGTGCAGATAGCGCACGCGCACGCCGTGTTCGGTGAGGTAATCCGTCAGGTCCTCGGCCATGCGCTTGGTCAGGGTGGTGATCAGCACCCGTTCGTCGCGTTCGACGCGATCGCGCACCTCCGAGAGGACGTCGTCCACCTGCGTACCGGCCTGACGGACCTCCAGTTCCGGGTCCAGCAGCCCGGTCGGGCGGACCACCTGGTCGACAATCGCCCCGGCATGTTCGCGCTCGTACGGACCCGGGGTGGCCGAGACGTAGATGGTCTGCGGCATCAGGTCCTCGAACTCCTCGAAGCGCAGCGGACGGTTGTCCAGGGCCGATGGCAGGCGGAAGCCGTATTCCACCAGGGTCTCCTTGCGCGAGCGGTCGCCCTTGTACATCCCGCCGACCTGGGGCACCGAGACATGGGATTCGTCGATGACTAGCAACGCATCCTTCGGCAGGTAGTCGAAAAAGGTCGGCGGCGGCTCGCCCGGGGCGCGTCCGGAGAGGTAGCGCGAATAGTTTTCGATCCCGTTGCAGTACCCGATCTCCAGGATCATCTCCAGGTCGAACAGCGTGCGCTGTTCCAGACGCTGAGCCTCGACCAGACGATCCTCCTTGCGCAGGAATTCCAGGCGCTCCTTGAGTTCGTCGCGGATGTGGTCCACGGCCTCCAGCAGGGTCTCGCGCGGGGTTACGTAGTGCGTCTTGGGGTAGATCGTCAGACGCGGCACCGTGCGCAGCTGTTCGCCGGTGAGCGGGTCGAAGTACGACAGCCGCTCCACCTCGTCGTCGAACAGCTCGATGCGCACCGCCTCGCTGTCGGATTCTGCCGGGTGGATGTCGATCACCTCGCCGCGTACGCGGTAGGTGGCGCGCCGCAGTTCGGTGTCGTTGCGGGTGTACTGCAGTTCCGCCAGACGCCGCAGCAGGTCGCGCTGGTCGATCCGGTCGCCGCGCTCGACGTGCAGCACCATCGACAGATACTTGCGCGGGTCGCCCAGGCCGTAGATGGCCGACACCGAGGCCACGATGATTGCGTCGCGCCGCTCCAGCAGCGCACGGGTGGCGGACAGGCGCATCTGCTCGATGTGATCGTTGATCGAGGCGTCCTTCTCGATGTAGGTGTCCGACGACGGGACGTAGGCCTCCGGCTGGTAGTAGTCGTAGTAGGAAACGAAGTACTCCACCGTGTTGTGCGGGAAGAACTCCTTGAATTCCCCGTACAACTGCGCCGCAAGCGTCTTGTTGGGTGCCAGGATGATGGTGGGGCGCTGTACCTGCTCGATCACGTTGGCGATGGTGAAGGTCTTGCCCGATCCGGTTACGCCGAGCAGCACCTGGTGCGCGAGGCCGGCCTCCAGCCCCTCGGTCAGCGCGCGGATCGCCGTCGGCTGATCGCCCGCCGGCTGATACTCCGATACGACCTTGAATTGTTCGCCTTCGCCTGGCTGCACCTTATCCTCCGCGCCTGATTTCAGTATCATTTCGCCCCGACCGCTCGCGCGGCCCATCGACCCGATCACACAGAGGCCTACCCCTTGGATATCGAGCTTTCCGACCGCGTCCAGCGCATCCAGCCCTCCCCTACTCTGGCCGTCAGCGCGCTGGCCGCTCAGCTTCGCGCGGAGGGGCGGGACATCGTCGGGCTGGGGGCCGGAGAACCGGATTTCGATACCCCCGAGCATATCAAGCAGGCGGCGGTGGACGCGCTTGCCCGCGGAGAAACCAAGTACACTCCGGTGGACGGTACGGCCAGCCTCAAGGCGGCCATCATCCGCAAATTCGATCGCGACAACGGCCTGACGTTCACCCCTGACCAGATCCTGGTGTCCTCCGGTGGCAAGCAGAGCATCTTCAATCTCTGCCAGGCCCTGCTGAATCCCGGGGACGAGGTCGTGATCCCCGCCCCCTACTGGGTGTCCTACCCGGATATCGCCCTGCTGGCCGGGGCGCGCCCGGTGATCGTCAGCGCCCAGCAGGATGCCGGCTTCCGCATCACCGGGGAACAGCTGGAGGCCGCGATCACCCCGAACACCCGCCTGGTGTTCCTGAACAGCCCGTCCAATCCCACGGGCGCGGCGTATTCGGCCGCCGAGTTGACCGAACTGGCCGAGGTGCTGCGGCGCCACCCCCGTGTGGTCATTGCCACGGATGACATGTACGAACATATCCGGTTTGGCTCGGCCCCGTTCGTGAACATCGTCAACGTCGCCCCGGATCTGCTCGAGCGCACCGTGGTGCTGAATGGCGTATCCAAGGCCTATGCGATGACCGGCTGGCGCATCGGCTACGCCGGTGGTCCGAAGAACCTGATCGCGGCGATGAAGAAGATCCAGTCGCAAAGCACCTCCAATCCGACCTCCATTGCCCAGGCCGGCGCCGAGGCCGCACTCAACGGCGACCAGGGCTGCGTGGTGGCCATGTGTTCGGCCTTCGCCGAGCGCGCTCGCCACGTCGTGGACGGCCTCAATGCCATCGACGGGATCGACTGCCTCATGCCGGACGGCACCTTCTACTGCTTCCCTCGCGTCACCGGCCTGATGGCGGCAGCCGATATCGACACCGACGTCGCCCTGACCAAGCAGCTGCTGGACGAGGTGGGCGTGGCCCTGGTTCCGGGGAGCGCCTTCGGCGCGCCGGGACATGTGCGTGTCTCGTTCGCCACCAGCGTGGACCAGCTCGACAAGGCCCTGGAGCGCCTGCGCGAGTTCGTGGCGCGCCACCACTGACGCCGGGTACGGCGGCGAAACGCGTCGGGCGGCCAGATTTTCCTTGACGCCCCCGCCCCGCCCGATTAGGATTTGCGCCCAATTCCCCGGTAGCTCAGTCGGTAGAGCGGGTGACTGTTAATCACTAGGTCGGCGGTTCGAGCCCGTCCCGGGGAGCCAGACAAAGAAAAAGCCAGGTCACCATGACCTGGCTTTTTTCGTTTGGGGGGTTACGGTCCCGTTACCCTACTCCGGCTCGTGCTCGAGGGGCTCCAGCGACTGCAGGTAGACGGCAATCGCGCGGCGGTCTTCGTCGGTCAGATGAGCGGTGCCGTGGTCGATCACGTCGGCCATGGCGCCGCCGGCAAAGTCGCCGTCGCGGGTCAGGCCCATCTCCAGGTAGCGGGCGATATGGCGTTCGCCCCAGCGTCCGATGCCGGTCTCGCGATCCGGGGTGATGTTCGAGGCGACATCCCCGTCCGGCAGGCGGGCCCCGGCGCCCAGACGCTCCAGGTCGAGACCGCCGGTCCGAGTGCGCGGGGTGTGGCACTCCATGCAGTGGCCGAGGGCCAGGGTCAGGTAGGCGCCGCGGTTCCACTGCTCCGATTCGTCCGGGTCGGGTTCGAAGGCCCCCGGCTCGAAATGCAGCCACTTCCAGCCCATCAGGGACGGCCGGAACCGCGCGTACCAGACCAGGTCGTGCGGCGTGTTCTCCCGCGCCACAGGCTCGACCTCGGCCTGCAGGAAGGCCCACAAGGCCTCGATGTCCTCGTCCTTCATGCGGGTGTAGGAGGTAAACGGAAACGCGGGATAGTAATGCCGCCCGTCCGGCCCGCGGCCCTGCTGGAGCGCGCGCTTGAAGTCGTCCTCGGACCATCCGCCGATGCCGTGTTCCGGATCCGGCGTGATGTTGGGACCGTAGAACACGCCAAAGGGGCTCTCGATGGGGCGCCCGCCGGCCAGAAATTCGCCGTCTTCCGCCGTGTGGCAGGTGACACAGCCCCCGGCCCGCAGGACGTACTCGCCATAGGCGATGCGATCCTCCGCGTCCGCCTCGGGCTCCAGCTCACCGATCGAGGTGTCCGCCAGTATGGGGGCGGACCCGATCAGGCCGGCAAGACAGAGGGCCGGCAGCCAGGCTGTCGGCCCTCGTTTGGTACCCGCCATTGCCACCGATCAGTCGCGGCGGAAGTCGTCGTGGCAGGCCTGACAGGACTGCCCGAGGTTGCGGAAGCGAATGGCGTATTCGTCTTCGTTGCCCGCCTCCACGGCGGCATGGAGCGCCTCGGCGGCCTCGCGGGTGTCGTTGGAGAGTTCCTCGAAGCGCTCCCAGTCATCCCAGATCTCTTCCTTGGCATCGGTATCCGGGAAGTCGCTGCCCTCGGGGAACAGGCTGGGGATATCCTGACTGAGCGCCACCAGCTGGCTGGTGTGCATCTCGAGGTTGTCCCCGAAATCGGCTCCATCCACGACCACGGCGGCGATGGCCCCGACGTTCCCGCCGATCGCGCGCATCACGCCCTGACGGTAGTCGATGGTCGCCTCGTGTTCGTCAAAGGCGTGGACAGTGCTGCCAGCGCTCAACCCGAGGGTCAGTGCGGCGGCCACGGCCGAAGCGGTGACAAGACGTGCGGCATTCTTCATGGTGCTTCCTCCCTGTAACGAAAAGAATCTCGCCCGTGGCGGGCGAGCCGAAGCCTGAACGCTAACCGAGAACTGTAGACGACCCGCCGGCCGCCTTGCCACGGGGCGAAGGGTCCCGCGAAAACTCGCCAGACCTGCCCCATTGACCCTGCTCCGCGCGCGGGGTTCCCGGAGGCCCGTTACAATCGCCCGGCACCCAGTCGTCTGGTACCCACATGCACGAATACAGCCTCCCACCCGCCGACGCGACCGCCTTGCGCGAGGCCGTCATCCACGCCGGCCTGGAGACCAACCGCCGCGGCCTCAATCAGGGCACGTCGGGCAACATCAGTGTGCGCCTGGGCGATGGTATGCTGATCACGCCATCCGGTGTGCCCTACGAGGCCCTGCGTCCGGAAGACCTGGTGTACGTGGATGCCGCCGGGCGCTGGGACCCGCAGCGCAAGCCCTCCAGCGAGTGGCACTTCCACCGCGCGATCCTGCAGGCCCGCCCGGAGCTGGGCGCGGTTGTCCACGTGCACTCCGTGTACGCCAGCGTGGTGGCCATCCAGGGACGCGACATCCCTGCCCTGCACTACATGATCGCGGCGGCGGGCGGGAGCTCCATTCGCTGCGCGCCGTATGCGACCTTCGGTACGGAGGCGCTTTCGCGCCTGGCGGTTGAGGCCCTCGAGGACCGTACTGCCTGTCTACTCGCCAACCACGGCATGATCGCCACCGGGCCGGACCTTGAGCGGGCCCTGTGGCTCACCGAGGAAGTCGAGCTGCTGGCGCGCCAGTATGTCCTGAGTCTGCAGATCGGCGGGCCCACGCTGCTGGATGACGCGGAGATGGACCGGGTGCTGGAGAAGTTCCGCCACTACGGGCCGCAGCGCGACGCGCCACAATAGTCGCCAGAATGGTTCAGAGCCCCGGCACCGCTTCGTCCGCCTCCGGCAACGGCGCCGAGCGCGGGGCGAAGTCGATCCGCTCGCGGGTTTCCAGGTAATGACGCAGCGCCCAGCTCACGGACGGGAACGCACGTTCTTCCAGCGGCGGCAAGGCGTCGAACGGGAACAGCTTCACCTCTTCGGACTCCGGGCCGGGGGCGATCGTGTCGTTCAGCAGGCGCGCCCGGTAGATCATCTGCACATGCCCGACGTGCGGCACGCTGTACACCCCCAGCAACTGATCGACTTCCAGCTCCGCGCGGGCCTCCTCCCAGGCCTCGCGGCGGGCGCCCTCACCCGGGCTCTCGCCCTTTTCCATGAAACCGGCCGGCAGGGTCCAGTAACCACGGCGGGGCTCGATCGCCCGGCGACATAGCAGGACGCGATCCTCCCATATGGCCACGCTCCCGACGATGATTCGCGGGTTCTCGTAGTCCACGAAGCCACAATGGTCACAGACGCGGCGCTCGCGATCATCGCCCTGCGGGACTTCGTTGTGGAAACGTGGACTCAGGCCGGTCGGGTTACGATTCATGGCGGTTCCGTGAGGGCGTGTCAGGAGCTGCAAACAGGTAAACCGGCGCGGCGTGCCCTGAACATGCAACGCCGGTGGCGGTCCACAATAGAAAAGGCGCACCGACGCAGTACAGAGGGGATCATGACCACACGCACACGCTTTACCGTCGGTGAACTGGTTCACCATACCAAGTTCGATTACCGCGGTGTGATCGTCGATGTGGACCCGGTATACGCCGGTTCCGATGAATGGTACGAGACGGTGGCCAGGAGTCGTCCGCCGAAGGATCAGCCGTGGTATCACGTACTGGTGGATGGCTATTCGCACAGCACCTACGTGGCCGAACGCCACCTGGAACCGGATCCGCGCGGGGAGCAGATCGAGCATCCGGCCCTCGGGCAGTTCTTTGACCGGTTCATGAATGGACGCTATTCGCGCCACGGGGACCCCGGCGCCCATTGATCGCGGCCGCCGCTTCTTGGGGCCACCCCGTTCAACCCAATACGACAGGGACGCATATGGCACAGGACAACCGGCGCAGTCGCGTCGTCACCGAAGGCCCGCGCCGGACGCCGAATCGCGCGATGCTGCGCGCGGTCGGTTTCGGAGATGACGATTTCCGGCGCCCGATCGTGGGGATCGCCAATGCCCACAGCACCATCACCCCCTGCAATATGGGGATCGGCGCCCTCGCCGCCCGAGCCGAGCAGGCGGTGCGTCAGGCCGGGGGCATGCCCCAGACCTTCGGCACAATCACCATCTCCGACGGCATCTCGATGGGCACCCCCGGGATGAAGTACTCCCTGGTCTCGCGCGAGGTCATCGCGGATGCCATCGAGACGGTCGTCAATGGCCAGAGCCTGGACGGCATCCTGGCCACCGGTGGCTGCGACAAGAACATGCCCGGAGCGATGATCGCGCTGGCCCGGCTCAATGTGCCCGGGATCTTCGTCTACGGTGGCACGATCAAGCCGGGGCACTACAAGGATCAGGACCTGACCATTGTCAGTGCCTTCGAGGCCGTGGGCCAGCATGGGGCTGGCAAGCTATCCGACGAGGATCTGCTGGGCGTGGAAAAGAACGCCTGCCCCGGCGCCGGTTCCTGTGGCGGCATGTTTACCGCCAACACCATGTCCAGCGCCTTCGAGGCCATGGGGATGAGCCTGCCCGGCTCCTCCACCCAGGCGGCGGAGGACCCGGAAAAGGGCGATTCCGCGGCGCGTTCGGCGGAGGTCCTGCTGGACGCAATCCACGCCAACCGCCGGCCACGCGACATTCTGACCCGCGAGGCCTTCGAGAATGCCCTCGCCGTGGTCATGGCGCTGGGCGGTTCCACCAATGCCGTACTCCATCTGCTGGCGATCGCGCACGCGGCGGATGTGCCGCTGGACATCGACGATGTCGAGCGGGTTCGCCGCAAGGTCCCGGTCCTGTGCGATCTGAAGCCTTCCGGGCGCTATGTCACCACCCAGTTCCATGCAGTGGGCGGGACACCCCAGGTGATGAAGATGCTGCTGGATGCCGGGTGGTTGCACGGCGACTGCCTGACCATCACCGGCGCGACGCTGGCCGAGACCCTGCGCGATATTCCCGCGACTCCCCCGGAGGACCAGGACATCATTCGCCCCCTCGACCGGCCGCTGTATCCACACGGGCACCTGGCCATCCTCAAGGGGAATCTGGCCGCCGAGGGCGCCGTGGCCAAGATCACTGGTCTCAAGCGGACCGCGATCTCGGGCCCCGCGCGCTGCTTTGATTCCGAGGAAGAATGCCTGGACGCGATCCTGGCCGGACGGATCCAGGCGGGGGATATCCTGGTCATCCGCTACGAGGGCCCGCGCGGCGGGCCCGGCATGCGCGAGATGCTGGCCCCCACCGCAGCCATTATCGGGGCTGGTCTGGGCGATGCGGTCGGCCTGATTACCGATGGTCGCTTCTCCGGCGGCACCTACGGGATGGTGGTTGGCCATGTCGCGCCGGAGGCCGCCGTCGGCGGCACGATCGCGCTGGTCCAGGACGGCGACATCATCGAGATTGATGCCAGCGAGAACCGCCTGGCCCTGCAGGTCGATGACACCGAACTGGAGCGTCGGCGCGCCCGCTGGACGACCCCCGCCCCGCGCTTTGATCGCGGGGTGCTGGGCAAGTATGCCCGGCTGGTGGGTTCGGCGAGCCGGGGCGCCGTGACCGACGACTTCAGCGGCACCTGACGCCCGCCCGCGCCCATGACGCATCCGGATCCGCGGCACCCCGATTTCAGCATGCTGCCGCCGGTGATCGGCTTCCTGCTGATCACCAACGTCGCTCTGTTTCTCGCGATGCCCTGGCTGGGGGACTGGCTCGTCAACCATTTCGGGCTCTGGCCCGTCGGGACCCCGGCCACCGTCCACCAGGATGGCTCGTGGATGCGGGTGCCGGACTTCCAGTTGTGGCAGCTGGTGAGCTACGGCTTCCTCCACGGCGGCCCGATTCATCTGTTCGTGAACCTGTTTGCCGTGTGGATGCTGGGGGTGCAGATCGAGAATGCCTGGGGCTCGCGCACTTTCGCCGTGTATTTCCTGGTCTGCGTGATCGGGGCCGGGCTGGTGCAGCTGTTCGTGACCGCCTACGGCAACGGCGACATGATCTATCCGACCATCGGCGCGTCGGGGGGCGTATTCGGGGTTCTGCTGGCGTTCGGGATGATGTTCCCCAACCAGCGCCTGTTCCTGATCTTCCTGCCGATTCCGATCAAGGCGAAGTATTTCGTCATCGGCTACGGGGCGCTGGAACTGTACCTGGGCATCTCGGGCACCCTCGCCGGCATCGCCCACTTCGCCCACCTGGGCGGCATGGCCTTCGGCTTCTTGCTGATCCAGTACTGGCGCGGCCGCCTGCCCATCCGGCCGCGCCAGCGCCGTTTCTGGTGGTAGCGGCCCGGGTTGTGACGGACTCGATCAGCCCGCCGAGCGGGCCCGGAGGTATGCGGCGAAGTCGTCCTTCAGTTCCGGATGGTTGAGTGCAAACTCCACCGTGGCCTCCAGGTAACCCAGCTTCGACCCACAGTCGAAGCGACGCCCCTCGAAGTTGAAGGCCGTCACCCGTTCCAGTTCGAGCAGGCGTGCGATCGCGTCCGTCAGCTGGATCTCGCCGCCCGCCCCCGGCTTCTGGGTCGCCAGCATTTCGAAGATCTTCGGGGTCAGGACATAGCGCCCGACCACCGCGACACTGGACGGCGCATGGTCGGGGTCGGGCTTTTCCACGATGCCCTTGACGTCCCAGCTGCGCGGGCCGGTCTGCACCGGGTCGATGATGCCGTACTGGTGGGTGCGATCGGGCGGCACCTCCTCCACCCCCAGCACGCTGCAGCCGTGCTCGGCGTACTGCTCGACCATCTGCCGCGTCGCCCCGCCGTTGGCCGATTCGATCAGGTCATCGGCCAGGATTACCGCGAAGGGTTCGTTGCGGACGATCGGATGCGCGCAGGCCACCGCATGTCCGAGACCGAGTGCGTCGGACTGACGCACATAGACGCAGGTCACATTGGGGGGAACGATGTTCCGAACCTGCTCGAGCAGTTCGGTCTTGCCCCGCTCTTCCAGCTCGTGTTCGAGTTCGTAGGCCTTGTCGAAGTGATCCGGAATGGATCGCTTGTTTCGCCCGGTCACGAACACCAGGGTCTCGATGCCGGCGGCAACGGCCTCCTCCGCCGCGTACTGGATCAACGGCTTGTCCACGACCGGAAGCATCTCTTTCGGGTTTGCCTTGGTCGCCGGCAGAAAGCGCGTACCCATCCCGGCAACCGGGAACACGGCGGTACGAATCGGGGCGTGATTCTGGCTCATTCCTTCTCCTGGTGACTTCACAGCAAACCCCCGGCCAACGCATCCTTTCGGACCCGTCGACCGGGGGCCGGTAGTGAGTGGCGGCCCATGCCGCCACCCGTCTCGCTACTCGACGACGATGCGCTCGAGGTTCATCTCCACGGTGCGCTCGCCAATCCCGGACACCTCGGTCAGGGCCTGGACCGAGGCGAAGTCACCGTGTGCCTCGCGGTGCTCCACAATGGCTTGCGCCTTGACCGGTCCCACGTTCTCCAGTGCGGCCAGCTCGTCGGCCGATGCCCCGTTCAGGTTGACCGGCTGGCCACCCGATGCGGTCACCATGACCAGTGGCAGGACACAGAGGCCCGCCAGGGCCCAGCACTTCGCGCATTGGAACAGCTTGTTCATGAAAACGCTCCTTATCTTCGTTGAACGATCGGTGCATCCGTGCACCGCGTGGTAGACCCGGATTCCAACCTTCAACCCGAGACTACCCGGGCATCCTAGCGAGAACAGCCCCGCCGGAAAACCCCCTCATTCCACGGCGTCATTCGGCATGTTCAGGCTTGTGACGAAGGCCTCCATCGCCGCGGCCGGGTCGGGGGCGCGGGTGATCGGCCGGCCGACCACGATCGCGCTGGCGCCCGCCTCCAGGGCCCGCTCGGGGGTCATGACACGCTTCTGGTCATCGCCTCCCGTGTCTTCCAGCCGGATCCCCGGTGTTACCAGGAGTGGCCGCTCGCCCAGCCGGCGCCGCAGCATGGCGGCCTCCTGCGCCGAGCACACCAGGCCCTCCAGCCCCGCCTTTTGTATCGCCAGTTCCCCCAGCAAGCCCACCTGATCGGCCGGCTCGCGACTCACGCCGATCTCACGCAGGGTGCCGGCGTCGCTGGAGGTCAGCACCGTGACGGCCAGCAGCGCCGTGGTGTCGTTGGTTTCGCGTACCGCTTCGTGTGCGGCCCGCATCATCTCCAGGCCGCCGCTGGCATGTACGTTGATCAGCCACACGCCGGTACGCGCCGCGGCCCGGCAGGCAGCCGCCACGGTATTCGGGATGTCGTGAAACTTCAGGTCCAGAAACACCCGAAAGCCGAGGTCGTGGAGCCTTTGCAGCAGCGCCGGACCGGCGACCACGAACAGTTCGAAGCCGACCTTCAGGGCGCACTGCGCCGGGTCGAGCTGTCGGGCGAATGCCAGCGCCGCATCGGCCTCTGCAAAGTCGAGGGCGACGATCAGGCGCGTGGCGGGTTCCGGGGTCACTGTCGTGGGTCGGGTCATGGGTGGTGGCTCCCTTCGCGGATCAACGCCTCCTCGGCGGCTTCCGTCGTCTGGTCGATATCGAAATCAAGCCCGCGCAGGGTATCCCAGCGCCGGCAGCTCGGGCACTGCCATACATGCGCCCGTCCCTGGTAGCCGCAGTTCCCGCATTGGTACAAGTGTTGGCTGCCAAGCTGGTCGGCCAGGGCCTTCTCGAACGCCGAGAATTCCGTGCTGTATTGCTGCACCGCCGGCAGGATCTTCATCCAGCGAACCGCCTCCAGCAGGCCCGAGGTCGGGACCGGGCGTTGCGCCAGGATCTGCCCCAGTTCGGAAAGCGCGGCGTCCAGCCGTCCCGTGCGCCGGTACAGCCGCATCAGGGCAATCCGCGCCATGGTGATCCCGCGACTTCGGGCCAGGTCGTCCAGGAGTTCCTCCAGCTGCCCCAGACGGTTCTCGCCGGGCAGTTCCTGATGCAGGCGCTCGATCCGGGGCACCAGGAGAGGCGCCAGTTGCGGGGTGCGCGCCACGGCATCCCGCCCGAAACGGATCGCCTCGCGGATCTCGCCGGCGCGCGCCGCAATCTCCGACTGGATCAGCAGAGCCCGCGACAGACCGGGAACCAGTTCCTCGGCCTGTTTCGCGCGCGCCCTCGCCTCCTCGTGGTCGTCCTGGTCCAGCGCGATCCGCGCCAGTTCGCAGTGGTAGTGGGCGATCCGCAGCTGTTCATGGGCGACCCCATGCGCCTTCAGCCGGTCGCCCACCTCGATCGCCCGCTCCCATTCCCGCTGGGTTTCGTAGACCTGGCGCAGGCCCTCCAGGGCCGGCACGGCCTGGTGCGGCGAGTCCGCGAGTTCGCGAAAGACGGCCTCGGCCCGGTCCAGCACTCCCGCCAGCAGGAAGTCCTCGCCGAGCTCGCAAAGGGCCTGGGCCCGCTGGGCCGCCGGCAGCGTCGGGCGCGCCACCAGGTTCTGGTGGATGCGAATGGCGCGATCCACCTCGCCCCGGCGCCGGAACAGCCGCCCGAGGATTACATGCGTCTCGAAAGTCTCGTGATCGACCTCCACCATCTCGATGAAGGCCTGCAGCGCATCATCGGTGCGATCATCCAGCAGGTGGCGTACGCCCTCGAGGTAACGATCCAGTGACGGCTCGCGCTCTTCCTGGTCTTCCGGCACGCCATAGCGTGCCAGCCACCAACCACTTGCCGCGGCGAGCGGGAGCAGCAACCAGAACCAGTCATTGATCATCGGCGAGTACGCTCCCCGGGTACGGACAGCGAAGCAAAAGGTATGGAAGACCGCATGGCGATGCGGCTAGTAGAAATCCCGCATGGGTGCGGTACGCAGCTGCTCGACCTCGACCTTGAGGGCATGGTTCTGCTCGCGCAGGTCGGCGATCTTCTGCCGCAGCCGGCGCAGGCGCAGCCAGAGCACCAGCGAGGCCAGGATCACTCCAAACAAGGCGGCCAACCCGAGGAACACCACCAGGGGGGCCTCGATCTCGAGACCCGGCAACACCAGGGTCACCAGGGCTTCGTTCAGAACAACAAGAATACCGACCGCGGACGAGATCAGGATCAGCGCGACAAACGCCACGGTGTTGCGAATCTTCTGTCGCCGCCGCTCGTCCATGGACGGTCTAGCCGTTTTCGGCTACAGAATCGTTTACCCGTTCGCGCAATTCCTTGCCGGGCTTGAAATGAGGGACATGCTTGCCGGGCAAGGCAACGCCTTCACCGGTCTTGGGGTTCCGGCCCAGTCGGGGTGGCCGGAAGTGCAGCGAAAAGCTGCCAAAGCCGCGAATCTCCACCCGTTGCCCGTTCGCCAGCGCGTGGCTCATGCGTTCGAGCAATGCCTTGACGGACATCTCCACGTCCCTGGCTGGCAGATGAGGTGACTTCCGGGCGAGGTTCTCGATCAATTCCGATTTGGTCATCTGGCACTCGTCACAGACAGGAAGGAAATCCGGTTTCCCGGTACAAAATGGCCCACGGCACCCCTTGGCACCGCGGGCCACGACGGAACGGACTTAGTCGTTCTTGTCCATCTGTTCCTTCAGCAGATCGCCCAGCGTGGTACCGCCGCCGGCATTACTGCCGTAGTCGGAGACCATCTCGGCTTCTTCCGCCCGGTCCTTGGCCTTGATCGACAGGCTGATGGCGCGGGTCTTCTTGTCGACGCCCATGAACTTGGCCTCGACCGTATCGCCCACCTTCAGCACGGTGCTGGCGTCTTCCACGCGGTCCTGGGAGATATCGGCCGCGCGCAGGATGCCGTCGATGCCGTCAGCCAGTTCGACCACGGCTGCCTTGGCGTCCACTTCCTTGACCGTGCCGGAGACAATGCTGCCCTTGCTGTGCTCGGCCACGAAGTTGGCGAACGGATCGCGATCCAGCTGCTTCAGGCCCAGGGAGATACGCTCGCGCTCGGGATCCACGGACAGGACCACGGCCTCGACTTCGTCACCCTTCTTGAAGTTGCGAATGGCTTCTTCGCCCGCTTCGTGCCAGGACAGATCGGACAGGTGGATCAGGCCGTCGATGCCGCCTTCCAGGCCGACAAACACGCCGAAATCGGTGATCGACTTGATCTGGCCGCTGACCTTCTCGCCGCGGTTGTGGTTGGCCGCGAAGTCGTCCCACGGATTCGACTGGCACTGCTTCATGCCCAGCGAGATGCGGCGGCGTTCTTCGTCCAGGTCCAGGATCATCACCTCGACCTCGTCGCCGATCGCGACCATCTTGCCCGGGTTGACGTTCTTGTTGGTCCAGTCCATCTCGGACACGTGCACCAGGCCTTCCACGCCGTCTTCGATCTCGACGAAGCAGCCGTAGTCGGTGATGTTGGTGACCTTGCCGAAGATGCGGGTGCCGGTCGGGTAGCGGCGGGTGATGTTCTCCCACGGATCCTCGCCCAGCTGCTTCAGGCCCAGCGACACACGCATGCGCTCGCGGTCGAACTTCAGCACCTTGACCTCGACTTCCTGGCCGATCTCGACCACGTCGGACGGATGCTTGACGCGCTTCCAGGCCATGTCGGTGATGTGCAGCAGGCCGTCGATGCCGCCCAGATCCAGGAACGCACCGTAATCGGTCAGGTTCTTGACGATGCCCTTGACCTGCGCGCCTTCCTGCAGGTTCTTCAGCAGTTCCTCGCGCTCGGCGCTGTATTCCTGCTCGACCACGGCGCGGCGCGACACGACCACGTTGTTACGGCGGCGATCCAGCTTGATGAGCTTGAACTCCAGCTCCTTGCCTTCCAGGTACGCGGTATCGCGCACCGGACGGACATCCACGAGTGAACCCGGCAGGAACGCCCGGATATCGCCCAGCTCGACGGTGTAACCGCCCTTGACCTTGCCGGAGATCTTGCCGGTGACGTACTGCTCTTCTTCCATCGCACCTTCGAGACGGTCCCAGGCCTTGGCCCGCTTGGCCTTTTCGCGCGACATGCGCGTCTCGCCGAAACCGTCTTCCGGGGTCTCTAGGGCCACTTCGACGACATCGCCGACCTTGACCTCGAGCTCACCCTCGTCGTTCATGAACTGCTCGGTGGGGATGACCCCCTCGGACTTCAGGCCGGCGTTCACCACGACGACGTCCGGGGTGACCTCAATGACGGTGGCACTGAGGATGGCACCCGGCTGCATCTGGGTGTAGGCCATGCTCTCTTCGAGCAGTTGCGCGAAACTTTCACTCATGGATTTGTGAACCTGTGGTTTAACAAATGCTTGCAGAAACTTCCTGCAACCAGTTCTAGACGTTGATAATCCCGCTTCCGACGGCTTATTCCGCGGGGCGGGGGCTTTGTTCCGGGAGTACGTCCCGGAGGCGCTCCAGGATCATGTCCACCACGCCAACGATGTCGAGGTCCGTGGTATCCAGTTCCCAGGCATCTTCGGCGGGCTTGAGGGGGGCCACGCTGCGTTCGCGGTCGCGACGGTCGCGGGCCTCCATCTCGTCCTGAAGGGCGGAGAGATTAGCACTAAGTCCTTGTTCCTTCAACTGCATGTAACGCCGGCGCGCCCTTTCCCCGGCAGAGGCCGTGAGAAAGATCTTCAGGTCCGCCGCGGGGAAGACCACGGTCCCCATATCGCGCCCGTCCGCGACCAGCCCGGGGGGCTTGGCGAAGCCGCGCTGGCGCTCCAGCAGGGCCTCGCGCACGGCCGGGATGGCGGCCACCCGGGAGGCATCGCTGCCGGCCTGTTCGGTGCGCAGCAGCTGATCGACCGGCGCCCCCTCCAGCAGGGTCGTCACCGCCGTCGCGTCTCGATTCACCTCGAAGTCGACGTCGAGACCGGCGGCCAGTCGAGCGAGCGCGGCCTCGTCGGTCAGCTCGACCCCGTGCTGGCGTGCCGCCAGCCCCAACAGACGGTACAGCGCGCCGCTGTCCAGCAGATGCCAGCCCATGGCGGCGGCCACGCGCATGCAGACCGTGCCCTTGCCGGCCCCGCCCGGGCCGTCGATGGTCAGTACCGGAATTTCCGAACTCATGCGGCCTCCAGCTGCAGCCCGGCCTCGCGTGCAAGCGCCACAAAGCCGGGGAAGGATGTACCCACGTTCGCGCAATCGTGGATCCGGATGGGCGCAGTGGCCCGCAGGCCCGCCATCGCGAACGACATGGCGATGCGGTGATCGCCGTGGCTGTTGATCTCGCCACCGGTGAAGCCATCGCCGCCCTGGATCCGGATACCATCCGGCTGCACGGCGCAGTCGACCCCGAGCGCGGCGAGGCCGTCGGCCATCACCTGGATACGGTCGCTCTCCTTGACCCGCAGCTCCTCGGCGCCGGTCAGTACGGTCTCGCCCTCGGCGCAGGCCGCGGCGACGAAGATCGCGGGGAATTCGTCGATCGCCAGCGGCACCAGGTGCTCCGGAATCTGGATCCCCTTGAGCGGGGCGGCCTCGACCTCCAGATCCGCCACCGGCTCGCCGCCTGCCTCGCGTTCGTTGAGGATGCGGATCTCGGCGCCCATCAGGCGCAGGATATCGATCACACCGGTGCGGGTCGGATTGATGCCGACATGCTCCAGGCGCATGCGCGAACCGGCCGCGATCGAGGCCCCGACCAGGAAAAAGGCGGCCGAGGAGATATCCGCCGGCACATCGACCGGACTCGCGACCAGCCGGCCACCCCCCTCGACGCAGGCCCGAGGCCCGTCGCGTTCGACTGCGTAACCGAAGCCGGCCAGCATGCGTTCGGTGTGATCCCGCGTGGGTGCCGGCTCGGTCACGCAGGTCTTGCCATCTGCCCACAGGCCTGCCAGTAGCAGGGCGGATTTGACCTGGGCGCTGGCGACCTCGAGCACATGGTCGGTACCCCGCAGGGAGGCGCCGCCGTGCACCCGCAAGGGGGGCGTCCCGGCATCGCTGGTCTCGATCCTGGCCCCCATGCGGGCCAGCGGGTTGGTCACCCGGCGCATCGGACGCCCGGAGAGGGAGCGATCGCCGACCAGTTCACTGTCGAAGGCCTGCCCGGCGAGGACCCCGCACAGCAGCCGCATCGCGGTCCCCGAGTTGCCCATGTCCAGCGCAGTCGGCGGGGCCTGCAGCCCGCGCAGGCCGGCGCCCT
The DNA here is from genome assembly GCF_000377425.1 of Thioalkalivibrio sp. ALE28. NCBI lineage: Bacteria > Pseudomonadati > Pseudomonadota > Gammaproteobacteria > Chromatiales > Ectothiorhodospiraceae > Thioalkalivibrio > Thioalkalivibrio sp. ALE28. The sequence goes on along the minus strand of NZ_KB898094.1, from coordinate 93,936 downwards.
GGATGCGCACGCAGCCCGGTCCGGTGCGCTCGATGGCCACGCCCATTGCGCGGAAGGCCTCCAGCGTGGCAATGCAATCCGCCCCTTCGAGAAAGCCGGTCACATGGGTCTCGCCCTCGGCCAGCGCCCCGAGCATGATGGCGCGGTGGGAAATCGATTTGTCGCCCGGCACGCGGGCGTGGCCCGCAAGCTGGCCTCCGGGCTGTACGGTAAAGGTATTCATGGGGTTTCAGGTATCCAGTTGTGCATCCGCGGGGTCGCAGAGGCGATCGCGGGTTTCCTTGGCATGTTCAAAGCTTTGTTCGATGGTGGCGGCATCGCCGCGTTCGATCGCGCCGCGCAGCGTCTCGAGGTCGTTCTGGTATTGCCCGATGACCTCGAGGATGGCGTCGCGGTTGGCCAGGCAGATATCGCGCCAGACCACCGGGTCACTGGAGGCAATGCGCGTGAAGTCGCGAAACCCGCCGGCGGCGTAGTGAAAGATCTCGTCGCGTTCGCTCATGTTCGCCAGCGACGAGACCAGCGTGAACGCCAGCACATGCGGCAGGTGGCTGGTCGCGGCCAGGACCCGGTCATGATGCGCCGGGGTCATGTATTCGACCCGCGCGCCGGCGGCCTGCCACATGGCCGCCACGCGGTCCGTGGCCAGCGGGTTGGTGGCATCGGCCGGCGTCAGGATCACCAGGCGATCGCGGAACAGACTGGGGAAGGCGGCCCCTACCCCGCTTTTCTCGGTCCCGGCGATCGGGTGGCCGGGCACGAAGGCGCGCGGGACCGCACCGAAGCCGGCGCCCACCGCATCGATCACCGCCTGCTTGCTGCTGCCCACGTCGGTCAGCGGGCTGTCCTCGGGCCAGGCGGCCGCCAGGTCTCGGGCGAGCGGCTCCATCGCGCCCAATGGCACGGCGAGCACGCCCAGGTCGGCGCCCTCTGCGGCCGCGGCGACGTCCGTGGTCCAGCGGTCGATCACGCCCAGCCGCTTGGCCTCGCGCAGGTTGTCGGCATTGCGCGAGCAGCCGACCACCTCGCGTACCGCGCCGGCCTCGCGCAGGGCCAGCGCCAGCGAGCCGCCGATCAGGCCGACGCCAAAGATGACCAGCCGTTCGATCACGCCAGGACCTTGTCGAGTGCCGCGAGGAAGCGGTCGTTGTCTTCCCGGGTCGAGAGGGTGACCCGCAGGTGACCGGGCAGGCCGTAATTCTCCACCGGCCGCGTGATGACGCCCTCGCGCAGCAGGCCTTCGTATACCGGGGCCGGATCACGCCCGGTGTCAAAGGTCACGAAGTTCCCCACCGACGGAATCACACGCAGCCCCTTATCCCGCAGGGCCGCTGTCACCTGCCGCAACCCGTCGCGGTTGACGGCCACCGATCTCTCCACATGCGCGGTATCGTCCAGCGCCGCAAGGCCCGCGGCCTGGGCAATGGCGTTGACATTGAACGGCTGTCGGACTCGGTTGAGCAGGTCGGCGACCGCCGGGGAACTGACCGCGTACCCCAGGCGCAGTCCGGCCAGGCCCTGGATCTTGGAGAAGGTCCGGGTCACGATCAGGTTTGGGTAGCGATCCAGCCACTGCGTAGTGTCCGGATACCCGGCTGCCTCGACGTATTCGAAATAGGCCTCGTCCACGACCACCACGGTGGTCGCCGGTATCGCCGCCACGAAGGCCTCCAGCGCCGAACCCTCCAGCCAGGTCCCGGTGGGATTGTTCGGATTGGCCACGAACACCACGCGCACGTCGCCATCCACCCGTGCCCGCATGGCCTCGAGATCATGCCCGAAGGGCTGCTCCGGATGGTCGGCCCCCAGCGCGGGCGCGACCCGTGCCTCGGCATCGACCGCCTGGGTAACCAGCGGGTAAACCGCAAACGCATGCGCGGAGAACACGGCTGCCCGGCCCGGTGCCAGCCAGGTGCGCGCGACCAGCTCCAGCACCTCGTTGGAGCCGTTTCCGAGCGTGATCTGTTCCGGGGCGACGCCATGGCGCTTGGCCAGTCGAGCCTTCAGCTCGAAGCCGTTCCCGTCGGGATAGACATGGGCCTCGGCCAGCGCCGCGCGGCCCGCCTCCACCGCAAGCGGCGACGGGCCCAGGGGGTTCTCGTTGGAGGCCAGCTTGATCGCCTGGCGAATACCCAGTTCGCGCTCCAGTGCGGCGACGGGCTTGCCGGGCTGATACGGGCTGAGGCCCTGGACCCCGGCGACTGCCAGGGCCACGGGATCAAAGTCCGGGCCGGCCGCAGCGGATACGGAAGGGTTGGATGCCATGCGGGAAACCTCGGGGATAGCGGGTGGGCGTGTCAGGTGGCGGCCTGGGGATAGCTCCCCAGGACCTTGACGGTATCGGCACTGGCGCGCAGCTGCTCCAGGCAGTCGCGGATCAACGGGTCCTGCTGGTGCCCGACCAGATCGAGGAAGAACACGTAGTTCCACGGCGTGCAGCGCGAGGGGCGCGACTCGATCCGGGTCAGGCTGATGCCGGCCTCCGCGATCGGCTTGAGCAGCGAATACAGCGACCCCGGCCGGTTGGCGGTACTCAGCATCACCGATGTACGGTCCGCCCCGCTGGGTTGCGTGGTCCCCGAGCCGATGATCAGGAAACGCGTCGTGTTGTCGGCGCGATCCTCCACATGCGGGGCCCGCACCGGGACGTCGTAGTGTTCGGCAGCCGCCTGGCTGGCCAGCGCCGCCGCGGTGGGATCCTGCGCCGCGATCTCGGCCGCCCGGGCGTTGCTGGAGACCGCCTCGCGCTCGGCATGGGGCAGTTCGCTATCCAGCCACTGGCGGCATTGCGCCAGCGCCTGCGCATGCGCGAGGACCCGCCGCACCTGCCCGAGATCCTCGGCCCGGGACAGCAGGTGGTGGTGGATCGGGGTCACGACCTCGCCACAGATCTGGAGGGAGGAATCCATGAAGCAGTCCACGGTGTGGGTGACGACCCCCTCGGAGCTGTTCTCGATGGGAACCACGCCGAACTGCGCGCGCCCGGTCTCCACCGCGCCGAACACCGCATCGATCGAGGCCAGCGGCTGGGTCTCGACGGCATGGCCGAAGTGCTTGCGCGCCGCCAGGTGAGTGAAGGTCCCCACCGGTCCGAGATAGGCGACATGGAGCGGATGCTCGAGCGCCAGGCACTCGGACATGATCTCGCGGAACAGCCGCGTGATGGCCTCGTCGGACAGCGGGCCGGGATTCCGTTTGCGCACCCGCCGGAGGATCTCGGCCTCGCGCTCCGGACGGTAGAACACCGGGTCGCTCTCCTGGCTGCGCTTGACCCGCGCCACCGCCTCGGCGCAGCGGGCGCGCTCGCTCAACCGCTCCAGGAGCTCGGCATCCAGCGCGTCGATACGCGCGCGCAGGGCCGCGAGATCTTCGCGGTCCTCGGCGGATGGCGACGAATGCGGATCCCCGGCCATCGCCTACAGCACCCGGGCCCGCAGCACGCCGTCGATCCGGTGCAGGGCGTCCAGGGTCTCCGCGTCGGGGTGGCCGTCCACGTCCATCAGGGTGTAGGCCAGATCGCCACGGGAGTCATTCATCAGGTGCAGGATGTTGATATTCGATTCGCCCAGCGTGTGCGAGATGCGGCCGACCCGGTCCGGCAGGTTCCGGTTGATGATCGCGATGCGGGTATCCCCCTTGCGGTCCAGCACCAGGGTCGGCAGGTTCACGGAGTTCACCACGTTGCCGTTCTCCAGGTAGTCCCGTAGCTGGTCGGCGATCATGACCGCGCAGTTCTCCTCGGATTCGGTCGTCGAGGCGCCCAGATGTGGCAGGGTAATCACCCGCGGGTGGCCCACCATGCCCTGTACCGGAAAGTCCGTGATGTAGGCATGCAGTCGATCCGCGTCCAGCCCTTCGCGCACCGCGGCGTCATCCACGATCCCCTCGCGGGCCAGGTTGAGCACCATCGCCCCGGGGTTCATGCCGGCCAGCGTCTTTGCGTTCACCAGATTGGCGGTATTCTCGGTCAGCGGCACGTGTACGGTGACGGCGTCGGCCCCTTCCATAGCCGCCTCTACCGAGCGCGCCCGCTCGATGCCGGAATCCAGGCGCCAGGCGTTTTCCACCGTGACCTTGGGGTCGAAACCGACCACTTCCATGCCCAGCGCACGAGCGGCATTGGCCACGCCGACCCCGATCGCCCCCAAGCCCAGCACGGCCAGACGCCGGCCCGGCAGTTCGAAGCCGGTGAACTTCTTCTTGCCCTGCTCCACCGCGGACATGAAGTCTTCCTTCGAGGGGTCCAGTTCCTGCACGTAGCCAGCCGCCGGCAGCAGGTTGCGGGCACCCAGCAACAGCCCGGCGATGACCAGTTCCTTCACCGCATTGGCATTCGCGCCGGGGGCGTTGAACACGGCCACGCCGCGCTCGGACAGGGCCGCCACCGGGATATTGTTGACCCCGCTCCCGGCGCGCCCCACCGCCAGGACCGAATCCGGGATCTCCACCGAATGCAGATCGAAGGAGCGCAGCATCAGCGCGTCCGGCTGATTGATATCCGAGGCGACCTCGTAATGGTCACGCGGGAAACGATCCAGCCCGCGCACGGCGATGTTGTTGTAGGTCTGAATCCGGTACATCACGACCTCCTCGTCCGGTAGCGTCCCCGGCAACAGCGATTCGACGGGATCAGGCGTGGCGGTTCTCGAAGTCCGCCATGAACTCGATCAGCGCATCCACGGCGCTCTCCGGAACGGCGTTGTAGATGCTGGCGCGCATGCCGCCCACCGACCGGTGGCCCTTCAGCGAGGACAGGCCGGCCGCATCGGCCTCGTTCAGGAAGGACCCGTCCAGGGCGTCGTCCGCGAGGATGAACGGCACGTTCATCCAGGAGCGGGCCGCGGGCTCCACCGGGTTCCGGTAGAAGGCGGAATTGTCGATGTACTGGTACAGCTTGGCCGCCTTGCGCTGGTTGATCTCGGCCATCGTCTCCAGGCCGCCCTGCTCCAGCAGCCACTCGAATACCAGCCCGGCCAGGTACCAGCCAAAGGTCGGCGGGGTGTTGTACATCGAGTCATTCTTCGCCTGCAGGGCCCAGTCCAGCACCGCCGGCACGGGTGCCTGGCGCTCGCGTTCCAGCAGGTCGTTGCGCACGATCACCACGGTCAGGCCGGCCGGGCCGATATTCTTCTGCGCCCCGGCATAGATCACGCCAAACTTCGAGACATCGATCGGGCGCGACAGGATGGTCGAGGACATGTCCGCGACCAGCGGCACGTCACCCACATCCGGGATATCGGGAAACTCCACGCCGCCGATGGTCTCGTTCGGCGTGTAGTGCACGTAGGCGGCATTGGGGTCCAGGTTCCAGGAGGCACGATCCGGGATCGAGTCGTAGCCGCTTGCCTGCGAACTCGCCACGATGTTCACCGGCCCGTATTTCTGGGCCTCCTTGATCGCCTTGCCGGACCAGGCCCCGGTATCGATGTAGTCGGTGCTCTGGCCATTGGCCAGGTTCAGCGGGATGGCCGCGAACTGTCCGGTCGCCCCGCCCTGCAGGAACAGGACCGAATAGTTCTCGGGGATGTTCATCAGCTTGCGCAGGTCCTGCTCGGCCTTCTCGGCCACGGCCATGAACGGCTTGCCGCGGTGACTCATCTCCATCACCGACATCCCGGACCCGCGGAAGTCCAGCAGCTCGTCACGCGCCCGCTCGAGTACCGCCTGCGGCAGGGCCGCCGGCCCCGCGCTGAAGTTCATCACTCGCGTCATGCCTGTTCTCCATCGTCGCTGGATTCGGGACCCGTCTCCGGGTCCGCCCCGGTTTCCATCTCGTCGGATTCTTCGTCGCCGGCCTCGCCCTGCAGCTGGGCCACACGGGCCAGCTCGACCAGGTTCTCGCCTTCGTCAAGCCGAATCAGCCGCACGCCCTGCGTATTGCGCCCGATCAGCGGAATTTGATCCACCGGCGTGCGCACCAGGGTCCCGCCGTTGGTGATCAGCATCACCTCGTCATCGTCCAGGACCCGCGAAGCCCCGACCAGCGGGCCGTTGCGCCCCTCGGTCTGGATCGCGATCACGCCCTGGCCGCCACGGCGGTGGACCGGGAACTCGTCGAAGCGGGTGCGTTTGCCGTAGCCATGCTCGGTCGCCAGCAGCGCCGATCCCTCGTCTACATTCAGCAGGGCAATCACCCGGTGATCGCCTTCCATACGCACCCCGCGCACGCCACAGGCGGTACGCCCCATGGCGCGCACATCGCTCTCGTGGAAGCGCACGGCCTTGCCGGCCGTGGTCACCAGCATCACGTCGAGGGTGCCGTCGGTCAGGGAGACGTCCACCAGGTGGTCGCCCTCGCGCAGATCCACGGCGATGATGCCGGAGGCCCGGCGGCGCGAGAAATCCGTCAGCGGTGTCTTCTTGACTGTCCCCTGCGCGGTGACCATGAACACATAGTGGTCCGGGTCGTATTCGCGCACCGGCAGGATCGCGTTGATGCGTTCGTCGGACTCCAGCGGCAGCAGGTTCACGATCGGCTTGCCGCGCGAGGCGCGCGAGCCCTGCGGCAGCTCGTAGACCTTCAGCCAGTACACCCGGCCCCGGCTGGAGAAGCACAGGATCGTGTCGTGGGTGTTGGCCACCACCAGACGGTCGATGAAGTCCTCTTCCTTGAAGCTGGTCGCCGCCTTGCCGCGGCCGCCTCGACGCTGGGCGCGGTAGTCCGCCACCGGCTGATACTTCACGTAGCCGGCGTGCGAGAGCGTGACGACCACGTCCTCCTCGCCGATCAGATCCTCCAGCGTCAGGTTCGCCTGACGTTCGCGGATCTCGCTGCGGCGCTCGTCGCCGAACTGTTCGGCCACGGCCAGCAGCTCGTTGCGGATCTCCAGTTGCAGGCGGTCGCCCGAGCCGAGGATGTCCAGCAGATCATCGATCAGCTCCAGCAGCTCGCGATACTCGTCCAGGATCTTGTCCTGTTCCAGCCCGGTCAGGCGGTGCAGGCGCAGGTCCAGGATCGCCTGTGCCTGGGCCTCGGACAGGCGATAGCCGTCGTCGCCCACGCCGTATTCCGGCGCCAGGTCCTCCGGCCGCGAGGCGCTGGCCCCGGCGCGGTCCAGCATGTCACTGACCACGCCCAGCGGCCAGCCGCGGGCCAGCAGGCCGGCCTTGGCCTCGGCCGGGTTGGGGGCGGCACGGATCAGCTCGATCACGGGATCGATGTTGGCCAGCGCGATCGCCAGGCCTTCCAGAATATGGGCGCGCTCCCGGGCCTTGCGCAGATCGAAGATCGTGCGCCGGGTGACCACCTCGCGACGATGCCGCAGGAACGCCTCCAGCACCTGACGCAGGTCCAGCACCTTCGGCTGTCCGTCGACCAGGGCGACGATGTTGATGCCGAAGACGTTCTGCATCTGGGTGTGCATGTACAGGTGGTTCAGGACCACCTCGGCCATCTCGCCACGCTTGAGCTCGATGACCAGACGCATGCCGTCCTTGTCCGACTCGTCGCGCAGCTCGGAGATGCCCTCGATGCGCTTCTCCTTCACCAGCTCCGCGATCTTCTCGGTCAGGCGTGCCTTGTTCACCTGGTAGGGCAGCTCGGTAACCACAATCGCCTCGCGCTGGCCACCCTCCAGCGGCTCGACATGCGAGCGTGCCCGGATCAGGACCCGGCCGCGACCGGTACGGTAGGCCTCGCGAACGCCCTCGATGCCGTTGATGATGCCGGCCGTCGGGAAGTCCGGGCCCGGCAGGTGTTCCATCAGACCATCGATGGAGATCTCGGGATCGTCGATCAGGGCCACACAGGCGTTGATCACCTCGCCCAGATTGTGCGGCGGGATGTTGGTCGCCATCCCCACCGCGATCCCGGCGGAGCCGTTGACCAGCAGGTTGGGGAACTTGCTCGGCAGCACCGCCGGCTCGCTCTCGGAGCCGTCGTAGTTGTCGATGAAGTCGACGGTTTCCTTGTCGATGTCGGCCAGCAGTTCCGACGCGATGCGCGCCATGCGCACCTCGGTGTACCGCATGGCCGCCGGGGAGTCGCCGTCGATGGAGCCGAAGTTGCCCTGCCCGTCGGCCAGCATGTAGCGCATCGAGAACGGCTGCGCCATGCGCACGATGGCGTCGTAAACGGCGGAATCGCCATGCGGGTGGTACTTACCGATCACGTCACCGACCACACGCGCCGACTTCTTGTAGGGCTTGTTGTAGTCGTTGCCCAGCTCGCGCATCGCGTAGAGCACGCGGCGATGGACCGGCTTGAGGCCGTCACGGACATCGGGGAGGGCCCGGCCCACGATTACGCTCATTGCGTAATCGAGGTAGGACTGCTGCATCTCGTCTTCGAGATTGACCGGGAAGATTTCCTTGGCAAATTCAGCCATCGAGGGTTACGCCGTCCGTCTGAACAAGCTCGCGATCATACCACAGGGGTAACCACTGGGGCTCGGCTTTTCGCGCCTCAAAACGGTTCTCCGGGCCTCTCAGGCCCGAAGACCGTCCACCGGGGGCGCGTTTGAGCGCTCGTCAGTGAGCGGATGCGAGCGTCTCCGGGGCCGTGGGCTCGCGCAGCGCCGCGAGCCGCTCCGCCGTCGGCGCCTCCACGACCCCGCGTTCGGTGACGATGGCATCGATCAGCTCCGCCGGGGTCACGTCGAAGGCCGGGTTGTAGCCTCGGGCGCCTTCGGCCGCCACGCGCTGACCCGCCAGCGCCAGCACCTCGTCCTCGCCGCGCTGCTCGATGGGGATACCGGTCCCGTCCGGCATCTCGAAGTCGATGGTCGCGACCGGCGCGGCCACCATGAACCGGACCCCGTGGGCACGCGCCAGGAGGGCCAGGCCGTAGGTCCCGATCTTGTTTGCGGTGTCGCCATTGGCGGCGATCCGGTCCGCCCCGACAATCACCCAGCCGACGCGGCCCGAGCGCAACAGGCTGGCCGCGGCGCCTTCGCACAGCACCTGTACGGGGATCCCGTCATGTACCAGCTCCCAGGCGGTCAGGCGGCTCCCTTGCAGCCAGGGCCGGGTCTCGTCGGCGAAGACCTCCTCGATCCGTCCGGCATCCCAGGCGGCGCGGATCACGCCGAGGGCCGTGCCGTAGCCCCCGGTGGCCAGCGAGCCCGTGTTGCAGTGGGTCAGCACCCCCTGCCCCGGCTCGATTAGCCTCGCGCCGAGCGCGCCCAGCCGCCGGTTGCCGGCGATGTCCGACTCGAGCATCCACTCCGCCTCGACCTGTGTCGCCGCGACCGCTGCCTCCGCGGACGGGCTCGCGTCCACCAGCGCCTGCATGCGATCCAGCGCCCAGAACAGGTTCACCGCCGTGGGACGCGCCGCGCGCAGGGTCTCGATATCCGCCGCAATGCTCGCACGCCAGTCGTCCTGCCCGATCGCCCGCTGGCAGGCCAGTACCACCCCGAAGCCCGCGGTAATCCCGATCGCCGGCGCCCCGCGCACCACCATGTCGCGGATCGCGGCCGCCACGGCCGGCGCATCCCGGTAACGCTGCCAGAGGTTCTCGCCCGGCAGCCGACGCTGGTCGAGCAACTGAAGTTCGCCCTGGTGAAAGCGAATCGGGCGAATGGTGTCGGAGTGTTCACGGTTCATCCCGTCATTCTACCAGCCCGCCTGCGGTTTCGGGCCCGCGCGGACAGCTTGGCGGCAGGGGCGCTCCGGCGTCTGGCGCGGGCCGCCACAGCCGCCGGGAACCCGCCCGGTGGCCGGGCCCGACCTTCAGTTCCGTGTCCGCCTCAAGCCGCAGGGCCCCCTGGCGGCCGGTCTCCTGCAGCGGGACGCAGGCCCTGTCCAGGCGCTGGCGTGCCGCGCCGGCCAGCCCCCTGCCCTGCGCATCGGTGCTGGCCCAGGCCATGCCGGGGCGGGCGTCCTGCAGCCAGCCGCGGCTCAGGCTGTCGGCGCCGGCCCCGCGGGGCACGACCAGCAGGTCGCTGCTTCGCTGTTCCGCCCCCTCCTGCATCAGCACGGCCTCGCCCAGGCCGCCGAGCCCGCCGGTCAGTATCAGCCGAACACCCCCAGCCGTCTCGACCGCCAGCACGCAGGAGGCCGAGGCGCTCCCGTCCCAGCCGGCGGGTGGATGGAGAATCTCGAAATCGACGCCATCCCATTCCCAGACCTCGCCTGCCGCGCAGGGCCGTTCCCCGGGTCCTTGCGGGCGGCGCCGCAGGACCTCGCCCACAGGTAGCGTCGCGCGTACGGCGGCGGCCCCGCCGGAATGCGCGGCATGCTCGTGGCTCAGGATCATGCGGTCCAGGCGGCGTACCCCCTCCGCACGCAGGCTCGGAATCACGATCTGATCCCCCGCGCTGTAGCCCCCGGCGCGCCCGGGGCCGGCATCCCATAACAACGCATGGTGGCGGGTCTGCAGCAAGAGCGACTGCCCGTTCCCTACATCCAGCAGCAGCGCCCGTACGCTGCCCGCATCGATCTGCGGACGCATGGGCAGGGCCAGGGCGATTCCGGCCAGCACCACCCACGGAGCGGCGAGGCGCAGGCGCGGCAGCAAGGCGACCAGCACCGCGACCCCGCCCAGGAGGCTGGCCGCCAGCGGCACCCGCCGCTCGTCCACCAGCACGGGCACGTGCGAAAGGCCGTCCAGTAGCCCGACCAGCAGCATCAGAATCGCGTCGCCGAGATGCAGGAACGGCTGGCCGAGCGGTGCCCACAATGCCGCCAGACCGGCCCCGACCAGCAACAAGGGCAGCACCAGCAGGCTGATCACCGGCACCGCCACCAGATTGGCGACGGGCGCCACCCAGGACCCCAGCTGGAACCAGGCCAGGCTGAGGGGAAGCATGGCCAGCGCGAGCATCACCTGAATGCTGCCGGCCGCGCGCCAGCCCGGACGGCCCGAACGGCCCTGCAACAGCAGAAGAATCACCGCCACGGCGCCGAAGGAAAACCAGAAGCCCGGGGCCAGCACACTGGTCGGCCGCCACAGCACCACCGCGATGGCCGCCAGGATCAGTCCGCGCCAGGCAAACGCCTCGCGCCGCCACAACAGCGCGGCCATAAAAGCCGCCAGCATGATCAGCGCGCGCTGGGTCGGAATGCTGAAGCCGGCCAGCGCGGCATAGAGCGCAGCCCCGGCGAGGCCTGCCAGCGCCATGAAGGCCGGCTTGCGTATCCGCGCCTGCACCGGGACGAGACCAGACCAGGCAATCCCCGCGAGCAATCCGACAAACCCGGCGACGAGGCCGACATGCAGGCCCGAGATCGCCATCAGGTGGTTGGTCCCGGTCCGGAGGAAGGCCTGCCACTCCTCGTCGGTCATGCCCTGCCGGTCGCCGATGACGAGGGCCTGCACGAGGCCGGGGTGGCGCAGGCCCGGGGCCGCCTGTTCCAGGCGCTCGCGCAGCGCACCGCGCATGCGATGCAACCCGGCCCGCCAGCGGGCGTCCTGAATCCGGGGTGCCCGGGCGTCCTCTAACGCCTCGAAGTCGAGCAGTGTCGCGGATCCATGCAGGCCCTCGCGGTAGTACCAGCCGGCACGATCGAACCCACCCGGATTCGCCGGCCCCCGGGCCGGCCGCAGGCGCAGGGTCATGTAGCCATGCGATCCCGCCTCGAGCTCGGGGCGCGCGGGGTACGTCGAAACCAGCAGTTCGCGCGCCCGAAACGCTTCCGGTCCCGATCGGGTCGCGGCCACTCGTATCCGGAAACGGCTGCGACGTTCGCCATGTTCCGGCAGACTGATGATCGTGGCGAACACGGTGGCCTCCTCCCCGGCCAGGGCGGGAGGCAGCGCATGTTCCAGCCAGATGTCGGCGTTCTGCTGGACCAGCCCCCAGGCGAGCAGCGCACCCAGCGCCAGCGTCCAGGGCCAGAGACCCGCATAGCCGAGGCGCCGCAGGCCGGCGCTGGCGCCCGCGGCGGCCAGGAACAGGGCCAGTATGGGTCCGGGCATCAAAGGAACCGGCTCGGGCAGCCGGTGAAGGCCCCACGCCGCCGCGATCAGCCCGAGGGCAAAGCCGGTCACAAAAGGCCCCGTTGACCAGGCGCCATGGCCGGACCGGATGTGGCTTGCCCCGCCGACCATGGTCCCGCACGTACAATAGCGGCGAGAATGCACGGCAGGTGCGCGGCGGCGCACCCACGCACGACGGACCATCGGCAGCCCGGTACATGGCAAGACACATCATCAAGAAGATGTTTCCCGGCATGGAACACATGCGCGGGCACAAGGCGCTCGCCCCGCTGGGGCCGCGCCTGGGTTCGCCGGATTTGTGGCATCTGAACCGCCGCTCCGTGGCTGGTGCGTTTGCCGTCGGGCTCTTCGTGGCCTTCCTGCCACTGCCCATGCAGATGCTGATCGCGGCCGCCGTGGCCGTGCTGGTCCGCGTCAATCTGCCGATCTCGGTGATCCTGGTCTGGATCTCCAACCCGGTCACCATGCCGCCCATGTTGTATCTGGCCTACACGATCGGGCGCAAGCTACTCGACGAACCGCGCCGCGACATCCATCTGGACTGGAGCTGGGAGTGGTTCTCCACGGAGCTGCTGACGATCTGGCAGCCCCTGCTCCTGGGCAGCGTCCTGCTCGGCGCGGCAGCCGGCCTCTCGGGCTACTTGCTGGTGCGTTTCCTGTGGCGGCTGAACGTCGTCCAGCGCGTGCGCAGCCGGCGTTACCTGCGACGGCTGCGCAAGGAAATGGCGGAACGCCAGGCGGCCGCGCGGCGGGATGGCCGCCCGCCGGATGACCGGGGCGCCTGAAGCGAGAGAGACACGCGGTCTATTCGTGCGTGGCGAGCTGACCGTCGAACGGTTCCAGCTCCAGATGGCCCTTGACCAGTTGGACCGAGCGATCAAGCTCGCGCGCCAGGGTGATGTCGTGGGTCACCAGGGCCAGAGCGGTCCCGGTGGAACGGTTCATCGCGCGCAGCAACTCGAACACCTGCGCCGCCCGTTCCTGATCCAGGTTGCCGGTGGGTTCGTCCGCCAGGATGGCCGAGGGGCGCGTCACCAGCGCCCGGGCGATTGCGACCCGCTGGCGTTCGCCACCGGAGAGCTCCGCGGGTTTGTGTTCCAGGCGGGGTTCCAGGTCCACCTGGCCCAGCCAGTGGCGTGCCTCGGCCCGGGCCTTGCGGTTGGAGACCCCGCGGATGAGCAGTGGCAGGGCCACGTTCTCCGCCGCGGTCAGCTCGGGCAGCAGGTGGTGAAACTGGTAGACGAAGCCGAGGTGCTGGTTGCGCAGGTGGCCACGTCGGGCCTCGCTCATGCGGGTCCAGTCCGTTCCCAGCAGGCGCACGGACCCCGCCGTCGGGCGGTCCAGCCCGCCCAGCAGGTGCAGCAAGGTGCTCTTGCCGCTCCCGGAGGCCCCGATGATCGCCGTCTGGTCGCCGGGCTGCAGGGCAAAGTCCACCCCGCTGAGAACGGCCACGTCCAGCTTGCCGTCGCGGAAACGGCGCTCCAGACCGACCGCCTCGAGGACCGGGGTGGCGTGATCAGTCATAGCGCAGCGCCTCCGCCGGCTGGGTGCGGGCGGCACGCCAGGCCGGGAACAGTGTGGCCACCACGGTCAGCAGGAAGCCGAGCACCCCGACCCGGAGCACATCCGCAAGCTTGAGCTCCGAGGGCAGGTCGCTGATGTAGTACACCTCGGCGGACAGGAACTCGATGCCGGAGACCCGCTCGATGAAGGGGACCACCACGTCGATGTTCGCGGCCAGCGACACCCCGGCGATGGTGCCCAGCAGGATCCCGATCGCCCCGATCACCACCCCCTGGACCATGAAGATCACCATGATCCCCGCCGGCGACAGCCCGAGCGTACGCAGAATGGCAATGTCTCCCTGCTTGTCGGTGACCAGCATGATCAGGGTCGAGACGATGTTGAAGGCCGCGACCGCGACGATCAGCGACAGGATGATGAACATCACCATCTTTTCCATCTGGATCGCGCGGAACAGGTTGGCGTGCTGGCGTGTCCAGTCGGACACCCGAAAAAGCCCGTCCAGCTGGGCCGCCACGTCGCGGGCTACCACACCCGCTTCCATCATGTCGGTCAGGCGCAGCCGCAGCCCGGTCACCTGTTCGCCCATCTGGAACACCGCCTGGGCGTCTTCCAGGTGGATGAACGCTGTCCCGCGGTCGTACTCGTACATCCCCACCTCGAACAGGCCGGAGACCTCGAAGCGGCGCATGCGCGGCATCACGCCGGCCGGCGAGACCGAGGCCTGAGGCGCCATCAGGATGATCGAGTCGCCGACCCGGACGCGCAGTTCGGCCGCCAGTTCCCGCCCGAGCACCACCCGGTAACGCCCGCCCTCCAGGCTGCCCAGCTCGCCTTGCAGCATGTGCTCGGCAATGCGCGCGACGCGCTCCTCTGCCTCGGGCTCCACGCCCCGGATCAGTGCCCCGGAGATATTCCCGCGCGCACTCAGCATGGCCTCGCCCTGGACATATGGCGCGGCCGCGACCACGCGCTCGTCGATCTCCGGGGCCTCGCGCTGCAGGCGTTCCCAGTCCCGCAGCCCGCCATTGGCCTCGCGGATCGTGGCATGCGAGGCCATGCCCAGGATGCGGTCGCGCAACTCGCGTTCGAACCCGTTCATCACCGACAGCACCGTAATCAACGCCATCACACCCAGGGCCAGCCCGATGATGGACACCACCGAGATGAACGAGATGAAGTGATTGCGCCGCTTCGCGCGCGTGTAGCGCAGGCCGATGGCGAGGGTCAGGGGGCGAAACATCGCGAAATCATGCCAGAGATACCCGTTCGCGCCTATAGCCCGGCGGACCTGCGTTGAGGGAGGGGAGGCATGGCGTCACGCTAGACGCTACCATGGGACTGTCCAGCAAACGGAGAGTCGGCCATGCCAGGGAAATGCAACGCCTCTAACCCCACCCCGAAGACCACTGTGCGCACCGTCGCCAGCGCCCTCGTCCTGGCATTGTTTGCCGGGGCCATGGCGACTGCATCGGCCGACATCCTGCGCAGTCCCGATGGTGGATTCACCGTGAAGGAACGCGAAGGGGTTCCCACCCGTGGCCAGACCCAGGCCGCGGTAATCCGCCAGCACGGCGAGCCCGAGCGACGCCATGCCACGGTGGGCGATCCGCCGATTACGCGCTGGGACTACGCCGACTTCTCCGTGGTCTTCGAGGGCGAATACGTCCTGCACAGTGCCGTGCGCAACGGATCCAGCGCCGATCGTCCATGAGCACCGGGGAAACCGCCCCGGCAGTCACGCAACGCCGGCTCCCGGCCGAATGGGAGCCCCAGGGCGCGATCCAGCTCACCTGGCCGCATGATGACACCGACTGGGCCCCGGCCCTGGAACAGGTGCATCCGGTGTTCGCGCTGATCGCGGCGAGCATCAGCCAGTTCGAGCCGGTCATCATCGTCGCGCGCGACCCCGAACACATCGAGGAGATCTCCGGCTTTCTTACCGAGACCGCGATCCGTCCGGATCGCCTGTGGTTCGCGCTGGCCCCCAGCAATGACACCTGGGCGCGCGATCATGGCGCGATCACCGTATTCGATGGCGACCAGCCGCGCCTGCTGGACTTCACCTTCAACGGCTGGGGGGGCAAGTATCCCGCGGACCTCGACGACGGCATCACCCGGGCCCTCGCGAGCCAGGGCGTCTTCGGGAGCTGCGTGCCGGAGCCGACCGGCCTGGTCCTGGAGGGAGGCTCCATCGAATCGGACGGCGCCGGCACCCTGCTGACCACCGCGCGCTGTCTGCTGTCCGCCACCCGGAACCCGCAGCTGGATCGCGCAGGCATCGAGCAAAGCCTGGCCCGATGGCTGGGGGCCCGGCGCGTGCTCTGGCTGGAACACGGCCAGCTGGAGGGCGACGACACCGACGCCCATATCGACACGCTGGCGCGCTTCTGTGCGCAGCACACCATCGCCTATGTCCAGTGCGACGACCCGCAGGATCCGCACTACCCGGAACTGCAGGCAATGGAACAGGAGCTACGGGCCCTGCGCCAGCCGTCCGGCGGACCCTACCGCCTGATCCCTCTGCCCTGGCCCGCCCCGATCTTCGAGGATGGCCGGCGACTGGCCGCGACCTATGCGAATTTCCTGATCCTGAACGGAGCGGTCCTGCTGCCGGTGTATGACGATGCCGCGGATGCCGTCGCCCGGGACCGGCTCGCCGAGGCCTTTCCGGGACGCGAGATCGTGGAAATCGACTGCCGCCCCATCATCCGTCAGGGTGGCAGCCTTCACTGCCTGACCATGCAGTATCCCGCGGCCGCCCTCGGCATCCCGCAGGAATAACCGCCAGCCCGAGTCCCCATCATGTCCCGTGACACCCTGTCCGTTGCCCTGATCCAGCACCAGGACGCCGGCAGCGTCGAGGCCAACCTCGACGCCACCGCTGCGGCCGTGGCTACGGCCGCGGCGAACGGCGCCCGCCTGGTGGTCCTGGCCGAACTGCATACCGGCCCCTATTTCTGCCAGACCGAGGATCTCGCCACCTTCGATGCGGCCGAACCGATCCCCGGTCCCAGCAGCGAACGCCTGGCGGCGGTCGCGCGAGAGCACGGCGTGGTCCTCGTCGGCTCCCTGTTCGAGCGGCGCGCCCCGGGGCTCTATCACAACACCGCCGTGGTCTTCGAAACCGACGGCCGCCAGGTCGGCACCTACCGCAAGATGCACATCCCCGACGACCCGGGTTACTACGAGAAGTACTACTTCACGCCGGGCGATACCGGCTTTGTGCCCATCGATACCTCGGTCGGCCGGCTTGGCGTCCTGGTCTGCTGGGA
Organism: Thioalkalivibrio sp. ALE28; assembly: GCF_000377425.1. Lineage (NCBI taxonomy): Bacteria > Pseudomonadati > Pseudomonadota > Gammaproteobacteria > Chromatiales > Ectothiorhodospiraceae > Thioalkalivibrio > Thioalkalivibrio sp. ALE28. The sequence goes on along the minus strand of NZ_KB898094.1, from coordinate 77,256 downwards.
CCAGTGGTATCCCGAGGCCGCGCGTATCATGGCGCTGTCCGGCGCCGAGCTGCTGATCTACCCGACCGCGATCGGCTGGGACCCGCAGGACACCCCCGAGGAACAGCGCCGCCAGCAGGAGGCCTGGATCACTGTCCAGCGCGGCCACGCGGTGGCCAACAACCTCCCGGTGATCGCCTGCAATCGCACCGGCCACGAGCCCGACCCCTCGGGGCATTCGCCCGGCGCAACCTTCTGGGGCACGAGCTTCGTCGCCGGTCCGCAAGGCGAATTCCTGGCCCGCGCCGGCGAGGACGCGCCGGAGATCCTCGCTGTCGAGCTGGATCGTATCCGCACCGAGGCTGTGCGCCGCCAATGGCCCTTCCTCCGCGACCGCCGCATCGACGCCTACGCCCCCATCCTCAAGCGCTACATCGACCCCGACTGATTCCCCTGAACGTAAACAAAAGCGTTTACAGGAAGAAGGGAAGATTGGAAGGGGGATGATTTGAGCGGCCGCAGGGGCACGACAGGCGCCGTGTCACGCAACGGCGTCCTCATGATTTCTTCACCCTGAAACCCTTCTTGCCTTTCAGGCTTCCTGTGAATCGCCCTTGACCGACACAAGGACCTCGCGCACCCGTGCGGCGGAATCCGTATAATCGCGACCCTTTCCGCAGCCCCGATCCGCAGGCCCATGTCCGAAAAACGGCGCAATCCGCTTCAGCCCGGCCGCCTCCCCGGCTCCGGTTTCGAGACCTGGTCGGGACTCAACGCCACGGCGGCGACCCTCGCCCTCTCCCGCAATGCTGCGGCGTTCGATCGCCCGCTGCTGGTCATCACGGAATCCAACGAGGCCGCCGACCGCTGGCAGGAAGAATGGGAGTTCTTCGCCGGCGACCGCGACCTTCCGCTGCTGCGCCTGCCGGACTGGGAAACCCTGCCGTTCGATGTGTTCTCCCCGCACGAGGACATCATTTCGGAACGCCTGCGCACGCTGTACCACCTGCCCGGTCTGGAACGCGGCATTGTGCTGATGCCGGTCTCCACCCTGATGCAGCGTCTCCCGCCGCGCGACTGGCTGACCAGTCAGGGGCTCTCCCTGCAGACCGGCCAGCGGCTGGATCGCATGACGCTGCGCGAGAATCTCGCCGAGGCCGGTTACAACGCGGTGCAGCAAGTCATCAGCCATGGCGAGTTCGCGGCCCGCGGGGAGATCCTGGACCTGTTCCCGATGGGTGCCGACGAGCCCGTGCGTATCGAGTTCCTGGATGACGAGATCGACTCCCTGCGCCAGTTCGATCCGGAATCGCAGCGCTCCACCGAAAAGGTCGAGCGCCTGGAGATCCTCCCCAGCCACGAGTTCCCGCTGAACGATACGGCCATCCGCGAATTCCGGACACGCTACCGGGCTCAGTTCGCCGGCGACCCCACCCGGCACCCGATCTACCGCGACATCAGCGAGGGGCTGGTCCCGCCGGGTATCGAGGCCTACCTGCCACTGTTCTTCGAGGGCATGGACACGGTGTTCGACTACTGCCCCGAGGCCCAGGTGGTGCAGCTCGGCAATATCGCCGGCGCCGCGGAGGAGTTTGCGCAGGAGATCCGCGATCGCTTCGAGCAGTTGAGCCACCAGTACGATCGCCCGCTGCTGCCGCCGGAGCGGCTTTACCTGGATATCGACCAGCTCGGGAACGCCCTGCGCGTGCACTCCGGCGTGGCCATGGGCCACCCGGCCGCACCACTTCCCGCGGACCGTGGCGCCGAGATCGCGTTCACCTGCGACCCGCTCCCGGAACTGGGGATGCAGCAAGGCCGTGAAGACCCGGCCCAGCGGCTGAAGGCGTTCATCGAGGGGCAGCAGCGAGTCCTGCTCACCGCGGAATCGGCCGGGCGGCGCGAGGCCCTGCTAACCCTGCTGCGGGAACAGGCCGTCCCGCACCATCCAGTGGAGAACTGGGACGCCTTCCTCGATGCCGGGGCGGGCCTGCACGTCACCGTCGCCGCCCTCGGGGAGGGTTTCGTCCTGCCCGATGGCGTCGCGGTCGCCCCCGAGGCCGCGCTGCTCGGCGAACGGGCCCGCCAGACCCGCGGCCGCAACCGCAGCACCCGGGACGCGGATGCGGTGGTGCAGAACCTCAGCGACCTCACCATCGGTGCGCCGGTGGTGCATGAGGAACAGGGCGTGGGCCGCTACCTCGGGCTGCAGACCCTCGACTTCAACGGCCAGCCCTCCGAGTTCCTGACCCTGGAATACGCCGATGGCGCCAAGCTCTACGTGCCGGTCTCCTCGCTGCATCTGATCAGCCGCTACACCGGTGCCGATGCCGAGCACGCCCCACTGCATCGGCTCGGCAGCGAACAATGGGACAAGGCGCGCCGCAAGGCCGCGGAAAAGGCGCGTGACGTGGCCGCGGAACTGCTGGACATCCACGCCCGGCGCGCGGCGAAACAGGGCACCGTCTTCGCCACCGACACCCCCGAATATCACGGCTTCGCCGCGGGATTCCCGTTCGAGGAGACCCTGGACCAGCAACAGGCGATCGACGCAGTCCTCGCGGACATGGCCGATACCCGGCCCATGGATCGCGTGATCTGTGGCGATGTCGGCTTCGGCAAGACCGAGGTGGCGATGCGCGCCGCGTTCGTCGCGGTGCAGAACAAGAAGCAGGTGGTGGTGCTGGTCCCCACCACCCTGCTCGCCCAGCAGCATCACCAGAATTTCACCGACCGTTTCGCCGACTGGCCGGTCCGCATCGAGTCCCTGTCGCGCTTTCGCAGCGCCAAGCAGCAGGCGGCGGTGCTGGAAGGCCTGAAGGACGGCAAGGTCGACATCGTGATCGGCACCCACAAACTGCTGCAGGCCAACCTCGACTTCTCCAACCTGGGCCTGGTGATCGTTGACGAGGAACAGCGCTTCGGCGTTCGCCACAAGGAGGCGCTGAAGAAGCTGCGCGCCGAAGTGGACATGCTCACCCTGACCGCGACCCCGATCCCGCGCACCCTGAACATGGCCCTGGCCGGCCTGCGCGACCTGTCGGTGATCACCACCCCGCCGCGCGAGCGCCTGGCGATCAAGACCTTTGTCAACGAATGGAACGACGCCATTATCCAGGAGGCCTGCCTGCGCGAGATCCGCCGTGGCGGCCAGGTGTACTTCCTGCACAACGAGGTGAACACCATCGAGCGCACCGCCCAGCGCGTGCAGGAGCTGCTGCCCGGTGCGCGGGTAGGAATCGCGCACGGCCAGATGCGCGAACGCGAGCTGGAACAGGTGATGCTCGACTTCTATCACCGGCGCTACAACATTCTGGTCTGCACCACGATCATCGAAACCGGGATCGACGTCCCCACCGCCAATACCATCGTGATGAACCGTGCCGACAAGCTGGGCCTGGCGCAGATGCACCAGCTGCGCGGGCGCGTCGGCCGTTCGCACCACCGCGCCTATGCCTACCTGATCACGCCACCGGAAAAGGCCATGACCGCCGACGCGAAGAAGCGCCTGGAGGCCATCGCCTCGCTGGAAGACCTGGGCGTCGGTTTCACCCTCGCCAGCCACGACCTGGAGATCCGCGGCGCCGGCGAACTGCTGGGCGATGAACAGAGCGGGCAGATCCACGAGGTCGGCTTCTCGATGTACAACGACCTGCTCAACCGCGCGGTGAACGCCCTGCGCTCCGGCAAGATCCCGGAGCTGGAGGGGCCCGAGGCCACCGGCACCGAGGTCGAGCTGGGCCTGCCGGCCCTGCTCCCCGACGACTACGTACCCGACGTGCATACTCGGCTGATCCTCTACAAGCGGATCAGCAGCGCCGCCTCTGCCGACGCCCTGCGCGAGCTGGAGGTCGAACTGGTGGACCGCTTCGGCCTGCTCCCCGACCCGGCCAAGGCACTTTTCGAGGCCGCGCGACTGCGACTGCGCCTGACGCCGCTCGGCATCCGCAAGCTGGAACTGGGACCGGCCGGGGGCCGCCTGGTCTTTGGGCCGAGTCCCAATCTGGACATCGCGGCCCTGATCCAGCTGGTGCAATCCGATCCGCAGGCGTACAAACTGGACGGCCAGAAGGCCTTCCGCTTCTTCGCTCCAATGGAGACACTGGAGGCCCGGGCGCAGGCCGTTCTGCGTCTACTGGATACCATCAGCCCCGAACAGCAGGCCGCCTGAATGCCCAAGAACACCTTCCTCGCCCCGAATCCCCTGCGTCGCCGGATCCTGACCGGACTGGCCGCCCTGCCCGTGGTCGGCCTGAGTGGCCCGGTAATCGCCCAGGCCGGGCGCCGGTACCGCATCGAACTGGTGATCTTCGAGCACCGCACAGAGGAAAGCCGGCGACTGCAGATGGAGCTCGCGGCTCCGCGCGAGCCGCTGTTCGGCGAATCGGAGCTGGGTGGGCGGAACTACCGGGATTCGCGCCGCGGCTTCGAACTGCAGCGGGTGGTGCGGCGCGTGGAGGATTCCGGCGCCGGGCGTATCATCGCCCGCCTCGCCTGGGACCAGACCGGGCGCGACCATGCGTCGGCCCCCTGGCTGCGGGTCCAGCAGGGGCGGCGCCTGGGGGTGCACGATGCCCTCGGGGATGCGAGCGGCCTGTCACCCCGCCCGCTGGCCGAAGCCGTCGAGGAGCGCTTCGAGCTGGAGGGCCGCCTGCGCATCTGGGTGGGACGCTTCCTCCACCTGGAGACCGACCTCATCTACCACGTCGAGGAGCCACTGGATGACCGCCCCCCACGCGCAATCACCGTGCGCGGCAGCCAGCGCATGAACTCCGGCGATGACCTGTTCTACCTGGATCACCCGGTGATCGGCATGATCGCCCGCGTCACCCGCATCGACGAGACCTGACGCGCCCGAGGCCGGTCAGCGCCACTGCGGCGTGGATTCCCAGGTCATCCACTGCTGGAAGGCGGCCATGCCGAGGTCCTCGAACAACAACTGCAGCGGGCTGCGGCGCGGCTTGAACACCACCAGCTTCTCCACGCCGATCACGTCCCGGGCCACGCTCCGGTCAGTGCCCAGCCCGTCGATCAGGCCCAGCTCCACCGACCGGTCCCCGGTCCAGATCAGGCCATTGAACAGGTCGTCCCGCTCCACGAGGCGATCGCCGCGCCCGGTGCGCACCACGTCCACGAACTGCTGGTGCACGCCCTGCAGTACGCCGTCAAGGTGGTTCACATGGCCCTCGTCCAGCGGCAGGAAGGGGTCCAGGAACCCCTTGTTCTCGCCCGCGGTGAACAGGCGGCGCTCCACCCCGATGTTGTCGATCAGGTCCACCAGTCCAAAGCTGTCCATGCGGACCCCGATGGAGCCGACCATACTGGCCTGGCTGGCATAGATCTCGTCCGCGGCCACGGCGATGTAATAGGCGGCCGAGGCCCCCACGTCCCCGATGACCGCATACACCGGGATATCCGGGTGCTTCTCCTTCAGCCGCAGGATCTCGTCGTGCACGTTCGCGGCCTGCACCGGGCTGCCGCCCCCGCTGTTGATGCGCAGCATCACCGCCTGGGTACCTTTGGCCTCGAACGCCTCGTTCAGGACCTTGGCGATATCCTCGGCATTGGCCGCCGCGCTGGAGGCGATCAGACCCTCGACCTCCACCACCGCCACGTGTTCGGAGGGCTCGCGCTCGGTCTCGAACAGGCCGGCAAGGCCCATGTCGCCGCCGCGCACCAGGATCAGCAGCGCGACCAGGTAAAAGAAGAACAGCAGCTTGAAGAAGATGCCCCAGCGCCGGGCCCGACGCTGCTCGATCACCTGTGCCTGGACCAGCTTCTCCAGGGTCTCGCGTTCCCAGCCCGGTTTGTTCTCGTTTGCCCAGCCCATCGTGGTTCCTTGTTCAGGTTGTACGCTCGGCCTGCCGGAAAGCCTCCAGCAGCGCTGCCAGGTTCGGCAGCAGGGCCAGCGGCTCCGCGCCCTGCAGTCTCTGTGGCGGATGTACGCCGTGGGTTATCCCCACCGCGGGCACACCGGCATGGCGTGCCATTTCCAGATCATAAACGCTATCACCGACCATGCGCGTGCGCCCCGGTTCCACACCCGCCCGCTCCATCACGCAGCGGAGCATGGCCGGGTTCGGCTTGGACGGGTGTTCGTCGCCGGTGGCGGTCGCCACAAAGTAGCCCGCCAGACCGGTTGCCTCCAGCGCCTGGTCCAGGCCGCGGCGTGACTTGCTGGTGGCCACACCCAGCAGTACCTCGCGCGCATCCAGCCAGTTCAGGAGCTCGGGCACGCCGGCGAACAGCGGGGTCTCCGGGGCATCTTCAGCCTCCAGGTAACAGGCGCGGTAGGCGGCGGTGAACTGGTGAACGAATGCCTCGTCCGCGCCCGGGTACAGCTCCTGCACCGCCGCCTGCACCCCGAGCCCGATGATATTGCGCAGGCTGGCCTCGTCGCGCTCCGGGGCGCCGGTCGCGACCGCTGCCCGTTGCAGGCAGTGGACGATGCGGCGCGGCGAGTCCATCAGGGTCCCGTCCCAGTCGAATACGATCAGACGCAGGTCCGCGTCGCCGGGCGGCAGGAGCGGGATGCTCATGCGTCGTCCCCAGCGCCGGCATCCAGGTGCGCCAGCACCTCGCACAGCTCGTCCGGTAGCGGTGCGGAGAACACATGCCGCTCGCCGTCCGCCGACTGATAGGCCAGCGCCTGGGCATGCAGGAACAGCCGTTTCAGGCCCTGCTTGCGGAGGTGGCGGTTGGCATCCGGCAGGCCGTAGTCGTGGTCGCCCGCCACCGGGTGGCCAATCGCCTGGCCGTGCACGCGAATCTGGTGCGTGCGCCCCGTCCCGATCCGCACCTCCGCCAGCTGGTACGCGCCATGCACTTCCAGCGGCTGAAAGACACTCCGGGCGGCACGAGCCCGTGGCCCGTCATCCCCGGCCTCCCCGCCGGCGCGCATCCGGCGCCGGCCGTCATCCTGCCGGCCGCTGGCGATCGGGGCATCACACTCGATGGGCTGGCCACCCGGGAACGGGCCCACCAGCAACGCCAGGTAGCGCTTCTCCACCCGGCCCTCGCGGAGTGCGGCGTGGAAGTCCTGCAGCGCGGGGCGGTTCTTCGCCAGCAACAGGCACCCGCTGGTCTCGCGGTCGAGGCGGTGGCCCAGCTCGAGCTCCGTATCCGGCCGCAACTGGCGCATCGCCTCGATAATGCCGAAGGCCAGCCCGCTGCCGCCGTGCACGGCGAGGCCCGAGGGCTTGTCCAGTACCAGCAGGTCGTCATCCTCGTGGATGATGGCCCGCCGCAGTCGATCCAGCACCTTCGGCGGGATCTCCGAGGCGGCCGCTTCCGGCCGGTCGAGATCCGGCACGCGAACCTCGTTGCCCGCCGCCAGGCGTTTGTGGGCCTTGGCCCGGCGGCCGTCGACGCGCACGGCGCCCTGGCGTACCAGGCGATAGATCAGCCCCTTGGGCACGCCCTTGAGTTCGCGGAGCAGAAAGTTGTCGAGCCGCTGCCCGTCACCACGCTCGGTGACCCGGAAGCTGCGCGGGCCGGAGGGTTCACGCCTTGCATTCATGGCGCGGGATGCTACCGGAGCGGCGCTTCCCGGGCTACTGCACGCGGCGTTCCCGCGGCCGAAAAAACTTGCCCATACGGGGGGTTATGCCCTACATTGGCGCACGGTACGTTGCTGCGAGTTGCCGGCAGCGCGCCTCGAATCACCCGCCACTTCGACCCACGAGCTTTCGACAGCTCCCGGTCGAAGGGCCATCGCCGCAAAGCGACACTGTGACGCTATTTCTTCTAACCCAGTCCTGTCTCCCCGGCTCCGCCTCCAGCAGGCGACTGATCCCGTGGTTGCTGGTGAACACCTGGCTGGCGCGCTGGCTTTCGCTACGCGCCGCCGCTGCGAGCACGCGTGCGCAAGCGTTGCCGTGCCGCCGCTCGATCGCCGCACCCGGGGTCCCGCGGTTCCCCGCCGGACGCCAGGACGCCCTACCGAGTCCATTGCATGAAACGCATCCTGATCAATGCCACGCAGCCGGAAGAGCTGCGTGTCGCCATGGTCGACGGCCAGCGGCTGTACGACCTGGATATCGAACTGCCCTCGCGAGAGCGCAAGAAGGCCAATATCTACAAGGCCAAGATCACCCGAGTCGAACCGAGCCTGGAGGCCGCGTTCGTCAACTTTGGTGCTGATCGCCACGGCTTCCTCCCGTTCAAGGAGATTGCCCATACCGCCGCTGGCGCCCCCGCCGACAGTGACAAGCCGATCCGCGAATTCCTGAAGGAAGGCACGGAACTGCTGGTCCAGGTCGAGAAGGAAGAGCGCGGCAACAAGGGCGCCGCCCTGACGACCTACATCAGCCTCGCGGGCCGCTACCTGGTCCTGATGCCCAACAACCCGAAGGCGGGGGGCGTCTCCCGCCGCATCGAAGGCGAGGATCGCGCCTCCCTGCGCGATGCCCTCTCCGGGCTCAACATGCCGGAAGGCATGGGCGTAATCGCCCGTACCGCCGGCGTCGGGCGCAGCACCGAGGAGCTGCAATGGGACCTCGACTACATGACCGCCCTGTGGGCCGCCGTGACCGAGGCCGCGGACAAGGCCAAGGCCCCGGCACTGATCCATCAGGAAAGCAACGTCATCATCCGCGCCCTGCGCGACCACATGCGCAACGACGTGGGCGAGGTCATCATCGATGACAACGGCGTCTACCAGCAGGCGGAAGACTTTGTCCGCCTGGTGATGCCGAACAGCCTGCGCAAGCTCAAGCGCTACGATGACCCGGTCCCGCTGTTCAACCGCTATCAGATCGAGAGCCAGATCGAGAGCGCGTTCGACCGCGAGGTCACCCTGCCCTCCGGCGGTGCCCTGGTGATCGATCACACCGAGGCCCTGATCTCCATCGACGTCAACTCCGCCCGTTCCACCAAGGGCGGCGACATCGAGGAGACCGCCTTCCACACCAATCTGGAGGCGGCCGAAGAGGTCGCGCGCCAGCTGCGCATCCGCGATCTGGGCGGTCTGATCGTGATCGATTTCATCGACATGAACGCCAACAAGCACCAGCGCGAGGTCGAGAACCGCCTGCGCGAGGCGCTGGAGATGGATCGCGCCCGGGTTCAGGTCGGGCGCATAAGCCGCTTCGGACTGCTGGAGATGTCGCGCCAGCGGCTGCGCTCCTCCCTTGGGGAATCCAGCCAGAACACCTGCCCGCGCTGCGAGGGCCACGGCCAGATCCGCAGCGTGGAATCCCTGGCGCTGTCGATCCTGCGGCTGATCGAGGAAGAGGCCATGAAGGACCGGACCGGGCTCGTGATGGCCCAGGTTCCCGTCGACGTGGGCACCTTCCTGCTGAACGAGAAACGCGAGTCGATCACCGACATCGAGGGTCGCCACCAGGTCGACATCAGCATCATCCCCAACCCGCAGTACCTCACCCCGCGTTTCGATGTCCGTCGCGTGCGCGGCGACGAGCGTGAGGAGACCATCAGCGACCGCGGCTCGCACGAACTCGTGGAGATCGTCGAGGACGACAGCGATCCGCATCAGGAACGCCGCAGCAAGGTCGAGAAGCCGCTGGTCCAGGGTGTCAAGATGACCGGGCCCGCCCCCGTCAGCGAAGCCGCACCCATGGGCCCCGAACCGTCCGAGCCGGTCACACAGCCGGGATTCTTTGCCCGTATCTGGTCCTCGCTGTTCCCCAATGCCGCGCCTGCATCCGACCAGGACCAGGAACAATCGGAAGGTCGTCGCAAGGAAGGCGGCCGCGACCGTGGCGGCAAGGGTGGCGGCGCGCGCGGCGGCTCCCGGAAAAAGGCCGACAGCGGCAGCCGCAAGTCCGGCGACAAGCGCGGCGACAGCAGCAATGCGCGCAAGGGCGGCCCCGACAAGGCCGATGGCGCCAAGTCCGATAACGCCAGGGCCGACAAGGGTGATGGCGGCAAGGGTCGCTCGCGGCGCGGCGGCAAGAAGGACAGCGAGGCCGACAAGGGTCCGGGCCGCGATGCGACCAAACCCGCGGCCGAGAGCCGGGGCCCCGAGGGCCAGGCTGCTGACAAGACCGCCGGTGACAAGAAGGGCAACGGCAAGCCGGCGGAGAAGCCGCCTGCGCGAGATCAGGACGAAGCCGCGACCGGCGACACCGGCGGTCCTCCCGCGGGCAAGGGTCCCGAGAAATCCGACGAGGACGACGGCAGCAAGGGGCGTACGCGGTCCCGCCGCTCCCGCCGTGGAGGCCGTCGTCGCGGTGGCCGTGGCCGCTCCGGTGACAATGCCGGCGATACCGGAGGCGATGGCGCCCAGAGCGCGTCGGGGGATGCAGACGCCACCGAGTCCGGTCGGGACGCGTCCACGCCTGCCGATTCCGCCCCGGCCTCCGGGAAGCCCCAGGACGCCACGTCAGGGGGCGGTCGGCAGCCGCAAACCGAATCGACCCCCGCCTCGCCGGACGCTGCACCGGAGCGAGCGCCGGCGAAAGCGGACAGCGATGAAAGTGCGCCGGATGCGCCGTCCGCCAAGGGTCGTACCCGCGGTGGACGCGGCCGCAAGCCCGGCGCCGATGCCGACCCGACCGGGGATGTGAGCCCGGCCTCCAGCGAGAGCCAGGGCGTAGCGAAACCGGAAAAGTCGGAAAACGCGCCCGCCCCCAGTGCCGAGGCGGTACCGAAACCGGAGGCCGACAGCCCGGCCCCGGCCAAGCGTCGGCCGCGTGGTGCCGCGAAGACGGGAGCCGGCGAAGCGACCCCGGACCCGGGCGAAGCCACGCCGAAGGAGCCGACCGAGGCACCGGCCACGGCGAAGAGCGCGCGCTCGAAACCGACCCCGGAAGGGTCCGGCGACGAAGCCGCCGCATCCTCTGCCCCTGCCCCGTCGAAGCCCGACGAGGCAAAGGCCGAACGCGTCTCGACGCCCAAGCCTGCCCCGGAACCGGCCGACACCACGGCCGGCGACACGGAGCGCAAGGGCAACGACTGAACGGAACCAGCCGGTTCCAATCGAAAAGGGCCCGCCTTTCGGCGGGCCCTTTCTTTGTGGGTCCGGCTCCGCTATCCCCGGACCCGTTCCCATCATCGCGATCAGGCGTTACGGTCCCGGGGTCGGCTCAGGAGGCCTTCAGCGTGTGACGCTCGCGGATGTGGGCCAGAAGCCCGTCGGCGGCCGCCTCCACCAGATCCATGACGTGCACGAAGCCCTCGTCTCCGCCGTAGTACGGATCCGGGACTTCGTGTTCATCGAACTGCGGGGCAAAGTCCAGAAACCGCAGCAACTCGGCCCGCGCCTCGGGCGGACGAATCGCCTCGGCGTTGCGGTAGTTCGCGTCGTCCATGGTCAGGATGTAGTCGAACTCGAGGAAGTCCTCCGGCTCCAGCTGGCGTGCGCGCAGATCATCCAGGTCGTAGCCGCGCGAACGCGCCTCCTGGCTTGCGCGGCGATCGGGCTTGGCACCCACGTGATAGCCCGCGGTCCCGGCCGAGTCCACCTCGATCGCGTGTTCCAGCCCGTGTTCGCGGATGCGCGCCGCGAACACCCCGTGCGCCATGGGCGAACGGCAGATGTTGCCCAGACACACCATCAGTACACGTATCTTCGCCATCTCCATCGTCATCCCGATCATCAAAACACGCAGGATACCAAACCGGAATGCGCCGGCGGATTCGTTTCATGCCCGGCCCCGCGGTGTGCGATGCTGAGCCTTTAAACTCAGGAAGTGGTCATGGTCGACTTTGGCGGCCCGCGAATCCCCGGCTGGACATCCCCCGGCACTCTGACTGGGGGTGCCGGGAGTCGTGAAGCCACAAGCCTCCAGGTTGGGGCCCGTATCGAGGTTCGGGTGCTGGATGTCCTCCCGGATCGCAGCGTGCGCCTGCGTCTGGGACCCAGTGCGAATACCGCCGGTGCGAACACCGCGGGGACAGCCGGAGCGGCAGCGCGACCTACGGCGAGCCCTGCGCTGGTGACGGCACAACTGGCCGGCGCCCTGCCCGATGCACTGGTGAATCGACCCGCGGGTGGCTCGGGCCCGCCGGTGATGCTCGCCGAGATCACCCGGACCGAGCCGCGCCTGGAGGTGCGTCTGCTACCCCTGACGCTGGACCGCGCCGGCCCGCGACCCGCCGGGCTTGGCCCGTCGGCCAATCCCGCTCAACAGTGGCTGGGACAGGAACTCCGCCAGCACCTCCCCGGGGCGCGTCCATTGGGCCCTACCCTGCAGGCGCTGCTACCACCCGCCGGCGGAGCTCCACGCGGCGAAGCGCCAACGCAGGCCACCGGTGCGATGGCGCCGCTACCGCCGGCGCTCCAGCGTCTTGTCGATCTCCTCCCGACGCCGGCACAGCTGTCACAGCCGGAAAGCCTGCGCCAGCAGGTTCAGCAATCCGGGCTCTGGATGGAGGCCATGCTGGGGCTCGCGGCCCGGGGCCAGGGCTCGGCCCATCCCCTGGCCGCCGATCTCAAGGCCCAGTTGCTGCGCGCGGCCGATCAGCTCCGCCAGGGAGGCGAAGCCCGCCCCGCGGCGGCCCCGCCGGCCCCCGCGACGCCTGCGAACGCACCCGCCCTGCCAGCCCTGACGGGGCTGCTGGAAGGCTTGCTGAAGCGCGTCACCTCCCTGCAGCTCCAGTCGCTGCAGTCCTTCGCCAGCGACGAACCCGGGAACAGCCGCTGGTTCTTCGAGCTGCCGCTACGCAGCGAGCAGGCCGTCCACGGCGTCTTCGGCGAGATCCAGCGCGAGTCGCCCACTGACGAGGAGCCGGATCCTCCCTGGTCGATCGTGCTGACCCTGGATATCGGGGACCTGGGACCGATGCGCGCGGCAGCGGGCGCCCGCACAGCAGGGGTCAACGTGCACTTCACCGCAAGCGAGCCCGAGACGGTCGCGCGCCTGCGGCAGGAACTGCCCCGGCTGCGCGAACGTCTGGACGAGCGCGAATTGACGGTCACCGGGCTGTCGGTCCGCCAGGGCGAGGTGGACCCCGAGCCGCGGCCGCCGGGCACCCACCGTATGCTCGACGAGCAGGCCTGAACGGTGGCACGCGGGGACACCGGAGAGCGAAAGGCCGGGCGCGACGGGGCGCCCGAGCGGGCGGTTGCGCTGGAATGGGATCGGCGCCGGGCGCCGAAGATCACGGCCAGTGGATCGGGAGCCACCGCCGAGGCCATCCTGCGGATCGCCGAGGAGCACGGCATCCCGCTGCATCAGGACCCGGCGCTGAGCGAGGCGCTGGCGCAGATCCCCGTCGGGAGCGAGATCCCGGAGGAACTGTACGTGGCGGTGGCGGAGATTCTCGCCTTCGTCTTTCTCCTGGCGGGCATTACCCCCGATGACCGCGCCGGTGGCTATCGGGATGCATCGCGCAGCCGGGGACGCTCCGGCGACGGACCCGAGCCGGGATCATGAACGCCCGGAAGACCCCGAGGGTTCCGCCGTGCCGGTCCCATGCAGGCTGAAGAGCAGGTCGAGTTCGGTGGATGTGAGCCCGCAGCGCCGGCGCACCTCTTCGCGCCCCAAGCCCTGCTGGATCAGACGAATGGCCTGCTCGTAGGCACCGCTGTCCCCTTCGCGGGCCCGCAACTCGCTGTGCTGGTCATGCAGGCGTTCCAGGGCCCGCTGCACGGAGGCCTGGGCCTGGCCATGGGTGGCCACACCCTCAGACAGGGCCTTCATGGCCCCCTGCAACGCCATCACCGAGGTGGCTTGGCGCTGATAGTCCTGGCGCAGGGCGGCGAGCTGGCGCCGCAGCAGGATCACCAGCCCCACGGAAAATGCGGCCACGATGGTCGCCAGCAGCGCGATCAGCGCGACCAGCCAGATCACCATTCCCTCTCCCATTGCGCGCACTCTCCTGAATACCGGGCCCGGTGATTGTCGCGTGAATCGTGGGCGCCTGACCAGCGCAGCGCGATTGCCGGAGCGCGATCAGCCCGGGTTTGCGGATTTCTCGCAGCGGCGCGCGCGGACGGACGTCTCAGGCGTAATCGTCGATCAGACCCCGCCGCTTGCCGCGTTCCTCCTTGCGTGGCGGGCGCTGCTGGGTCGGACGCACCGCGGGCCGAAAGACCGGGTCGCGGTCGTGATCGTCGCTCAGACGGCGACCGGGAACGGTGGTATGCACGGGCCGGACCGTGCGATCCGGCTGAAACTCGTCGACCATGGCTCACCTCCCGGCTTGCGCCCAATGGCCCGCTTGTTCAGGGAGTTGGACCCGACGCCCGCGCTACAGTTCGCGCAGTTGCGCCCACTCCTCGTCGGACAGCAGCTTGTTCAGGTCCACCAGGATGGTCAGCCCCTCCTCGGTGCTGGTGACCCCCTGGATGAAACGGCTGCTGTCATCGTTGCCGACCTCCGGCGCCGGCTCGACCGCATCCGGGGCGATCCGCACGACCTCGGATACCGAGTCCACCAGGATCCCGACGTTCTGGTTGTCCACGTCGATGATCACGATCCGCGAGGCCTCGTCGGATTCGCGATCGTCCAGCCCCATGCGCCGCCGCGCGTCGATCACGGTCACGACATTGCCGCGCAGGTTGATGATCCCGAGGATGTAATCCGGAACGCCGGGAACCGGCGCAATCTCGGTGACCTTGAGGACCTCCTGAACCTGCAGGACATCGATCGCGTAGGTTTCCTCCGCGAGGCTGAAGGTCACATACGGAGCGGTGTCGGCCTTGGCCATGGCTTCTACGTCTTGTGCGCTGCTCATGTCGTCCTCGATGTTCCGTGCAGGCGGGTTTCGCCCTGTGGTGTCTTCCTGACCGGGTTATCGGCCGCTCGCCGCGAGGCTTGAGTGCCGCGCGGGGTGCATCAGTCCCAGCCGCCCTCGTCGAGGGTCCGGTCCAGGGCCTCGAGATCCAGCAGCGTCGCCATCTTCTCGCGCTCCACCCCGGCCAGCCACGGCAGGCGCCGCCGGTGGCTGCGCCAGCGCAGCGAGTCCGGCTGGATCACGCGGGTCCCGTGGATCGCCCGGCAGGCCAGGGCGAAGCGGGAGCCGGCCAGGAACACGACCTGGCGGGCGGTATCCGGCTCGTATTCGCGGTCCTCCGGCGTCACCACCGCGGCCAGGTCGATCAGCTGCACCCGGCCCTGTTTGGTATCGGCCAGCCCAAGGTACCAGACGGAGTGATTCGGGGTCGGTCGCACCTCCAGGCTGTCCAGCGGGGCCACACCGCCCAGCGCGTGGAGCGGCGCCAGTAGCGTCAGGTTGCCGGCCTCGATCACCAGGGCGGAGAACGACTCCTCGGGGCGCGGGTAGTCCCGCTCCGCCGGATCGTCGGGCGGTGCGGGCGGTGTCGCGGCAGGCGCTACCTCCAGCTCCCCAACCGACGTCGAAGTGTCGACCTCCGGAACGGCTTCCGCCACCGGTGCGGGCGGCTCCAGCAGGTCCGGGCGCAACAGCGTCCGCACCGGTTCCGGTTCGTCGAGCAGGCTGCCGAAATAGTCGTCCAGCGCCTCTGGTTCCGCCTTCAGAGCCAGGTTGTCGACTGTGGATCGCTTCATCCGCGCCGCCTCCGTTCATGGGGTTCGGACAGCTGCCCGCCGATCGCCTCCAGCAGGTCCGAGTATGCGAGCACGCCGCGCGCATCGGGGATCATGAAGCAAAGCGGCTGACCCGCGCTGGAGGCATCGCGAAACTTCGTGTCCACCGGGATCACCCCGGGCCACACGTCGTCCCCGTACAGCCGGCGCAGCTCGGCCAGGGCCTCGTGCGCGGCGCGTGTCCGGCGATCGAAAAGCGTGGGGATGATCCGGTACTGCAGCTCGGCCTTGCGCGACTTCTGTACCATTTTCAGGGTATTGATCATCCGTTCAAGCCCCTTAAGGGCGAGGAATTCCGTCTGTACGGGCACCAGCAGCTCGTCGCAGGCCGCCAGCGCATTCACCATCAGCACACCCAGCATCGGCGGGCAATCCAGCAGCACGTAGTCATACTGGTCGGAGACCTTCTCCAGCGCATGCCTCAGCACCAGGCCCATGCCGCTGCGCGTCCCCAGCTGGCGGTCCAGGGTGGCCAGGGCGGTGCTCGCGGTCAGCAAATCCAGCCCCGGGAAGCGGGTCTCGCGGATCAACCCGTTAGGATCCGGGTCGGTCCCTTCGGCGCACTGGCTGAACAGCTCGTACACCCCGCGCGTGGCGGTTTCCGGATCGTGGCCGAAATAGGCCGTCAGCGAACCATGCGGATCCACATCCACCAGCAGCACACGCTGCTCCGGACCGGAGAGCAGGCCGCCCAGCGTTACGGTGGTCGTAGTCTTGCCCACCCCGCCCTTCTGGTTTGCCACCGCCCAGACCTTCATGGTGTGTCTCCATCCGTCGGGAGCGGCGCGGGCGGAAGATCCTCGCGCAGGCGCTCCGGTTCCTGCGCCCCCTCGGCGCGTGGCCGCGCCCCGGGCAAGACCACGATGGACACGCGCCGATTCTCGGCACGGCCCTCCGCCGTTTCGTTGCTGGCCACCGGTCGGTGTTCGCCATACCCCAGGGCCACCAGATTCTCGGGGTCCACACCCGTCTCCTCGAACACGCTGACGACGGCCGCGGCGCGTCCGGACGAGAGCTCCCAGTTGGAAGGATAGACCGCCGTCTGGATGGGGACGTTGTCGGTGTGCCCCTCCACGTGGACGCGCGACACCCGCGGGGCCAGGATACCCCCCACTTCCTGCAACAACGCATCGGCCTCCGGGTTCAGCGTCGCCGACCCGGAAGGGAACAGCAGGCGGCTGGTGATCTCGATCTCCAGCCAGTAGGCCTCCCGGGTCACGCGCAGGTCGCCCTGGTCGATCCACTGCGCCATGGCCTGCTCGATCTCGCGGGCGGTCTCCGCCAGTTCGTCGAGAAAGGCCTGCATGCCGGCGTCGTCGGGGCTGTCGTCCAGCATCCCGCTCAAGGCCATGTCGATGGGCTGCGGACCGTCCTCCACCAGCCCCGGCTGGACCTCGATCGGCACCAGTGCGCGCAGATCCTGCGGGGAGCGCTCGCGTGCCACGGTGGGATCCCCCACCTGTATGGGCTCCGCCTGCATCGGCGCCCGGAAGGCATCCACCAGGGACTCCGACAGCACGCGATACTTGCCATCATCCACCGACGAGATCGCGTACATCACGACGAAGAACGCAAGTAACAGAGTGACCAGGTCCCCGTAAGGAATGGCCCATGCTTCGTGATTCTGATGTTCCTCCGCCCGCTTGCGTCGCGCCATGGTGACCTCACTCGTGGATGAAGCCACTCAGCTTGCTTTCGATATTTCGCGGGTTCTCGCCCTCGGCGATCGCGATCAGACCTTCCATCAGCATTTGCTGGTGTTGCGAGCGGTTCTGAATAATCGACTTTAACTTGTTGGCCAGCGGAAGGAACAGCAGGTTGGCCGAGGCGATCCCGTAGATGGTCGCCACGAAGGCCGCCGCGATCCCCGCCCCCAGCTTGCTTGGATCCGCCAGGTTCTGCATCACCGCCATCAGGCCCATGACCGCCCCCACGATACCCAGGGTCGGCGCATAGATGCCCATGCTCTCGAACACCTTCGCACCCTGCATGTCGAAGTGCTCGCGGTTGTCGAGGTCGGCCTCGAGGATCTGGCGGATGGTCTGCGGCTCGCTGCCGTCGACCAGCAGTTGCAGCCCCTTGCGAGCGAAGCCGTCGCTCTCCTCGTCGGCGAGGGTCTCCAGCCCGAGCAGGCCTTCCTTGCGCGCCACATGCGACCATTCCACGATCTGCTCGACCATGGCCCGGTTGTCGATCTTCGGCGGCTTGAAGGCCCACGGCAGGATCCGCATCCCGTGCATGAACACCGTCAGGCGCGCCTGCACCAGGGTCGCCCCCAGCGTCCCCAGCACCACGATCACGAACGCCGCAGCATTCCACAGTGCGCCCAGGCCGCTGCCCTTGGCAATGCTGCCTCCGAGCACGGCCACCAGCCCCAGCGTCACCCCGATGAGGCTCAGGATATCCATGTCAGCAGAACCCCTTGACCAGCGCGGGACCGATCTCGGGCAGCGGATAGACGTGATCGGACAAACCGGCCTCTGCCACCGCCGCCGGCATCCCGTAGACCACGCACGTCGCCGCGTCCTGCGACCAGACCTGCGCCCCGGCCCCTTTCAGCGCCCGCGCACCCTCGCGCCCGTCCGCGCCCATCCCGGTCAGCACGACCGCGAGGACCTGTCCGCGCAGCGCATCCACGGCGGAGCTGAATGCGGCGTCCACGCTTGGCTTGTAGATTGTGCCCAGCGGGCTCTCCGCGATGCGCACATGGGTCTGGCTGCCCCGTTCCAGAGTCAGCTGCATGCCCCCGGGGGCCAGCAGGGCCACGCCCGGCTTCAGGGCATCGCCGTCCTTCGCCTGGCGCACCTCGATGTTGCACATCGCGTTCAGCCGGTCGGCAAAGGCCGGCGTGAAGCTGGCCGGCATGTGCTGCACCAGCACAATCGGCAACGGGAAACTGGCCGGTAGCGGTTTCAGCACCTCCTGCAGGGCGACCGGCCCCCCCGTGGAAGTCCCGATCAGGACCGCCCGCAGTTGCCGCAGGGGTGTTGGCGGCCGGGTGCGCGCGACCGGCGGCTGTTGCTTGGCAGCGTCTGCGGCCTGACGGTCGGCCTCTTCCCGCCGCGCGGTCGGCCGCGACTCGCGGGCCGGTGTGCTGGTGCCCGGCGCGCTGGCCGAGCGCGCGCGGCTGCGCGACAGCGAACGCACCCGGCGACGCAGCAGCATGCGGGCGCTGTCCTCGTCGCCCGCCATGTCGCTGAACCGCTTGGGGAGGAAGTCCACCGCCCCGGCCTCCAGCGCGTCCAGGGTGGCCTGGGCGCCTTCGGTGGTCAGGCTGGAGAACATCAGGATCGGCCGCGGACTCTCGGCCATGATCTTGCGTACCGCGGTGATGCCGTCCATGACTGGCATCTCGATATCCATGGTCACGACATCGGGGTCGAGCTCGCGCACCTTTGCGATCGCCTGCTCGCCGTTCTCGGCCGAGCCGACCACCTCGATGCCCGAGTCGGAATCCAGAATCTCCGCAATGCGTCGACGAAAGAACCCCGAGTCGTCGACGACCAGAACCCTGATCGGCATCCTCAGCCCTCGCTCGTGCGCGATGCGCGGCGGGGACGGCCGGACATCTGCAGTTGCCGCATCAGGATGGTCACCAGATCCGAGACATCCAGGATCAACGCGATCCCGCCATCCCCGGTAATCGTGGCGCCCGCCAGGCCCTTCACGCCCTGCAGATTCTGCCCAAGGGGCTTGATGACCACCTCTTCCTGACCGACCAGGTCATCCACCACCAGACCTACCTTGCGATCGGCGGTATGCACCACGACTACATGGGCGTTCTTGCGCGGCTCGGGCTCGTGGCCCGGCTTCAGCCAGCGCTTGAGGTAATGAATCGGCAGAGCCTGCTTGCGCACGATGATGACCTCCTGGTCATCCACGTAGTGCGTCTTCGTCAGGTCCAGATCCAGGATCTCGGATACCGACGCCAGCGGGATGGCGAAGCGCCGGCCATCCAGGATCACCATCAGCGCGGGCAGGATCGCCAGCGTCAGGGGCAGCTTGACCCGCAGCGTGGTGCCCACGCCCACCTCGGAGTCGATCTCGATGGTGCCGTTGAGCTGCGAGATCTTGGTCTTGACCACGTCCATCCCGACCCCGCGGCCGGAGACGTCGGAGATCTCGGTCTTGGTCGAGAAGCCGGCCATGAAGATCACGTTGAAGGCCTCGCGATCGGTCATGCGCTCGGCCATGGCCGGTTCCATCAGGCCTTTCTCCACGGCCTTGCGCCGCAGGGCCTGCGGGTCCATGCCGCCGCCGTCGTCCTTGATCAGCAGCGCGATGTGATCGCCTTCCTGAGCGGCCCCCAGCACTACGGTCCCCTTGCGCGGCTTGCCCGCCGCCTCGCGTACCTCGGGGGTCTCGATGCCGTGGTCCACGGCATTCCGGACCAGGTGCACCAGCGGATCCGACAGGGCCTCGACCAGGTTCTTGTCGAGGTCGGTGTCCTCGCCGAAGATCTCCAGCTCGATCTCCTTGCCCAGATTGCGGGAGAGATCGCGGATCACGCGCGGGAAGCGGTTGAAGACCTTCTTCACCGGCTGCATGCGGGTCTTCATCACCGAGGTCTGCAGATCCGAGGTCACCAGGGCCAGGGAGCTGATCGCCTTGCCCAGCTCGTCATCGACATGCTGCGAGCGCAGCATGCTCAGCCGGTTGCGCACCAGTACCAGCTCGCCCACCAGGTTCATGATCTCGTCCAGGCGCTCGGTGTCGACGCGCACGGAAGTCTCGCCCTGCGGGGCCGCCCGACCGCCCCCCTCGGCACCCCCGCCGCCGGCACGCGCGCCGCCACCGCCCTGGCCTCCTGCAGGGGTATCGGCGGGCGCGGCGGCCTTCTCCGGTTCGGCGGGTTCGGGCTTCGCCGACGGGGCTTCCGCAGGTTCGTCGTCTGCGGGGCTGGGGACTGCCCCGGTAGCGGCCGGCCCGGCGCCCTTGGCCTGCAACTCGTCCAGCAGGTTCTCGAATTCGTCGTCGGTGATCAGGTCGCCGGAGCTACCCTCACCCTCCGCAGCCGGTTCTTCTCCGGCCGCATCGCCCGCGGTGGAGCCCGTCTCCACGGGCTTCGGCGGCTGATCGCCGTGCAGGCTGTCGAGCAGGGCCTCGAATTCGTCGTCGGTGATCTCGTCACCGGCACCGACCATCGCGTCGCCATCCGCCGCCGGTTCCGCATCCGTATCCGCTTGCGGTTCGGGTTCTGGCTCCGGCTCGGGTTCCGGGGGTGGCGGCGCGGCGGGCTCCGCCGCCACGTCCTCGTTGTTCGCCATGCGCCGGAGGTTTTCCACCAGATCGGCCTCGGCGGGTGTGGGATCCACGCCGGAGCGCAGGTCCCCGAACATTACGTTCAGGGTGTCCAGCACCCGCAGCATGGTGTCCATCAGGTGACTGTCCGCCCGCCGCTCACCGTTACGCAGCAGGTTGAAGACGTCCTCCGCGTGATGGCACACGGTCACCAGGGGATCCAGGCTCAGGAAGCCGGCTCCACCCTTGATGGTATGGAAGCTACGAAAGACCGCATTCAGCAGATCCCGGTCATCGGGATTCTGTTCCAGGTCGATGAGTTGCTCGTTGAGCCCCTCCAGCAGTTCCCCGGCCTCGATCAGGAAGTCCTGAAGGATTTCGTCATTGGGGTCGATGGCCATTCAGTCTCTCCGGTCGCGTGGCGCCATTCGCATGAGGGGAACTGCCTAGAAGCCCAGGCTCGATAGCAGATCGTCCACCTCGTCCTGTCCTTGAACGACATCCGCGGCGGAATCTTGAGTCTTGGGCACGCTGGGACCGTGACCCTTGCGGTCCGCCTCGCGCTCCTCCTCGCGTTGTTCAAGCGACGCCTCGGCCGCCTCGACCTGCTCCATGCGCCCGCTGGAGAGCCGGATCAGGGACACCAGGTTCTCTTCCAGGTCGGTCACCAGCTGGATCACGCGGCGAATCACCTGGCCGGTAATGTCCTGATAGCTCTGTGCCATCAGCACCTCGGAGAGCAGCCGGCGCAGCTCCTCGGTGTCGTCCCCCGCCTGCGCGAAGAACGTGTCGAGCTCGCGGGCAAAGTCCCGGAACTCCTCCACTGAGAGCTGGCGGTTGCGAAAGCGCGTCCACTTCGCCGTCAGGTCGGCCGCCTGCTGGCTGAACGACTCCGCGATCGGCAGGCTCGACTCGATGGCATTCATGGTGTCGTGGGCCGCCTGTTCGGTCATCGTGACCACGTAATTCAGGCGTTCCTTTGCGTCCGGGATCTCCGCCTGGGTCAGTTCGACCAGACGCGAATCGCCGCGGAAGCTTTGCAGGGCCTCGTGAAGATCACGGGTCAGCTTGCCCAGCTCGTCGAAGAGTTCGCGGTCATAGGGGCGCGCCAGATCCTGCACCAGCGCCCGGGCGCCCGTGTCGTCGCCCGCCTCCAGCGTCTTGACCAACTGCCGCGCAAGCTCCAGCTGATCGTCGCGTGGTGGGTGTTCCTGTTCAGTCATGAGAAGCCTCTTGCGGGTACGGCGCGGAAGGTTTCGGACGACGCCCGCGGCGGTCGGTGCCACGGGCGTCGGGCATATCGGTCACAGGCCCATGATTATCCCTGTGCTTCAATGCGTTCGAAGATCTTGTCGATCTTTTCCTTCAGCGTCTCGGCGGTGAACGGCTTGACCACGTAGCCGTTCACGCCCGCCTCGGCCGCCTCGACGATCTGGTCGCGCTTGGCCTCCGCCGTCACCATCAGCACCGGCATGGACTTGAGGTTCGGGTCGGCGCGCACGGCCTTCAGCAAGTCGATCCCCGGCATGTTGGGCATGTTCCAGTCGGTGATCAGAAAGTCGAAATCGCCGTTCTGCAGCATCGGCAGCGCAGTGCTGCCGTCGTCGGCTTCCTGGGTATTGTTGAAGCCAAGATCACGCAACAGGTTCTTGATAATGCGCCGCATCGTGGAAAAGTCGTCCACGATGAGAATCTTCATTCCCTTGTCCACACGTCACTCCGGGATTCGTAGGGTGGGTTTTAGAATAACTGCAAAGCCGTACCGTCTTCGAGCCACGAACCCAGGCGGGCACGCAGTCGAATGGTGGCCTGACTTCGGATCTGGCTGACGCGCGACTCGGTCACGCCCAGCACGGCACCGATCTCGCGCAGGTTGAGCTCTTCGATGTAGTAGAGCGACAGCACCAGCCGCTCGCGTTCGGGGAGGTCGCCGAGGGCTTCGGCCAGTTCCTGACGGAACTCACCGGCCTCGAGGGTGCGGGCCGGCGACACCTCCTGCCCTTCGATCACGCGATCAGCCCCGTCGTCACCCCCGCCGAGGTCGTCCAAAGCGAACAGGTGGGCCCCGGCGTGATCCTGCAGCATCTCGTAGTACTGGTCGATCGGCACGTCCAGCTCGGCGGCGACCTCGCTGCCACGCGCCGCCCGCCCCTCGCGCGCCTCGACGGTCTGGATCGCCGCGGCAATACGCCGACTGTTGCGGTGCACCGAACGCGGTGTCCAGTCACTGCGGCGCAGCTCGTCGATCATCGCGCCACGGATGCGGATGCCGGCGTAGGTGGCAAAGGTCGCGCCCTGGCCGCCCTCGAACTGGCGCGCCGCCTCGAGCAGCCCGATCATGCCCGCCTGAATCAGATCATCCACCTGCACCGAGGCGGGGAGCCGCGCCATCAGGTGATGGGCGATGCGGTGGACCAGCTCGACGTGATCGGCAATCAGCTGTTCGTGTCCGCCGCTGGCCGCGGAGGTCGCCTGATAGCCGGAAAGTCGATTACGCGTCGTCATCATGCGCTCTGCAGCATCCGTTCCACGAAAAACCCGACGCCACCGTGGTCACCGCCCCCCACCGGCCAGCGGTCCACGGTCCGTGCCAGTTCGGCAAAGGCCTTCCCCGCCGGGCTCCCGGGGTACTGCTGTACCACTGGCGCGCGTTTCTGCACCGCCTTTCGCAGGTGATCGTCCATCGGAATATAGCCGGCCAGGTCGAGCACCACCTCCGGCAGGTAGTTGCCGCAGACGGTATTGAGCTTCTGCATCAGTCGCTCGGCGCCTTCGCGGCCGTCGACCATGTTCGTCACCATGCGGAAGCGACGCAGGCCATGATCGCGGTGCAGGACCTTGATCAGGGCATAGGCGTCGGTAATCGAGGCGGGCTCGTCGCAGACCACCACCAGGGTCTCCTGGACCGCGCGGCAGAACGACGTCACGGATTCCTGCAGGCCGGCCGCGGTGTCCACGATCAGCACATCCAGGGGTTTGCGATAGGCGCTGAAGGCATGGATCAGACCGGCATGCTCGGCCGGCGTCAGGTTGGCCATCGCCGCGATCCCGGAAGCCGACGGCACCACCTTCACCCCGTCCGGTCCCTGGACGAGCACATCTTCCAGGCTCTCCACATCACCGGTCACCAGGTCGTGCAGCGTGCGCTCGGGACGCATCCCCAGCAGCAGGTCCACGTTGGCCAGGCCCAGATCGGCGTCGAACAGCATGACCTCGCGCCCGAGCCGGGCCAAGCCCACCGACAGGTTCACCGATACGTTGGTCTTGCCCACCCCGCCCTTGCCCGAGGCAACCGCGATGACCTTCAACGGCTTGTTAGTGCGTGGCATAGCGCCCCTTCCCGACCGGTTGAATCAGTTCCAGCGTGGCGGGCTCCGCCGCCCGTGCCGGACGTGCCTGGGCGCGCGCGCGCCGCGGCGGTTCCATCTCCGCCAGGCGCTCGGCCGCCCAGGTCTCGCGGGCATTGGCCGCTGCCCCGGGTTCATCGGCGGCATCCTCCAGGGCCAGTCGGGTCAGATACCCGGTATCGACCCGGTGAAAGTCCTCGGCAATACGCTGGCCATCGCTGACGAACCCCAGCCCCAGGTGCTGATCGAGCAGTACGGACAGGACCTCGCCCAGCTCCTCGGCCTCGTCCAGCTTGGTCAGCACCAGCGCCGAGGGCTCCGCCTTGCGAAATGCCTCCAGCACCCGCCGCAATGCGCTGCCCTGGGTCGTCGCCGACACCACCAGCCAGCTCTCGGCCCGGATGTCCGGCGGCAGGTGCGCGAACAGGGATTCGTCCTCCACTGCCCGCGGGGCCTGTCCCGCCGTATCCACCAGGATCAGGTGCCCATCCTCCACGCGGCGCGCCAGTTCGCGCAACTCTCTCGCGTTCTGCAGCACCCGCACCGAGATCCCCGCCATCTGGGCGAAGGCCTGCAACTGGCGCGTGGCCCCGATGCGCTGGCTGTCCAGGGTGACCAGCGTAACCGAATCCGGGCCCATGCGGCGGATCTGGCGCAGCGCGATGCGGGCCAGCGTGGTGGTCTTGCCAACGCCGGTGGGCCCGACCAGCGCCAGCAGGCCGCCCTCGTCCAGGATGTCCGGCCGGTGGGTGGCAATCGCGCCCGACAACCGCGCCCGCAGGCGTTCCCAGGCCTGTTCCGGCGAGCTGTCATCGAGAATGCTTCCGGCCAGGCTGCGCGCCAGGGCGTCGCTGAACCCGCGGTCGATCAGGCGCGCCTTGCATTCCGCCGCCAGCGGGTGGCGGGCCGCCCAGCGCGCCTCTTCGCTCTCCGCATACTGGCGCGTCATCAGGCTGCGCAGGTCGCGCAGCTCCTGCCGCATGGCGGTCAGCTCCGGGTCGGCCGGCCACGACGCTGCGGCCTGACCGGCGCCGCGCTCGCGGGCCGGCCGGGCGGTTGTGCTCGCTTCGCGGCTCGTCGCGGGCGCGTCCTGCGCGGCTACCGGCTCCGACGCGGCGCCGTCCTCCAGCGCCGCGACCACCTCCAGCCAGCCGTCGACCCGGCGACTGGACAGGATGACCGCGTCCTCGCCCTGCTGCTCGCGCACCTGGCGCATCGCGTCACGCATGTCCCGGGCCCGATATCGTCTGACGTTCATGCTTTTTCTCCTGTGCCGCTCGCGCGGCGGAACCCTTCATCGTGTCGTTCAGGCGGACTGCTTCTGCGACTCTTCCTGGCCGACGGTGGCAACCACCCGGATCCGGCGATTGTCCGGAATCTCGGTAAAGGCCAGCACGGTCAGACTGCGGACCGCGCCGCGCAGCCACCCGGCGATCCAGGAGCGGATCTCCGGTGCCACCACCAGGACCGCCGGCTGTCCGGCCGTCTCCTGGCGGCGGGCCGCATCGGCCACCGAGCGCTGCAGCCGCTCCGCCAGCCCGGGCTCCAGTCCAACCGTGCCGCCCGAGCTCCCCTGCAGGGACTTATGCAAGAGCTGTTCCAACGACGGATCCAGCGCGATCAGGGGCAGCTCGTCCTCCGGCCCCACCAGGTCCTGCACGATCGAGCGCGCCAGGGCCACCCGCACCGCCGCGGTCAAAGTGCCGGGATCCTGACTCTTGACCCCCTCGTCTGCCAGGGTTTCGGCGATCGTGCGCAGGTCGCGGATCGAGACTTGCTCGGCCAGCAGGTTCTGTAGCACCTTCAGCACGATGGACAGGGACAGCGTCTTGGGCACCAGGTTTTCCACCAGCTTCGGCGAATGGCGCGCCAGCTGGTCGAGCAGGTGCTGCGCCTCCTCGTGGCCGATCAGGCGATGCGCGTTCTCGCGGAACACCTGTGACAGATGGGTCGCGATCACCGTGGCGCAGTCGACCACGGTATAGCCGGCACCCTGGGCCTGGTCGCGGTCCGCCGGGTCTATCCACAGCGCATCCAGATTGAACGTCGGGTCCTTGGTCGGCGTGCCCGGCACCGTCCCGAACACCTCGCCCGGATTGATCGCCAGTTCGCGCTCGGGGAAGACCTCGGCCTCGGCCACGGTCACGCCCAGCAGGCTGATGCGGTAGGCATTCGGGCTCAGTTCGAGGTTGTCGCGGATATGCACCGGCTGCAGCAGGAAGCCCAGCTCCTGCGAGAGCTTGCGGCGCACGCCCTTGATCCGGCCCATCAGCTGGCCGTCCTGGGTGCGATCCACCAGCGGGATCAGGCGATAGCCCACCTCCAGCGACACCAGATCCACCGGCGGCACGTCTTCCCAGGTCAGGTCGCGATCCTCGGAGCGGGCCCCGCCCTCGTCCTCCTGCGGGATGCGCTCCACCTCCACCTCGGCCTCGCGGGCCTGGCGCTTGAGCAGGTACGCCCCGCCGAAGATCAGCGCGGCCAGGCCCAGGAACACGGCATTGGGCATGCCCGGCACGATCCCCAGTGCGGCGATCACACCCCCGGCCACGTACAGCACGCGCGGGTTGGAGAACATCTGGCCGAAGACCTGCTGCCCCATGTCCTGGCTGCTGGTCACGCGGGTCACGATGATCGCGGTCGCGGAGGACAGCACCAGCGACGGGATCTGCGCGACCAGACCATCGCCGATGGTCAGCAGCACGTAATTGGTCGCGGCATCGCCGATCGTCATGCCGTGCTGGACGGCCCCGATGGTCAGGCCGCCGATGATGTTCACGAACAGGATCAGGATGCCGGCGATCGCGTCACCGCGAACAAACTTGGAGGCCCCGTCCATGGAGCCATAGAAGTCCGCCTCGCTGGCGATCTCCTCGCGGCGCTTGCGCGCCTCTTCCTGGGTCAGGATGCCGGCGTTCAGGTCGGCGTCGATCGCCATCTGCTTGCCGGGCATGGAATCCAGGGTGAAGCGGGCGCTGACCTCGGAGACGCGCCCCGCGCCCTTGGTGACCACCACGAAGTTGATGATGATCAGGATGGCGAACACCACCAGGCCGACGGTGTAGTTGCCGCCCACCACGAAGTCGCCGAAGGCCTGGATCACCTTGCCCGCCGCGTCAGTCCCGGTATGGCCTTCCAGCAGGATCACCCGCGTAGACGCGATGTTCAGCGCCAGGCGCAGCAGCGTCGCGACCAGCAACACGGTCGGGAACACGGCGAATTCCAGCGGCCGCGGCGTATACACCGCAACCATGATCACCACCAGCGAAAGCGCGATATTGAAGGTGAACAGCACGTCCAGCGCCAGCGGCGGGAGCGGCAGCACCATCATCGACAGCATGGCGATCAGCAGGATCGGCGCGCCGAGTCCCCACTTGCCGACGTTCCCGAGGCGGTCGAAGAAGGCCATCAGCGATCCCTCCGCTTGCCGCGCTGCTTGTCCGGATCGAGGTAATCCTCCGGCACTGGCAGGTCATCCGGCATCTGCGCGTCGGCGTCGGCCCGCTTGAGCTGGTAGACATAGGCCAGGATGCGTGCGACGGCGACGAACAGGCCGTTGGGGATCTCCTGGTTCAGGTCCGTGGTGAAATAGATCGCGCGGGCGACGCGCGGCGCCTCGACGCGGACGATCGCGTGTTCGTCGGCGACCGCACGGATCGAGGCCGCGACCTCGTCGGCGCCCTTGGCCACTACCTTGGGCGCCGCCATGCGCGAGGCCTCGTAGACGATGGCCACGGCGTAATGGGTCGGGTTGGTGATGATCACGTCGGCCTTCGGGACCTCCTCCATCATCCGCCGCTGCGCCATCTCCTGCTGCAGCTGGCGGACCTTCTGCTTGACCTCCGGCTTGCCGTCGGTCTCCTTGTATTCGTCCTTGACCTCCTGGCGGGTCATGCGCAACTGCTTCTGGTGGTTCCACATCTGGAACGGCGCATCGATGGCCGCCACCACGATCAGCGCGGCCGATACCGCGATAAAGGTCCCCAGCACCAGCTGGGCGGTATGCGCGATACCCTGATGGATCGGCTCGTAGCCCAGCATCAGCAGGCGATCGGAAAAGGTGGCGAGCACCGCGACCGCGACGCTGGAGATCAGCACGAACTTGGCGAAGGTCTTGCCGAACTCCATCAGCCCCTGCCAGGAGAAGATGCGCTTGAGCCCCTTTCCGGGATTCAGCTTGGAGGCCTTCGGGGCCGCCGCCTTCCAGGAGAAGTTCGCGCCCCCGATCACGATCGGCGCCATCACCGCCGCAACGATCAAGACCCCGAACAGCGGAAACAACGTGCGCAGGGTGCGGAAGATCTCCTCGGCGAGGTAAGGCAGCAGCAGCGACGAGTCGTACGCCATTTCGGGATCGAAATCGAAACGACTGGTCATCTGTTCAGCGAGTTGCGCGCCCATGTTCGGGCCGTACATCAACATGAACGCCCCCGCGGTCATCAGCACCAGGAAGGTGCTGAGTTCGCGCGAGCGCGGGACCTGACCCTTCTCCTTCGCCTCGCGCAGGCGTTTCGGAGTGGGCTCTTCGGTTTTTTCCTGCCCGTTCTCGTTCTCGGCCATGTCAGAACCCCATCCGGGTCTGCATCAGGTGGAAGGCCTCGAGCATCAGCTCCCCGAAGCGTTCCGGCAGCCCCGGAAAAGTGAACATGAGCAGCACAAAGCCGATCAGGATCATCATCGGGAAGCCCACCGCGAAGATGTTGAGCTGCGGCGAGGCGCGGGTGATCACGCCCATGGAGATATTCACCAGCAGCAGCGAGGCGACCGCCGGAAGCGCCACCAGCACCGCGCCCACAAACATCGTCGATCCGAACGCGACCAGCGCGTAGAAGGCCTCCGCGTTCAGGCCGGTCGGGGCGATGGGCATGGTCTCGAAGCTGGTCAGCATCAGTTCCAGCGCGATCAGATGGCCGTTCATCGCCAGGAACAGCAGGGTCGAAAAGATCACGAAGATGGTCGATACCACTGGCACCTGCACGCCCTGGGCCGGGTCCACGATGGACGCGAAACCCAGCCCCATGCCCAGCGCGATCACCTCGCCCGCCTGGGTCACGGCGGAGAAGACCATCTGCAGGATGAAGCCCATGAACACCCCGATCGCGATCTGGTGCAGCGTTACCACCACGCCTTCGAGGCTCAGGGGGTCGATATCCGGTAGCACCGGCCCCTGCATGGCGACGAAGATGGCCAGCAGCAGCGCCAGCCCCATGCGCACCCGAGCGTTGACCGTGTCGGCGCCGAAGATCGGCATGGCGACGAGCATGGCGCCAATGCGCGCGAACGGCCACAGGACCGCCCCCACCCACAGCACCAGCTGTTCCGCCGCCAGGGTCATCGGTCTACCCCACCATCCCCGGCGCGCCCTCGTAGAGGCGCTCGGTATAGTCGATCAGCAGCGCCAGCATCCAGTGCCCACTGATCAGCAGGGCCGCGAACATGGCCAGCAGCTTGGGGATGAACGACAGGGTCATTTCCTGCACCTGGGTGGCGGCCTGAAGCATGCCGATCGCCAGGCCCACCGCCAGCGCCGTCAGCAGCGGCGGCGCGGCCAGAAGAACCACCACCGTGAGCGTCTCGCGCCCGATATCGACCACCAGTTCGGGTGTCATCGGAACCTCCTAAACAAAAAAGCTGGTGGCAAGGGTGTTCATCATCAGCGCCCAGCCATCGACCAGAACGAACAGCATCACCTTGAACGGCAACGAGATGATCAGCGGCGAGAGCATCACCATCCCCATCGACATCAGGACCGAGGCCACCACCAGGTCGATGATCAGGAACGGGATCAGGATCAGGAAGCCGATCTGGAACGCGGTCTTGAGTTCGCTGGTGATAAACGCCGGCACCAGCAGGCTCAGCGGGATATCGTCGGCATCCTCGAAGCCGTCGATCCCGTTGATCTCGGCGAACATCGCCAGGTCACTCTCGCGGGTATGCGCCAGCATGAACTCGCGCAGGGGCTGCACCCCGGCCTGCAGCACCTCCTCGGTCCCCATCTCCTCGTTCACGTAAGGCACGAACGCGGTGTCGTAGATCTCCTCGAACACCGGGGCCATCACGAACAGGGTCAGGAAAAACGCCAGACCAATGAGGATCTGGTTGGACGGGGTCTGGGTCGTACCCAGGCCCTGGCGCAGGATGGCCAGCACCACCAGGATGCGCGTGAACGCGGTCATCATGATCAGGATCGACGGCAGCAGGGTCAGCAGCGTCATCAGCAGGATGATCTGCAGCGTCACCGAATAGGTCTCGCCACCATCGCCGTTGGTGGTCACCGTCAGGGCCTCGATGCCCTGCGCGACCTGCGCTCCGGCCAGGCCCGGCAGGGCCAGCAGAGCCAGCCCCAGACCAATCCGCAGCAGCACCGACATCACGACTGCCCCCGCTCGCCGGTGACCGGCGCACGCCGCGTCACCGCGCGCTTCAACGCGCTCGAGAAGTCCGGGGTCTCGCCGGCCGGGGCCAGTACCGGTTCGTTCATGGTGTGCAGCGTGCGCATGCCGGCGGGCCCAACCCCGACCAGGACCTGTTCGTCCCCGACCTGGACCAGCACCAGGCGCTCGCGCGCGCCCACCGAGCGCGCCGCGACGATCTCGATCACCTGGGAGCCGCGATTGAGCCCGCCCTGTGTGCGCCGTAGGACCCAGCCCAGCACCACGATCGCGCCGATCACCAGGACCAGACCGCCGATCAGCTGGGCCAGATACCCGGCGGCGCCGCCGCTACCCCCCTCGGCGAGGGCGGTCAGTGGCCAGAGGCTCCCCGTAACGGCCGTCAGGACGAGGGCCGCGATGTGCGTATAGCGTTGATTCATGGCTATTTAAGCTTGCGGATCCGTTCGCTGGGGCTGATCACGTCGGTCAGCCGGATACCGAACTTTTCGTTGACCACCACCACCTCGCCATGCGCAATCAGCGTCCCGTTCACCAGCACGTCCAGCGGCTCGCCGGCCAGGCGGTCCAGCTCCACCACCGAGCCCTGATTCAGCTGGAGGAGGTTGCGGATCGGGATGCGCGTGCGACCGATCTCCATGGAGATGGTCACCGGTACATCCAGGACCATCTCCAGGTTCAGCTCCTCCCCGTCGCCCTGCACCACGCCGGAGAGCTGCTCCGGCTGCAGGGCCTCCGCGCCCGGGTCCGGCTTGTGCTTGCGTTCCCGCTTCTCGGCCTTCGGCGCTTCCTGCGCCGGGTCCTCGGACGCCCCGCCCTGTGCCTCGTTCAGCAGCGCGTCGGGGTCGGCGGCTGCCTCGCCATCCTCGTCCTTCTGCTCCGCCAGGGCGGCCGCCCACTCGTCGGCCAGGGCCTGGTCATCGGAACCGCCCTCCGTCTCCGGATTCTCGGCGGCGGCCTCCGCGTCGGGGCCGGGGGTGTCCTGTTTGGGATCGTCGGTGTCTGCCATGCTGCGGCCCTCTATCGTTTGATGATGCGTTCCGAAATCTGGATCGCATTCAGCCCATTGGATACGCCGAACTTCCCGCGGAACATCGGGATATCTTCGACCTGCAGGGAAATCTTCTCGGGGAGATCAACCGGGATGATGTCGCCCGGCTGGATATCCAGCAGCTCGCGCACGGTCACCTCGGTCTCGGCCAGGATGGAGCTGATCTCGACCTCGGCGGTCTGAATCTCCTCCTGGAGTGCGTGCATCCAGCGCTGGTCCACGTCGGAGCGGTCCGACTGGATACCGGTGTCCAGCTGCTCGCGTATCGGCTCGATCATCGAGTACGGCAGGGTCACGTGCAGGTTGCCACCGCCCCCGTCGAGCTCGATGTGGAACTCGCTGATCACCACGATCTCGGTCGGCGAGACGATATTCGCGAACTGCGGGTTGACCTCGGAGTTCAGGAACTCGAACTCCAGCTCCATGACCGGCTGCCAGGCCTTCTGCATGTCCTCGAACGCGCCTTCCAGCACGCCGTGCACCACCTTCATCTCCATCGGGGTGAAGTCACGCCCCTCGATGCGGGTGTAGTAACGGCCGTCGCCGCCGAAGAAGTTGTCCACCAGGATGAACACCAGCTTCGGGTCGAACACGAACAGCCCGGTGCCGTGCAACGGATGCGCGCGCACCAGGTTCAGGCTGGTGGGCACGAACAGCGAATGCATGTACTCGGAGAACTTGGTGATGCGGGTGCCCACCACCGAGATCTCGGCGGAGCGACGCAGCACGTTGAACAGACGGACCCGCAGGTGACGCGCGAAGCGCTCGTTGATCATCTCCAGCGTGGGCATGCGCCCACGCACGATCCGGTCCTGGGTGGCGAAGTTGAATTCGCGTGCCTGGCCATCACTCGGATACGGGTCTTCGGTCTCGACGTCGCCCTCGTCCACGCCGTGCAGGAGGGCATCGATCTCGTCCTGGCTGAGGATATCCGTCTGTGCCATGACGGGGCTCCTACTGCATCACCAGTTCGTTGAACAGCACGGCCTCGACCGCGTCCGGGGCATCGCGGGAACGCAGGATCCCGGCGATCGTCTCTTTCAGTTCTTCCGCCAGGGCCTCCTTGCCCGCGCGGGTATTGAGATCCTCGTAGCGCTGTTCCGCCAGGATGCCCAGGAGGTCGTTTCGGATTGCCGGCAGGTGCCGTTCGAAGGCCTCGGCGACCGCCGGGTCATGGGTCACCAGCGACAGTTCCGCGCGCAGGTAGCGGATGCGCCCCGGGGCCTCGATGTTCACCGTCATCGGCTCGAGGCTGGTGTACAGCCGCTCGGGCGGGCCGGCTTCGACCTGCTCGGTATCGTCACCGTCCGCCATCAGGAAGAACCAGGCGGCGGCCGCACCGCCGGCTACGAGAAACAGGACGACCAGGATCAGGACGATCAGCTTGCCCTTCCCGCCCTTCTTCGGGGCGCCGCCTTCGTCGTCGTCCAGATTGACTTCCTTCTCTGCCATATCGCACCCGCTGTCCGGTAAACCGAGGATTCGTTCTCGGTACAAACCTTAGCAAGGCTGATGCCAGAAGTCGTTTTAGTGTTTTTAATCCGTCAGTTACGGGTAGTCACTGGCGGTTTTCCGGGGCAAACGCGGGCGCGGAAAACATGAAGAACGTCAAGAATCGGCCGCCCGGCCGCCGTGAAAGACGGAATCTTGGCGGCACACGGGAACAGGGAGAACCCGGCATCAGCGCAGGAACGAGCCGGCAGCCACGGCCGCAGGCCGCGGCTGCCACCGGGCCGGAGGGATCAGGCAAACAGGTCCAGGCGCCGGTTCAGCATGGAGAGCGTGCTGCCATCGGCCTCGCGGTCCTCGGCCTCGGCAGCCTCGTCATCCGCCGCGAGCGCCGTCTCGCCGGCCTCCTGCTCCGCCTGCTCCTCGGCCGCGTGGTCGGACACGGTCGCATCGTCCAGCATCAGGCCGCTCTCGGCCAGGCTGTCACGCAGGCGCGGCATGGCCGCCTCCAGCACCTCGCGGGTCACCGGATTGGCACTGATGAACTGGATACTGGTGCGATCACCCTCGACCAGCACACGCACATCCAGGCTGCCCAGTTGCGGCGGGTGCAGCTTGAGTTCGGTACGCCCGCCCTGCGCCTGGGCCAGCAGGCGCACCTGGTCGGCCAGCTCCCGGGCCCCGTTGGGCTGCTGCAGGAGTCGTGTCAGATCGAGGCGCGGCAGCGCCCGCGCCCCGTCCGCCCCTTCGGCTTGCCCGAGCCCCTGGGCCGGCAGCACCCCGCTCAGGGGGTCGGAACGGCCGCGGCGCGCCTCGTCACCCCCCTGCCCCATCCACTGGGCCAGGATCTCCAGGACGTTGTCGCGGGCCATGCCTCCCTGCGCACCCACCACGTCGGGCTTCAGGGCAACCGCGCCATCCCGTCCGGCATTGGCCTGGGCCGCTTCGACGAACAGCCGCATGACCGCGGCCGGCAGCGGCTTCACGGGCAGGGCCCGCTCCTCGCCTCCTCCCCGGGCCGGGGTACCTTCGGCGCGGGGCACCTCGGCTCGTCCCGGTTCCTGGGTCGCAGCCATCAGCGCGGCGACCGGCAAGGTATTGCCACCCCCTTCGGGATCCGCGGCCAGGGGCCGCCCGTCCAGCAAGTCCTGGAGTCGCGCCAGCATCGCCTCCAGGTCCAGGCCTTCCAGTTCCTCGCCGGGAACGCCCAGGCTGGCCAGCAGCGACTCCATCTGGGGCTCCAGGATGGCCAGGAAGTCCTCGCCGTCCTGGCCCTTGAGGCGGCCTTGCAGGCCTTTCAGGTCGTCCAGGCCCTGCATCGAGCTGCCACCCAGCAGTTGCAGCAGCGGCAGCATGCCCTGGCCCGTATTCTGTGTTGCGATCATTGCCGGATCCTCGGTCTGCCGGGGTCATCCCCGGGCCCTTGCCTCAATCGATACTCAGGGTCCATTCAAGAACCCTGCCAACGCGCGTCTGCCTCGCGCGCATGGGCCTGGCGGGTGGCCCACATATCCTGTTCCGTCTGCTGGCGTCGCGCGTCATGCCGCGCGGTCTCGGCCCGCCGGCGCTCGAGCAGCTTCTCCAGCGAGAGGCTGTTTCGATGGCGTTCCAGCCACTCCTGGCGCGCCGTCTCCACCTGGGACTCGGCCGCCTGGATGCGCAGATCCTGCTGCTCCAGCGCGGAGCGCAGCTGGTCGCGCATGCCGGCCAGCCACTTCAGCGCATTGGCATCGTCCGGCAGGGTTGCCTGCAGGTATTCCCGCTGATAGGTCTCCAGGCGGTCGCGCTGGCCGGCGATGGCATCCAGTTGCTGCAGCCGCTCGCCCAGCTGGCGCGTCGCCTCGCTTTCCTCGATCTTGCGCAGCCGCAGCAGGCGCTCCAGGCGCTTCGGGTTCATGCCGCGCCACCCCCGACCAGGGCCAGCAGATCATCCCGGGCGCGGTCGAAGCTGACGGCCTCGTCGCGGCCCTGCCCCAGATAGGCCTCCAGGCGTTCATGCATCGCCACCGCCTCGTCCAGATGCGGATCGGCGCCCTTGCGGTAGGCCCCCACCGCGATGAGGTCGCGATTGCGCATGTAGGTGGCGGCCAGATCACGGAAGCGGCGGGCCGCGCGTTCGTGTTCCGGAGTGATCAGTGACGACATCACACGCGAGACCGACGCCCCGACATCAATGGCCGGGTAGCGGCCCGTCTCCGCGATCTCCCGCGAGAGCACCACATGACCGTCGAGGATGGCCCGCGCTGCGTCCACGATCGGGTCGTTCTGGTCATCACCCTCGGCCAGCACGGTGTAGAAGGCCGTGATCGAGCCCCCGCCGACATCGCCATTGCCCGCTCGCTCCACCAGCTGTGGCAGGCGCGCGAACACCGACGCCGCATAGCCTTTGGAAGCCGGTGGCTCGCCAATGGCCATCGCGATCTCGCGCGCCCCCTGGGCAAACCGGGTCAGGGAGTCCATCAGCAGGAGCACGTGCAGCCCCTGGTCCCGGAAATGCTCGGCCACCGCCGTGGCCACCCAGGCACCATGCTGGCGCAGCAGCGGCGACTGATCCGCGGGAACCGCCACCACCACGGTACGGGTACGCGATTCCTCATCCAGGATTTCGTGGATGAATTCGTTGACCTCACGGCCACGCTCGCCGATCAGGCCGACCACGATTACGTCCGCTGTGGTGTTGCGCGTCATCATGCCCAGCAGAACGCTCTTGCCGACCCCTGAACCCGCGAACAGGCCCAGCCGCTGGCCGCGCCCCACCGACAGCAGGCCGTTGATCGCCCGGATCCCGACATCCAGCGGCTCGCGCACGGGCGCACGCTGCAGCGGGTTGATCGGACGCCCGGCCAGCGGCCCAAAATCATGGGTGCGGATCGGCCCCTGGCCATCCAGGGGTGCCCCGTTGGCATCGATCACCCGTCCCAGAAGCCCCTCGCCCACCGGGATCTGGCGCTGGTTGTCCAGCGGTTCGATGCGAGCCCCGGGGGTCAACCCGGTGGCCAGCTCCTCCGGCATCAGGAAGGTGCGCTCGTTCTGGAAACCGACCACCTCCGCCGGCACCGGCTCCCCGGTTTCGCCGTGGATCAGGGCGCGCCCGCCAATCGGCAGGCGCAGACCCTCGGCCTCCAGCGTCAGGCCGGTCAGGCGCGACAGATGCCCCTCCGCCTGGGGTGGGTTGACCCGCTCCACGCGACCCCGGGACTGCTGCAACCGGTCCAGAAGCCCCGTGCTCAGACGTTCGCGGCCCTTGCGGCGCAGTTCGTCGATCGGAGTGCTCATGACTCCTCCGCATCCGGGCGGTCGGACGTCTGATGGGCGCTGTCATCCCGGGGCTCGGCGTCAGCGGCCGGGGCATACTCGCCGTTCCACAGGGCCTCGACCGCATGTTGCAAGCGCCGCTCCAGGCTCGCGTCCACGCTCGCCGCGCCCGCCTCCACCCGGCACCCGCCGCGCGCCAGGCCCGGATCCGGGACCCAGGTGATGCGCGCGTCCGCGCGCTCAGCGTAGGTCTCGACCAGCCCCTGATCCTCCGGATTCAGATGCACCCGCACCTCCTGGTTGCGCCCCGGCAACTGCGCCAGCGCGCCCTCGAGAACGGTGCGGATCTGCTCCGGCCGGGACTCCAGCTCGCTCTGCACGACCTTGCGCGCCAGGACCGTCACCAGGGCCAGAAGCTCCGGCTCCAGGGCGTCCGCGGCATCCGCCAGCGGATCGGCGAGACTGCCGGCCACCGCCTCCAGTGCGGCCACCGTTTCGCGCAGTTTCTTGTCCTCGCGCGCCAGGGCCGCCTTTTCCGCCTCCTTCTGGCCCAGTTCGTGACCTTCGGCATAGCCAGACTCGAAACCGTTCTTGCGCGCCTCTTCCTCGATCGCCTCGATCTCGGCGGCGGTGGGCAGACGGCGCGGCGGATGGACACCGTCGTCACCGATCTCCGGCGGCTCCCACAGCGACGCCGAGGCGTCGGTATACAGCCTGGCCGCCGAGCTGTCGCTCACAACATGGCCTCGCTACCGCCACCGCCAAGCACAATGTCGCCGTTCTCGGCCAGGCGCCGGGCCACCGACAGGATCTCCTTCTGCGCGGCCTCGACCTCGCTGACACGCACCGGGCCCTTGGCCTCGAGATCCTCGCGCAGCATCTCGCCGGCACGTTTGGACATATTGCGAAAGATCTTGTCCTTCAGGTCGTCGTCGGCGCCCTTCATCGCAAGCACCAGGGATTCGGTCTGGATCTCGCGCATCAGCGTCTGGATGCCACGGTCGTCGATATCCACCAGGTTATCGAAGACAAACATCTCTTCCTCGATACGCGTGCCCAGATCGGAATCCGACTCCTTGATCGTCTCCATGATCTCGGCCTCCCGCGAACCCTCCATCAGGTTCATGATGTTGGCCGCCGAGCGCACGCCCCCCAGCATCGAAGTCTTGCTCGCCGCATTACCGGAGAGTTGCCGGTCGAGGATCTCGTCGAGTTCCTGCAGGGCCTGGGGCTGCACGCCGTCCATGGTGGCGATGCGCATCACGATGTCGGACTGCACCCGCGCGGGCAGGTACTGCAGGGTGTCGGAGGCCTGGTCGGAATCGAGATGGGACAGCACGATGGCCACGATCTGCGGATGCTCATTGCGCAGCATGTCCGCGATGGCGCGCGGGTCCAGCCACTTGAGGGCCTCGATGCCCTTGGAATTGCGTCCCAGCAGGATGCGGTCGATCAGGCCCGAGGCCTTGTCGCCCAGCGCGCTCTCCATGACGCTGCGCACGTATTCGTCGGCGCCCACGCCCAGCGCGGTCTGTTCCTGCACATGGGTGGAGAACTCGTGCAGCGCGGCGTTCACATCGCTGCGCGAGATGCGGTCCATCGAGGCCATGGCGGTGCCGATCTTCTGCACCTCCTTGGGCCCCATGTGGCGCATGACCTCGGCGGCGGCATCCTCGCCCAGGCTCATCATGAACACGGCGGCGCGCTCGGCGCCTTCCAGCTTGGAGTTCTTGTCAGCGGCCATCGTCACCCAACCAGGTCTTCATTACCTGCGCCACGCGCTTGGGATCCTCGCGGACCATCTCGCGCACGGCCTCCAGATCCATCTCCTGCTGATCCGGACCCTTGGGACCCGTCAGCGCGGCCACGGCCGAACCCTCGCTCGGCCCCATGCCGGCCTCGCCGCCGGACTCGTCGGTCAGGGCCTCGCGGTCATCCTCGCGCCGCGGGGGCGGTGCCGGACGCTTCATCAGTTGCTTCATTGCCGGGCGCACCACCGTCAGCAGGATGATCAGGGCCAGCAACAGCGCCGCCACGATCTTCAGCACCTCGATAAACCAGGGCTGCTCCCAGAAGGCGATCTCCTCCGCCGGGATCTCGTCCGCGGGCGCCTCGAACGGCGCGGTCACCACATTGATCGTATCGCCTCGTTCGGCGTTGAATCCAACCGCCTCGCGCACCAATGCCTCGATGCGCTCCAGTTCCTCGGCGTCCCGCGCCACCTGCACCGTCTCGCCGTCCTCGTTGACCTCCTGACGGAAGTCCACGACCACCGCGGTGGAGACCCGGCGCACGCCGCCCGGCATCTCGCGGATGTGGTTGATGCGGCGATCGACCTCGTAGTTTCTGGTCACGTTGGTGCTGCGACTGCCCGGGAGCGGCGCCGGAGCAGCGGCACCTTCCTCGCCCTCTTCCCCGACCACGCCGCCCTCGGGGGGCTGATTGGTCAGCGCGCCCGGGACGCCCCCGGCACCGCCTTCGGGACCCGTGCGCTCTTCCTCCCGGCTTTGTTCGGACCGCAGCGCGATGGTCTCGGGATCGTACAGCTCCTCGGTTCGCTCCACGCGCGAGAAATCAATATCGGCATTGACCTGAACGCGCACCTTGTCGCGCCCGACGATCGGGATCAGGAGATCCCGAACGCGGTCGGTATAGCGGTTCTCCACATCCCGTGTGAAGTTCAGGCGATCGCCACTGCCGCCCATGCCCGCCTCGCCGCCGTCCTGGGTCAGCAGCGTGCCGCGCTGGTCGACCACGGTGACCCGCTCGGGATCCAGATCCGAGGTGCTGGAGGCCACCAGATGCACGATGGCCCCCACCTGCGTCTCGCTCAGGGATCGTCCGCCGCGCAGGTGCACCACCACGGAGGCGCTGGCCGGCCGGCGGTCGCGCACGAACACCGACTGTTCCCCCTCGGCAATGTGCACCCGCGCGCGATCCACCGCATCCAGGGAGGCGACCGTGCGCGCCAGCTCGCCTTCCATCGCCCGGTGATGACGCGCCCCCTCGATCATCCGACTGGTGCCAAGCCCGGTGTCCTCCTGCAACAGTTCGAAGCCGAGGTCGCCGGAGCGCGGCAGCCCTTCGCCGGCCAGCTGCAGCCGCGCGTCGGCGACATCGCCCTGCGGGACCTTCACCTGCCCGGTCGTGGAATCCACCTGGTACTGGATGCCGGCCTGGGACAGCACCTGCACGACCTCGGCCGCGTCCTCGGCGTCCATGCGCGGGAACAGCGGCACGTAGGTGGGGCGCATGGCCCAGTAGAGCAGCGCCACGATCACCACGATCGCGCCGGCCAGCATCCCGATCAGGGCAAGCTGGCGGCCCGCGGGCATCCCGTTGAACTCCTTGAATCCCCCGGTCACCACCGCGGGCAGGGACTGTGCATTGTCGGCCATCGTCCGTTCTCTCCCTCAGCCCGTCCGGCCGATCAGACCTGCATCCGCATGATTTCCTGGTACGCCGTCAGCAGCCGGTTGCGTACCTGGTTGGTCGCCTCGAAGGCGATACTGGACTTG
Organism: Thioalkalivibrio sp. ALE28; assembly: GCF_000377425.1. Classification (NCBI taxonomy): domain Bacteria; kingdom Pseudomonadati; phylum Pseudomonadota; class Gammaproteobacteria; order Chromatiales; family Ectothiorhodospiraceae; genus Thioalkalivibrio; species Thioalkalivibrio sp. ALE28. The sequence goes on along the minus strand of NZ_KB898094.1, from coordinate 37,551 downwards.
CTCATTGCGGTCATCACCTGCGGCAGGCTGACGCTGTCGTCGCCCAGCTCGAAGCGCGTCTGCAGATCCGTAGCGGCCTGTTGGGTCTGGTTCACGCCGCGCAGCGACTCGGTCAGCACGTTCTGGAAATCCGCCCCGCCCACCCGCTGCGGTTCGCGATTGGGCTGGGCCGGGTTGGTCCCCTCGATCCCGCTGGTCTGCGTCAGCTGACGCATCTGCTGCAGGACGTTCTGAATCTGCATCTCGCTCATCTTTCCTACCCTCGGGGGTTCTCGCTATGGCGACCCGGCGGCCTGCACGGACCCCTTGTGCTCCCATGTGCGCGGCTTACCGTTTTCTTCAAAACTCCAAGCAATCCATATGCCAGCCTCGCTGGGCGTCATCCCGACGCCGGAACCGCAAAGCCGTTCTCGCGCAGGCGCGCAATCTTGTAACGCAATGTTCTGGGGCTGATTCCCAGTCGGTCCGCGGCCTCCTTGCGCCGCCCGCCGGACTCGCGCAGGACATTCAGGATCACCCGGCTCTCCTGGGTCTGCAGGGTCTGCTCCAGCATCGGCGTCGGGTTTTCGTCGCTGGCCGACCACTCGGGCGTGTTCATCCGGATCGCCTGATTGCCGGAGTCGCCCGAGCTCCAGGGTGCCAGCATGTCCGCATCCAGCCAGACCGCCTCCAGCGTCACCCGGTCGTCATCGCCTTCGTGCAACGTGATCGCGCGCTCCATCACATTGGCCAGCTCGCGGACATTGCCCGGCCAGTCGTGCTCCCGCAGTCGCCGCTGCACCGCGGCGTCCAGTTTCCCCAGGCGCCCGCGGCTCAGCCGCCGCAGCAGGGCCTGTGCCAGTGGCACGATATCCTCCGGGCGCTCCCGCAGCGGCGGGATGCAAAGCGGGAAGACGTTCAGGCGGTAATACAGATCCTCGCGCAAGTGGCCTTCGGCCACCGCCTCGCGCAGATCGCGATTGGAGGTGGCGATCACCCGCACATCCACACGCTGTGCCTGGCGCCCGCCCAGCGGCTCTACCTCCCGCTCCTGCAGCGCCCGCAACAGCTTGGCCTGCAGGTGCACGGGGATTTCGGTCACCTCGTCCAGCAGCAGGGTCCCGCCGTGGGCCCGCTGGAACTTGCCGGGCCGGGCCTCCAGCGCACCGGTAAAGGCGCCCTTGGCATGCCCGAAGAGCATCGCCTCCAGCATGGCCTCCGGGAGCGCGGCGCAGTTGATCGCCTCGAACGGCCCGCGGCTGCGGGGGGAGCGCGCGTGCAGCTGCCGCGCCAGGACCTCCTTGCCCACCCCTGACTCGCCGGTCACGAAGACCGTGGCGGCGCTGCGCGCGATCCGCGATACAAAACGATCGATCCCCTGCATCGCAGCACTGCGGGCCACCAGCGCCGGCGCTTCGAATTCCTGCGCCGAGACCAGCAGCGGCCGCAGCCACTCGGCCAGAGCGTCCGCCATCTCCGGCAGGGCAAAGTGCGCGTCCACCCCGGCTCGCATGGCCGACAGCTCGCGTTCGCGACTGGCTTCCAGACTGATCGCGGCGACGCAGGATCGCGGTTCGGGAAGGACTTCTCCGCTCAGGGCGGGTTCACCGCCCAGCAGCACCGCTGCGGGACGGGCCCCTTCCACGGTTTGCGGCAGGTCGGCCGCTTTGCAGGCCTGCAGTCGGACTCGAGGAATCGTGGCCAGGACCCGGACCACGGCCTCGCGCAGTGCCGGTTCGGCATCCACCAACAGGATTGTGGCTCGCGACATGAACGTCTTCCCATAGAGATTCGGGGAAGGTTCAGCAAAAAACGCGCCAGCGTTACAGGTAACTGATTAATTGGGGGTTTATCCAAAACGGGAGGGCAACCCGTCAAGCATCCGTCGACCGTCGCGCGGGAATTCAGGGCTTGTGGTGACGGGATCCCGACCTCCACTACGGTCCGGGCCCGTCTGGCCCGAGGCCGGCTCAGGCCTTGCCGAGCCCGAACTTGCGCATGCGCTCGACAAGTGTGGTGCGGCGCATCCCGAGACGACGCGCCGCGCGCGCGACCACCTGTCCGGTCTCGTCCAGCGCACGGACGATCATGTCGCGTTCGAGATCGTTGAGGAAACTGCGCAGATCCACCCCCTCCGGCGGCAGTCCACCGGCCAGCAGGCTGGCGCCCGCCGACCCCGACTCGGTGCCGCCGGGTGTGGGGGAGGTCACGGCCAGATCCTCGATCCCTTCCGGCCGGACCCGGGGGGGCAGTTGTGCGAGGTCCACCGGCAGGTCGGGATACATGATCGCCAGCTGTTCCAGCAGGTTGGCCAGTTCGCGGATATTGCCGGGCCAGTTGAGCTGCCCCAGGTGCGCGACCACGGCCGGCGTCAGGTGGGCCGGGGTCATGCCCTGCTCGCGCAGCCGTTCTTCCAGCGCGCCGATCAGTTGCGGCATATCGCTGGTGCGTTCGCGCAGGGGCGGCAGTTCGATGGGGAACACGCTGAGGCGGAAGAACAGATCCTGGCGGAAGCTGCCATCCGCCACCGCGTCATCCAGATTGCGATGGGTGGCGGCAATGATCCGGGCCCGCGCCGGGAGCGACTTGTTGGAACCCACACGCTCGAAGACGCGTTCCTGCAGCACGCGCAGCAGCTTCACCTGCATCGGCAGCGGCATGTCGCCGATCTCGTCCAGGAACAGCGTGCCGTCCTCGGCCAGCTCGAAACGCCCCGCGCGGGCGGTGAAGGCACCGGTGAAGGCCCCCTTCTCGTGCCCGAACAGCTCGCTCTCCAGCAAGTCTCCGGGGATCGCGCCGCAGTTCACCGCCACGAACGGCTTGTCCGCCCGGTCCGAGGCGTTGTGGATGGCGCGGGCCACCACCTCCTTGCCGGAGCCGGTCTCGCCCAGGATCAGCGCGGTGGCGTCGGTGCGGGCCACCTGGCCCACCAGGCGCTTGACCGCCTGCATGGTCGGATGCGACCCGACCAGCCCGGGCATGTCGTCGTATCCCGGCTCGCGGCCGAACCGAAGCCACTGCAGGACCTGCGAAACCCGCGCGATGGAAAGCGGGTGCTCCACCACGCAGTCCACCCCTTCGCCCTGAACCTCGCCCCCGTCGGTAGGCTGCACGACCACCGCGGCGTCTTCCGTTCGTGCATCCTGCAGCCGGGCGGACAGCTCCGCGGCGGGTCCACAAAGCCAGATCGCGGCGGGGGCGACGTTCTCGAAGGTGCCAGTGGCCGGCTGATGCTCGGCCTCGCAGCCCAGGCAGTTCAGGATCGCCCGGGTGGCATCCGTCGTGCCCGAGTCACCGCTGAGTGCAATACGCATCGCCTGTTGCTGTTCGCCCGGATCCCGCATACCGCTGTGCCCCGATGTTCGCGACCGGATGTGGCAACGGGTGACGCCCGGCCCGCATCCGATGATGTGATCGAGTTCGCAGTATCCTGTCTAATTGCGATTGCCGTCAACTTTCTGGCGTTTCTCCGCCACCTCGCGGCGGTGCAGGCGGAAGATCCACCGCCCGAGCGCCTCTTCCAGAGGCCCCTCGACCCCCGTCCAGCGAGTCATTTGCTGGCCTCCGCGGGTTGTCGGAGTCTCGACACCCAGGACGCAGGGCTGCGGCAGCAAGCGGCTCAGATAGACCTCCACCCGCTCGCAATCCTCGGGCAGCGTACCCGCGGGCAGCACCATGCCACGCCCGCTGAGTACCAGCTCGACAGGGTCCGGGCGTTCCGGATGCAGCGACTCCGCCACCAGATGCAGCAGCAGGTCCAGCTTGTGTTCCAGGCGCTGCACCTCGGGGGCGCCCTCGTCCTCGTGGGGCATCGCTCCGCGCGGGTGTGCGTCGTCGAACAGGTCGAGGCTCTCGATCAGGCGCTGCGCCAGCACGGGGTCCGTAACCGGGCGTTGCGACGGGCCGATCATCAGAGTCGTCGTAACCCGCAGGTCCTCCCCGAGGAATTCGTCCTTGCTGGCGTCATCCATGTCCGTACCCGCCTCGTCTGTCCGCCGACCAAATGCCTTCGTTATAGACCATCGACCCGGCGCGCTTCAGCCGACGAATGCGCGCGCATTGCGGAACAGCCGCAGCCACGGTCCGTCCTCGCCCCAGTCCGCCGGGTGCCAGCTGTGCTGCACCGTACGGAACACGCGCTCCGGGTGCGGCATCATGATCAGCGCGCGACCGTCCTCGCTGGCAAAGCCCGTGGCGCCGCCCACGGAGCCATTGGGGTTCGCCGGGTATTGCGACGCCGGCGTGTCATCGGCCTCCACATAGCGCAGCGCGGCCTGGTCGTGGATCGGCGCTCCATCGGCATAGTATGTACGCCCCTCCCCGTGCGACACCGCCACCGGCAGCACCGAGCCGGCCATCCCCTCCAGCAGGATCGCCGGGCCCGGTTCGATCCGCACCTGGGACAGGCGCGCCTCGAACTGCTCGGAACGGTTGCGCACGAATCGCGGCCAGTGGCCCGCCCCCGGAATCAGCGGGGCCAGGTGGGACAGCATCTGGCAGCCATTACAAACCCCCAGGGTGAAGGTCTCGGGGCGTTCGAAGAACGCCTGGAAGGCATCCCGCAGCGCCGGGTGGTTGAGGATGGTCTGCGCCCAGCCCCCACCGGCACCCAGCACATCGCCGTAGGAGAATCCACCACAGGCGGCCACGCCCTGCATCAAACCCAGATCCTGGCGACCGTCCAGCAGGTCGGTCATGTGCACGTCCACCGGGGCAAACCCCGCGCGCTCGAAGGCCGCCGCCATCTCCAGCTGGCCGTTAACACCCTGCTCGCGCAGGATCGCGATTCGGGGGCGTTCCCCGCGCGCGATCATCGGCGCGGCCACGTCCTCGGCGGGATCGAAGGTGACCCGCGGCTGCAGGCCGCCGTCGGCGTCCACCCGGGCGAGCTCCTCGTCGGCGCACTCCGGATCGTCCCGCAGCCGCTGCATCCAGGCCGAGGTCTCCTGCCAGTGGCGCTGCAACGCCGCGCGCGTGGCGGAGAAGGCCTCCTGGTCGCCATGGCGGATCACCACGCGCTCGTCGTCGGTCCGTCGGGCCACCGGATGCAGATGCGCCTCCAGGCCAGCCTCCGCCATCGCGTCGCGCAGGGCCGATTCGGCACCGGGCGCGACCTGCACCACGGCGCCCAGCTCCTCGTTGAACAACCACGCCCCCGGCGCTTGACCCTCCGGGACCGCGATCTCCAGCCCACAGCGCCCGGCAAAGGCCATCTCCAGCAGGGTCGTGATCAGGCCACCGTCGGAGCGGTCGTGGTAGGCGCGCAGCAGGCCGTTGCGACGCAGGGTCGTAATGGCCTCGAAGAAGGCGCGCAGGCGTGCGGCATCGACCACGTCCGGCGGGGTCGCGCCGACCTGCCCGTAGGCCTGGGCCAGGGCGGAGCCGCCCAAGCGGCCATGGCCCTCCCCCAGATCGATCAGCCAGAGCCGGTCATCGGCCTCCGGGTCGGGCTGCGGCGTCAGCGTCCGGCGCGCATCGGCCACCGGGGCAAACCCGGATACGATTAGCGATACCGGCGCGTGCATGTGCCGCGCCTGCCCGTCCGCGGTCTCCCAGACCGTCCGCATGGACAGCGAATCCTTGCCGACCGGGATCGAGATGCCCAGTGCCGGGCACAGGTCCTCCGCGATCGTGCGGACGGTGTCGAACAGGTTGGCGTCCTCCCCGGGCACGCCGGCCGCGGCCATCCAGTTGGCGGACAGGCGGATCGCATGCGTACCGTCGATATCGGCTGCCGCCAGATTGGTCACGACCTCCCCGATCGCCATGCGCCCGGAGGCCGGGGCCGACAGGATCGCCAGCGGCGTGCGCTCGCCCATGGCCATCGCCTCGCCGGTATAGCCGTCGAAGTCGGTCAGCGTCACCGCGCAATCCGCCACGGGGACCTGCCACGGCCCCACCATCTGGTCGCGTGCGACGAGGCCGCCCACGCTGCGGTCCCCGATGGTGATCAGGAAGTGCTTCGCGGCCACCGACGGCATGTGCAGCACCCGTTCCAGCGCCTCGGCGAGTGGACAGGCCTCGGCATCGAACGCCGTTTCCGGCGGTAGCAGGCGCCGGTCCTCGCGCGTCATCCGCGGCGTCTTGCCCAGCAGCATGCCCATGGGCATGTCCACCGGCGGTTCGTGGAACAGGCTGTCCTCGACCTTCAGGTGGCCCTCGTCGGTCGCCCGGCCCACCACCGCGAACGGCGCGCGTTCGCGCGCGGCCAGGGTGCGGAAGGTCTCGAGATGCTCGGCGGCGATCGCCAGGACGTAGCGTTCCTGCGCCTCGTTGCACCACAGCTCCATCGGCGACAGGCCGGGCTCCGCGGTCGGCAGGTCCCGGAGCTGGATCACGCCCCCGCGCCCGGCGTCGTCGAGGATCTCCGGGATCGCGTTGGACAGCCCGCCGGCGCCCACGTCGTGGATCGACAGGATCGGGTTGCCCGCCCCCAGGGCCGTGCAGCGATCGATCACCTCCTGGCAGCGGCGCTCCATCTCCGGATTGCCGCGCTGTACCGACGCGAAATCCAGTTGCTCGGAGCTCGCGCCACTGGCCATGGACGAGGCCGCCCCGCCGCCCAGGCCGATCAGCATGGCCGGACCGCCCAGCACCACGATCGGGGTCCCCGCCGGCACATCCTGCTTGTGCACGTGCTCGCCACGAATCGACCCGACCCCGCCGGCCAGCATGATCGGCTTGTGGTAACCGTACAGCGTCTCGCCACCCGCCGGATTCGGCAGCGCCATCTCCAGCGTACGGAAGTATCCGGCCAGCGCCGGACGGCCGAACTCGTTATTGAAGGCCGCCGCGCCAATCGGGCCATCCAGCATGATCTGGCGCGCGCTCTCGATGCGCCCGGGCCGGCCGAAGTCGCGCTCCCAGGGCTGCTCGCGGCCCGGGATCCGCAGGTTCGATACGGAGAAACCAGTAAGCCCCGCTTTCGGCTTGGAGCCTTGCCCGGTGGCGCCCTCGTCGCGGATCTCGCCCCCGGAACCGGTCGCGGCGCCGGGGAACGGCGAGATCGCGGTCGGGTGGTTGTGGGTCTCCACCTTCATCAGGATCGGCAGATCCAGCGTTTCACGTCGGTATTCACCGGTGATCGCATCCGGCATCAGGCGCACGCCCGTGTGACCGGCGATCACCGAGGCGTTGTCGCTGTAGGCCGAGAGCACCCCCTCGGGGTGGCGCGCATGGGTCTGGCGGATCATCCCGAACAGCGTGCGTTCGTCGGCCTCGCCATCCAGCACCCAGGCGGCATTGAAGATCTTGTGCCGGCAGTGCTCCGAGTTCGCCTGCGCGAACATCATCAGCTCGGCGTCGGTCGGAGCACGCCCCAGCGCGGAGTATCCGTCCGCCAGGTAGTCGATCTCGTCCGGGGAAAGCGCCAGACCCAGCTCCCCGTTCGCGTGCTCCAGGGCGGCGCGGGCGTCCTCGCCCAGCTCCACGCGCGCCAGCGAGCGCGGCGTCTCGCTGTGAAAGAGCTGTGCCGCGGCCGCGGGATCCTCGATCACCGCCTCGGTCATGCGGTCGTGCAGCAACGCGGCCAGCTCCTCCAGGTCCGCGCCGGCCGCCGCCTCGCCCCCGATCTGCCAGTGAATGCCGCGCTCGATCCGTTCGACCGCGTCCTCCAGCCCGGCGTGATGGGCAATCTCGGTGGCCTTCGACGACCACGGGCTGATCGTGCCGAAGCGCGGGATCACCACCAGCTCCCGCTGCACGGCGAACTCGGGCGCTACCCAGGTCTCGCCCTCGCGCAGCAGGCGCGTCAGCACCGCCTCCTCGTCCGGCGTCAACCGCCGCCGGGTCTCCACGAAATAGACAAACCGCGCGGCCAGCGGGCCCGCGCCCGGTACGCTTGCCCGCAGCCCTGCCTCCAGAGCCCGCAGCCGAAACGGCGAGACCGCCGCGCCCCCTTCCACAACCCGCATTGCGCTTCCTCGAACCGGACGTGCCAAAAGCAGCGCATTGTACCGGACCCGCCCCCCGCGCGGGACCTGCCAACCCGGCGCATCTGCCCCATTCGAAGCCGAAGTACGGCATTTTCACCACGAAGCACACGAAGGCACGAAGAAGTTCAAGGGCGACCCGCGGGAAGCCAGGAAGCTAGCGCAGGCCATCTCATAGATGCCCCGACCCCGCGGACCGGTCCATTCCAGAGCAAATTATCCAAACCCTTCCCAAGCGCCCCGTCTTCCTGTGGACCGCTCTTGACCTGGCCCTCCTTCGTGCCTTCGTGAGCTTCGTGGTGAACCCGCCCTTGACCTTCTACCCACCGATGAATCACATGGCCGGGGAACTTCGGATGCGTTACCATGTCCATGACAGTACTTGGGGGCGACTTGGCTTCGACGCGGGTCGCGAAACCTGAGGTGCATGCCGAGGCTGTAGTGGACCTCGTAAAAACCGCTGCAAAAAAATAGTTGCCAACGACGACAACTACGCACTCGCCGCTTAAAAACCGGTAGATGCCGTCCGACTGGAGCCGTGCTTATGCGTCCAGTATCGGGCGTCGACTCTCATAAGCTCGTGGTGAAGCGTGCCCGGCGTGGATCCATTAAAACTCAACCGGGATCGCCAGTTGCATTCCCTGCCTGTCGGGTAGCGGCTGGTTAAACTCAAAGACAGAATAAGCATGTAGAGCCGAAGGCGGAGGTCCTGCGGACGCGGGTTCGATTCCCGCCGCCTCCACCAAATTAGACCGACCAATCAAGCGCCTGCGGGCGCTTTTTTGTTTGCATTCGAGGTAGATGCATGGCCGTGTACCAGGACAGCCTGACCCAGCAGACCCGCGGCCGCGGCACGCTGAACATCACCCAGGCCGTGGAGCACATCGTCCGTGCCTCCGGCATCACCACCGGCACCTGCCACGTCTTCCAGCACCACACCAGCGCCTCGCTGCTGGTCACCGAGAACGCCGATCCCGACGTCCGCGACGACCTGGAAACCCTGATCGCCCGCATGGCCCCGGACGGCGACCCCGCCTACCGCCACGACATGGAAGGCGACGACGACATGGCGGCCCACGCCCGGGCCATGCTCACACACAACGACCTGACGCTCCCGGTCGGCCAGGGGCGGCTGATCCTCGGCACCTGGCAGGGCGTCTTCCTGTGGGAACACCGCTATGCCGTCCACACGCGCCGGCTGACCATTACCGTGCAGGGCGAATAACGCCCGACTCAGTCGCGCTGCACGTGGACCGTGATCTCCTCGCGGTCGTGGTAGAGCTGTCGCGCCTGCATCCGGTGGGCGATCCGGGCGTCCAACAGGCGCTCCTCGATATGGTCCAGGCACTGGTCCACCGTCTGCCAGCGCCGTTTCATCGGCAGCTTCAAGTTGAAGATCGCCTCGCGACACCAGCCCGCCTCCAGCCAGTCCGCCATACGCGCCGCCACGCGCCCCGGCTTGTCGACAATGTCGCAGACCAGCCAGGTCACCGGATTCGGGGGTTCCCACGAAAACGCATCCTCGCGGTGATGCTCCACCTGGGTGGTGGCCATTAACCGGTCATCCATCGGCCCGTTGTCCACCGCGTGCACGTACATCCCGCGGCGTACCAGTTGCCAGGTCCAGCCACCGGGTGCCGCCCCGAGATCCACGGCCTGCATGCCTTGCGCCAGGCGCGTGTCCCAGTCCTCCCGGGGGATGAAGGTATGCCACCCCTCTTCCAGCTTCAGGGTCGAGCGGCTGGGGGCCTCGCGCGGCGAGCGCAGGTGCAGGATGCCGCCCGGCCACTCGCTGCGCTCCCCCGGCCGGCTCACACCGAGCTGCACGCAATCGCCCGCATGCCAGAAGACATGCAACCGCTGCCCGTCCGCCTGTGCCCGCAGCACCCCGCGCTTGCGCAGTACTGCGGCCAGCGGCCGCTCGACGGCCTTGACCAGGCGGCGCAGCCCTTTCCCTTCGTTGGTATCCGGCATCTCGTGCCAGACGGAATCCACTGCCAGACCGGAGGCCTCCGCCTGCTCGATGATCGGCGTCAGCCGGTCCGCGCGATCCAGCCCCTCGAGGACCGGAAACGCCGGGAACACCTGCCGCGCGAAGATCAGCGCGGAGAACGGAAGCGCCCCCGCGAGCGCCTCGACGGAGCCATCTGCCGGCTCGAAGTGAACCGAGCCGCTGCCGGCGTGCACGCGCGCGAAGCCAGCCAGCCCCGCCCGCGCCGCGCGGTCGGTCAGTTCCGCCGTCAGATCCGCCTCGAACCCCGGCCGGCAGTACAGCAACAGGCCCGAGAAGCCCGGTCCGTTTGTCTCCATCTCCGGATCGCTCCCACAAAAAAGCCGCCGTGCAGGCAGTGCACGGCGGCTGCGAGACTAACCGGCCCGCTCGCGCGGGCCAAGCCAGAGGGGTCGATCAGCGATCCAGACCGGGATCGCCCTCGACGTTCTTCAGTCGCGGCAGGTAGGGCTTGCCGGGGCTGATGGTGTCGTGCTCGCGCAGGTAGTTGGCGACCACATCCCAGACCGGGTCCGTATCCAGCGGCTCGTGGACATTCGCCCAGCCGGCGACCACGTACTTCCTGTCCGGATCCAGCGGCTCGCCGTTGATGTGCATATCACTGATGCGGCTGCCCATGGATTCATGCGGATCGATGGTGTACTCGATCCCCGAGGTCCGGACCATATCGCCCCCCCGGTGGTGATAGGGGTTGGAGTTGAAGATCGAGTTGGCCACGTCCTCCAGCGCGTTCTTCAACTGCTCGCCGGTCATCTCGTTGCGCTGGGTCTCCGAGTAGGTGGTCGCGGTCTGCGTCATCAGCTCCTCGAAGGTGATGGGCGAGCCCGGCAGCACACTCACGCCCCAGCGGAAGCCCGGCGAGAGGGCCACCTCGGCATCCATCTCCTTGATCATCGCGTCCATGATCACTTCGTCGAAGGTGCCGTTGAAGTTGCCGCGGCGATACAGCACGCCGTCGGTAACCGCCAGCTCTTCGCTCAGCTTGTCCTCGTAGGGCTCGCGAACCTTGCGGATATGCTCTTCCATCTCCGCGTCCGCCTCGATCAGGTTGGAGAACACCGGCAGCAGCGTGAACTTGTAGTCGCGGATGCCGCTGTCGGTCACATCCAGGTCCATCACGCCCACGAACTTGCCGTTGGAACCGGCGTTGGTCACCAGGGTCCGCTCGCCGCCGGCATTCTCGATCTCCATCGCCCCGGGCACGGCATCGTGGGTGTGGCCACCCAGGATCACGTCCACGTCGCGCAGGCGGCGGGCCATCTCCATGTCCGTGACCATGCCGTTGTGCGACAGGATCGCGACCACCTTGGCCCCCTTCTCGCGGCATTCGTCAACCATCCGCTGCATGTTTTCGTCGCGGATGCCGAAGCTCCAGTCGGGGAACATGTAGTCGGGGTTGGCCACCGAGGTATACGGGAAGGCCTGGCCGATCACCGCCACCGGGACCCCGTTCATCTCGCGGATGGTGTAGGGCTCGAAGACCGGGTCGCCCCAGTCGCGATCCTCGATGTTCTGCGCCAGGAACTCGATGTTGTTGGGCTTGAAGTCGTTCTCGATGACCTCCATCACCCGTTCGTCGCCAAAGGTGAACTCCCAGTGGCCGACCATGATGTCCACGCCCAGCAGCTTCTGCGCATCCACCATGTCCTGGCCGTTGGTCCACAGCGACGTGGCCGAGCCCTGCCAGGTGTCGCCACCGTCCAGCAACAGGGAGTTCGGGCGTTCCGCCCGGAGCTTCTGGATCAGCGTGGACAGGTGGGAGAACCCGCCCAGGCGTCCGTACTTCTCGGCCGCATATTTGAAATCCATGTGCGTCACGGCATGCGCAAGTGGCGTACCGGGCTTGATGTCGAAGTATTCCAGCAGTTCCTTCCCGGCCATCACCGGCGGCTTGCCCTGCATGTCGCCAACCCCGATGTTCACGTCCGGCTCGCGGAAGTACACCGGCTTCAGCTGCGCGTGGCAGTCCGTGTAGTGCAGCAGCGAGACATTGCCGAACTTCGGCAGGTCATACATATCCGCATCGGCCGGTCGCCAGGATCCCTTCTCGCCAGCCCAGGCATTCATCGAGAAGCCGGCGGCGCTTGCGGCCACCATGGCCTCCAGGAACTCTCGGCGTGTCAGACTCATGTCGCTCTCCTTGGTGATCTTCTGGATTTCTCGTCAAACGACGGGGCATTACCGCGGCCCCACGCAGTTCCCGACGCGCAAAACCCATTAATGTTCCGCCAGAGCCGGCCAAGCGAGCCTGCGATAACCACATTTTCCCGGACATGGGCAGGAGAAGCGCCCACCTTCGCCACCCCTTCCCGCGAGATCGCGAAACTTTGAATTCCTGAGGAATGCGTCACAGTTCGGCAGGCAATCGACACAAAAAAGCCTGCTATCCGGAGATAGCAGGCCAAGACGCGACATACACCGTCGGAAGCATCCGGCCGCCTGCACGCTGGGGGATCGTGCGCTCCCTGGCGGCCGTTGTTCGGATCCGACGGTTTCAGGCTAGTCAGCCATCCGCCGGTCTTTCTTGATCCAGATCAATAGATCCCCCAATCCGTGGACCTGGCTGTGGTTCCGGCCCTGGATCCAGGCCATGCGGCATTAGCTTCAGGCCGCGTACTTGCCCTGGGCCGCCAGCCCGTTGTCGCGGGCGCGCTCGTACACCGTCTGCTGGGCCTTCTCGAAGTTGGCGCCCATGTCCTTGCCCCACAGCTCCATCGCCGCCTGCTGCATGCCGCGACCATAGGAGAAGGACAGCGGCCACGGGGCCCCGCCGATGCGGTTCATCGCATCCAGGTGATTGGTGGCGTCGGCATCGCTCTGCCCACCGGAGAGGAACACGATCCCGGGCAGGATCGCCGGCACAGCGGACTCCAGGCAGCGCAGCGTCGCATGCGCGACATCCTCCACGCTGGCCTGCTCGGGGCAGTCCTTGCCCGGCAGCACCATGCTGGCCTTCAGGATGGTGCCCTCCAGCAGGACATGATGCTCGTAGAGCGCCTTGAACACCGCGCGCTGGGTCGCCTCGGTCACGCCGTAGCAGGTCTCGATGTCGTGACTGCCGTCCATCAGGACCTCCGGCTCCACGATCGGGACGATGCCCTGCTCCTGGCACAGCGCGGCATACCGCGCCAGCGCGTGCGCATTCGACTCGATGCAGGTGTCGGTGGGCATGGTGTCGCCAATCGTGATCACCGCGCGCCACTTGGCGAACCGCGCGCCCATTTTGGCGTATTCCTCCAGGCGTTCGCGCAGGCCATCCAGGCCCTCGGTCACCTTCTCGCCGGGGAACCCGGCCAGGTCCTTCGCGCCGGTATCCACCTTGATGCCCGGCAGGATGCCGGACTCGTTCATCACGTCGACGAACGGCTTGCCGTCGCGGGTCGACTGGCGGATGGTCTCGTCATACAGGATCGCGCCCGAGATGTACTCGTTGAGCTGCGGCGTGGTCAGCAGCAGTTCGCGATAGGTCCGCCGGTTCTCCTCGGTGTTCTCGACCCCGACCGCGCCGAGCCGCTTGCCGATCGTCCCGGTGGATTCATCGATGGCGATGATGCCCTTGCCGGGGGCCACCATCGCTTCGGCCGTCTCTACCAACTGATCGATCTTCATGCCAGCTCCTTGCGTTGCTGCTTGGGAATTTGAAGAGTAGTCACCCACCCCGGGTTCTTCCAACACGGGTCCTTCCAACCCGACAGGCGAAACCCCAGCACAGTTTCCCGAACAGCACGAAAGGCCGTGTTCGCGGCGCACAAAACCCGCTCAGACGTACATGCCCGCCGCGTACCCGGAGGCCCAGGCCCACTGGAAGTTGTGCCCACCCAGATGCCCGGTCACATCCACGACCTCGCCAATAAAATAGAGCCCCGGGATCGAGCGGCACTCCATCGTCTTCGAGGACAGGGCGGCGGTATCCACCCCGCCCAGCGTCACCTCCGCGGTGCGGTAGCCCTCGGTCCCGGACGGCCAGACCGTCCAGGGCTGACAAACCCCCGTTACCTGCTCGATATCGGCATTGCTCAGGCGCTCCAGCGGCCGGTTCTCCACCCACAGCTCGCACCAGCGCTGCGCGACCCGGCGGGTCAACTGCTCCCCCAGCACGCTCTTCAGCTCCAGTTTCGGGCGCTGCTCCCGCAGCTCGCGCAGATGGGCGCCCAGGTCCATTCCCGGGAACAGATCGATCGCCACCGGCTCCCCCTCCACCCAGTACGACGAGGCCTGGAGCACCGCCGGCCCGCTGAGTCCGCGATGCGTGAACAGCAGGTTTTCCCGAAACCCCATGCCCCCGGCGGTGGTCACCGTGTCCAGCGACACACCCGACAGCCCCTCCAGCTCCTCCAGGGGCCGCCCGCTCAGGGTGAACGGCACCAGGGCCGGCCGGGTGGGCTGGACCGCCAGGCCCAGCGAACGCGCCAGGTCCAGCCCGAAGCCGGTAGCCCCCATGCGCGGGATCGAATAGCCCCCCGTGGCGATCACCAGCGACTCGCAGGCAATCGCATCCCCGCCGGCCTGCAGCCGATGCGGCGCCCCCGTGGCCACATCCGTCACCGGTGTATCCGTGCGCACGGTCACCCCGGCCGCCGCGCACTCGTCGAGCAGCATCTGCACAATGTCCTTCGACGACCGGTCACAGAACAGCTGCCCCAGCTTCTTCTCGTGGTACGGGATGCCGTGCTTCTCCACCAGGGCGATAAAGTCCCACTGGGTGTAGCGGCTGAGCGCGGACTTCACGAAATGCGGATTCGCGGAGATGAAATTCTCCGGCTCGCAGTACATGTTGGTGAAGTTGCAGCGCCCGCCACCGGACATCAGGATCTTCTTGCCCACCCGGTTGGCGTGGTCCAGCACCAGCACCCGCCGCCCGCGCCCGCCTGCCGTCAGCGCACACATCAGCCCGGCCGCGCCGCCGCCGATCACGACCACGTCGAAGTCCCCTGTTGCCCGCCCCGGTTCCGTCACCAAACGTTCCCCGAGGCCAGCGGGATGTGGCGCAGCCGCCCGCCCACGCTCAGCGCACCCACTCCTTGCGCACCACCAGGGTCTGCGCAATCAGGTCGTGCAGCGCCTGCCGGCGCCGGGTGAAGGCCACCATGATGTAGCCGATCATCAGGATCATCCCGGACAGAATGGTCGCGAAATGCCGCCCGGTCGCGCGCAGGAACGAGATCCGCTCGCCGTTGAAATCCACCACCCGCAGCCCGAACACCATCTTGCCCAGCGTTGCCTGATACCGGGAGCTGTGCATGCCCGCCCAGTACAGCCAGGCGACCAGCATATTCACCAGAAACCAGGCCACCTCCGCCGGCGGTACCGGCTCATCCGGCCCGCGCACCGCCATCGTCTCCGGGCTGATCACGGCCTGCGCGACGATCTGCGGCACCCCGATGATCACGCCATCCACCAGATAGGCCCCGACGCGGACCCAGAACCCGCCATAGGCCGCGCGGTCCTCGGGCGGGCCGTCGTGCCCACCGGCTCCGGCCGCCATCGCTGCCCCGCACTGGATGCAGAACCGCGCGTCCGGCGGGTTCTGCTTGCCACACTGTCCACATTCCATGATCGCTCGCTCTCCTTTCCTTGAGTGTCTGGGCCGCTGGCCGGCCTCTACCGTCTGGCCGGCCCCTACAATAACGGCTCGACCGGAAGAATTCGGGTCACGCCGGACACGAACCGGCGCCACAGTCCCGCCTTCGGCTCGTAACGGTGGGCATTGCCGGACCCGTCCCGCCACAGCAGGCCGCCAGTCGCATCCCGCCCCACCTCATAGGCCACCTGCGGCCGAATCCCCTGTTGATGCAGCGCCGCGAGCCGCTCCACCAGGACTGGCTCGCGCAGGAACACGCCCGACTCGCTGTTGGTATGCGCCGAGCGCGGATCCAGATTGAACGAGCCCACAAAGGCCTCGCGGCGGTCGAACACCAGCAGCTTGGTGTGCAGGCTGGCCTGCGAGGCATCGATCCCGCGGTCGCGCTCCAGGCGCGCCCAGCGCGGCGGCCCGGTGGGGCGCAGCTCGAACAGCTCCACGCCGGCATCCAGCAAGGCGTGGCGCCGGCTCGCATAGCCCGCATGGGTAAAGGCCACATCATTGGCGGCCAGCGAATTCGTCAGCACCTGAATCCGGACCCCCGCCTCGCTCATGCGCGCCAACTGGGCCGCCCCGTCGCGCCCCGGCACAAAATACGGCGACACGATCAGCAGTTCCTCTTCCACGCCCAGCAGCCGCTCGCCCAGCGCATCCGCAACCCGCGAACCCTCGCCGCGCCCGCGCGCCTTGGCCTCGTCATCCACCACGAACTCGGCCTGCGTAGTCCACACATAGGCCGCCGCATCCGCCACCGGCTGCGGCACCGGCAATCCGTTCAGGGGCTCCATCTGCATCAGGGGGTGGGTGTGGTTCTGTGCCAGCCAGGCGCGCAAGGCCCCCTGCTGCATCGCCAGCCGTTCCGGCGAGGCATTCTCCCGCGCCAGACGCGCGACCCCGATCGCCCCCGGACTGTTCCAGAACTCCACAAACGAAAGATCGATCTCCCGGACCAGCGGCCCCACCACCACCAGGTCCAGGTCCGCGAAGTTGTAGTCCGGGCTGGCCTCGAAATACTCGTCCCCCACATTGCGCCCGCCCGTGATCGCCAGATGCCCATCCACGATCCAGGCCTTGTTGTGCATCCGGTGGTTCAGGTCGCTGCCGCGGAAGAAGAACTCCGCACTCGCGCGCAACAAGCCCTCGCGGCTGCGAAACGGGTTGAAGACCCGCACCTCGATATTCGGGTGCTGATCGATCGCGGCCAGGGTGGCGTCGCGCCCGCGCGCATCGATGTCATCCAGCAGCAGCGACACCCGCACCCCGCGATCCGCCGCCCCCAGCAGCTCGCCCATCAGCACCCGGCCCGCCGCATCGTCGCGCCAGATGTAAGACTGAACCTGAATGCGCTCGCGTGCCATGCGCACGCTCATCACGCGCCAGCGAAACGCTTCCGCCCCCTCGTCCAGCAACCGGAAGCCCGTCTTGCCCTCGTCCCGGGCCGGCAGATGCCCCTGCAGCCAGGTCGCCAGCGGCCCCTCGCTCGCCGGCGGCTCCAGCCCCTGCCAGGCACGCTCCGGCGCCGGCTGCAGCGGGGCACAGCCAGCCACCAGCGCCAGCAACAGCACCGCCACAAGCCAGGAAAACCAAACCGGATAACGCATCACCAAGCCATCGCCGGACGCGAAGCCCCCCTTTCAAACCCCACGCGAGCGCTCAGCCTGCCGCCTCTACTCGGCCCTGTCGACGCGCCCGCCCGAACCCCGGACACAAAAAAAGCGAGCCGGGCGGACCCTGACTCGCTTTTTTCTACAAACTGGTAGGCGCGATTGGACTCGAACCAACGACCCCTACCATGTCAAGGTAGTGCTCTAACCAGCTGAGCTACGCGCCTGTCGTCTTCGAGCCGCGTATTGTACCGACTCCCCGCCCCCTGTCAAAGCCCATCGCAACGCATCGCCTTCCGGCTTTCCCAGGGGCAACACGGCGCCGCTGACCCGGCCGGTCTGCGCGACAAGCCGTCGCTCAGTCATACCGCCCGGCGAACTTGAACCAAGGGGCTCACCATGCACCCGAAGCGCATCACGGTATTCGGCGGCACCGGCTTTCTCGGCCGCGCCACGGTGCACGAACTGCTCGACGCCGGGCACACCGTGCGCATCGCCTCGCGCCGCCCGGTACTACCCGATTCTCTGCAAAATCATCCCCGAGTGGAGCACTGCCGCGCCGACATCCGGGACGATGCCGATGTCGCCCGTGCCGTGGAAGATGCCAGGGGCGTTATCAACGCCGTCAGCCTGTACGTGGAGCAACGCAACCTGCGCTTCACCACCATCCACGTCGAAGGCGCCGCGCGCCTCGCCCGCGCCGCCCACAAGGCGGGCCTGGAGCGCGTCGTGCAGATCTCTGGCATCGGCGCCGACAGCCGCTCGCCCTCGTCGTACATCCGCGCCCGAGCGCAAGGCGAAGCCGCCGTCCTCCGCGAATTCCCCAGCGCCATCATCGTGCGCCCCAGCGTCCTCTTCGACCCGGGCGATGCTTTCCTGCGCAACCTGGCCGGCCTGACGCCGCTGCCGGTCATTCCCCTGTTCGGCCGCGGCACCACCCGCCTGCAACCGGTACACGTCGGCGACATCGCCCGCGCCCTCGCAAGCCTGTGCGCAGACGCGCCGCCCACACACCCCATCTACGAACTCGGTGGCCCGGACATCCTCACCTATCGCCAGATCATGCGTCTGGTCCTCACGCACCTGGGCCGCAAACGCCCCATGCTGCCCATACCATTTACCGTCTGGCACGCCCTGGCCGCCCTCGGCTCACTACTCCCCAACCCGCCCCTGACCCGCGATCAGCTCTACCTGATGCAACAGGACAACATCGCCAACCCCACCCTCGGCACCTTCGCCGACCTCGGCATCACCCCCCACTCGCTCGAACAATCCCTGCCCGACTGCCTCCCAACCCATTAACCCCACCCGAAGAAATTACCCGACCAGCCCGCCTCCCCTTGTGGGAGCCTGCTTGCAGGCGAAGCCCCTGCCAAAGTCGGACACAGTCAAAGGCTTCGCGTGCAAGCACGCTCCCACAGCACACTCCCACAATTTGTGCCCCACCACACACCGTCATGCCGCCCGCAGCCCCCCCTCGTCATCCCGGCCGCGGCGCAGCGAAGAGCCGCGATCTCCCACGCACGAACCCACCACGGCACTACACACCTAACCCCAAGAGCCGCACCCCACAGGACAACCGCAAACAGAATCGGTAAGGTCGGGCCCAACACGTAAACGGACATGCGTCACATGGATGGACTCGCGGCCCGCCCGGCCCACGCCGAAGAATCCGGCCCCGCCCCCATTGCCGCGCCGGAGCAGGTTGAGGCCTTCCTCGACCGCTGGCGCGACACCGGCGGCAGCGAACGCGCCAACTACCAGCTCTTCCTCACCGAGCTGTGCGCGCTGCTCGACCTGCCGCAGCCCGACCCGGCCAGCGACGACACCGCCGACAACGCCTATGTCTTCGAACGCCGCGTCACCATCCGCAACCCGGACGGCAGCGAAAACCGCGGCTACATCGACCTCTACCGCCGCGGCTGCTTTGTGCTGGAGGCCAAGCAGACCGGCAAGGGCCTGCATACCCAGGGCTGGGACAAGGCCATGCTCGCCGCGCAGAACCAGGCCGACCAGTACGTGCGCGCCCTGCCGGAAGACGAAGGCCGCCCGCCGTTCATCGTCATCACCGATGTCGGCCGCAGCCTCGAGCTCTACGCCGAGTTCTCCCGCTCCGGCGGTACTTACGTCCCCTACCCGGACCCGAGCCGCCACCGCATCCGCCTGGAAGACCTGCGCGACCCCGAGATCCAGCAGCGCCTGCACCATCTGTGGCTGGCGCCGGACCAGCTCGACGCCAGCAAGCACGCCGCCCGCGTCACCCGCGAGGTCAGCGCACGCCTGGCCGAACTGGCCAAGTCCCTGGAACAGCACGGCTTTGATGTCGAGCGCGTCGCGCACTTCCTCAAGCGCTGCCTGTTCACCATGTTCAGCGAGGACGTCGAGCTCCTGCCCAAGGGCAGCTTCACCGCCCTGCTCGAGCGCCTGCAACAAAACCCCGAACACTTCCCCGACGCCATGCGCTCGCTGTGGGAGACGATGAACACCGGCGGCTATGAAGGCCAGCTGATGCACAAGGTGCAGCGCTTCAACGGCGGCCTGTTCCAGAACATCGACCCCATCCCGCTCAACGCCGACCAGATCGGCCTCCTCATCCAGGCCGGCAAGGCCGACTGGCGCTTCGTCGAACCCGCCATCTTCGGCACCCTGCTGGAACGCGCGCTGGACCCGCGCGAACGCCACAAGCTCGGCGCCCACTACACCCCGCGCGCCTACGTGGAACGCCTGGTCATGCCCACGCTCATCGAGCCCCTGCGCGCCGAATGGAACACCGTGCAGGTCGCCGCCGAGGCCTGGCTGCAACAGAACAAGCCCGACAAGGCCCTGGACGAGCTGCGCCGCTTCCACCACCGGCTGTGCGAAACGCGCGTGCTCGACCCCGCCTGCGGCTCCGGCAACTTCCTCTACGTGGCGCTGGAACACCTCAAGCGCCTCGAAGGCGAAGTGCTCAACCTGATCCGCGACCTGAGCGCCGGCCAGGCCAGCTTCGACACCGAAGGCCTCACCGTCGACCCGCACCAATTCCTCGGGCTGGAGATCAACCCGCGCGCCGCCGCCATCGCCGAAATCGTATTGTGGATCGGCTACCTGCAATGGCACTACCGCCTGCACGGCCGCCTCAGCCTGCCCGAACCCATCCTGCGCGACTTCCACAACATCGAATGCCGCGACGCGCTGATCGACTTTGATGCCCGCGAACCCATGACCGACGACCACGGCCAGCCCGTGACCATCTGGGACGGCATCAGCTACAAGAAAAGCCCCGTCACCGGCGAACTCATCCCCGACGAGACCGCCCGCACCCCCGTCTACCACTACAGCAACCCGCGCCGCACCGAATGGCCCGAAGCCCACTTCATCGTCGGTAACCCGCCGTTTATCGGAACAAAACGAATGCGCGCAGCACTAGGCGATGGCTATGTGGACGCCATGCGCGAGGTTTTCAGGAGCATCGTCCCGGACTCCGCGGACTTCGTGATGTATTGGTGGTGCATCGCTGCACAGAAAGTCAGCAAGGGCGCAGCGCGGCGCTTCGGCTTCATTACTACCAACAGTATCGGGCAATCATTTAACCGAAAGGTGGTCGAATCGGCGCTCTCCGGCAAGAACCCGGTATCAATCGCCTTTGCAGTTCCTGACCATCCCTGGGTGGACACCGCCAATGGCGCTGCCGTCCGTATCAGCATGACGGTCACAGATAGTGGAGCGCAGCAGGGAATTTTATCTTCGGTCGTTTCTGAGCGCTCGGGAAACGACGACTATCGCAATGTGTCCCTTACTTCTCGAACGGGGACAATTTTTTCAGATCTCAGTATTGGTGCCAATGTAAGCTCAGCGATCCCGCTGAAAGCTCCTCTTGGGCTTAGCGGAATGGGGTCAGCACTGCATGGTTCGGGGTTTATCCTAGACTCAGGTTCAGCTACGGAGATGATGCAGTCAAACGCATCATGTATTCGCCCCTACCTCGGTGGGCGCGACATTCTTCAGAAGCCTCGCGAGCGCTATGTCATCGACTTCTCCGGAATGTCGGAAGAAGAATCCCGAAAGGCCAATCCAGCCGCATTCCAGCATGTGCTCAACCACGTAAAACCAGAGCGAGACCAGAACAGGCGAAAATCCATCCGAGAACTATGGTGGCGATTTGGATGGGAGCGACCCAAGATAAGAGCTGCCTTGGCGGGTCTGCCACGGTTCGTCGGGACCACAGAAACGTCGAAACACCGCGTCTTCGTGTTTATCGACCGCACTTACGTAACCGACCATAAGGTGTTCACGATCGCGTTGGAGAGCGGGTTTCACCTTGGGGTTCTCCAATCGCGGCTCCACATTATTTGGAGCCTCGCGACAGGCAGCCGATTGGGCGTTGGCAATGATCCGATCTACAATAAGATTCGCTGCTTTGACACTTTTCCCTTCCCGGAACTCGACGACCAGCAAGCCGCCACCATCGGCGACCTCGCCGAACGCATCGACGCCCACCGCAAGGGGCGCCAGGCCGAACACCCGGACCTCACCCTCACCGGCATGTACAACGTGCTGGAAAAACTGCGCGCCGAAGAACCGCTGACCGTCAAGGAACGCACCATCCACGAACAGGGCCTCGTCTCCCTGCTGCGCGAACTGCACGACGACCTCGACCGCGCCGTCTTCCAGGCCTACGGCTGGAGCGACCTCGACGACCGCCTCGTCGGCCGCCCCGGCGCCACCACCCCGCTGCCGGACAAGCCCGCCGACCAGGCCGAAGCCGAAGAAGAACTTCTCAGCCGCCTCGTCGCGCTCAACGCCGAACGCGCCGCCGAAGAAGCCCAGGGCCACATCCGCTGGCTGCGCCCCGACTACCAGGCCCCCGAAGCCACCCAGACCACCGCCACCCTGGAAGCCCAGCCCGAGGCCGCCGCCGCGACCCCAACCGAACCGGCCAAAAAGCCCACCTGGCCCAAATCCATGCCCGACCAGGTCGAAGCCGTCCGCCGCCTCCTCGCCATCGGCCCCCAAACCCCGGAAGCCCTGGCCAGCCACTTCAAGCGCAAACCAACCAAGTCCATCACCCAGGTCCTCGCCGCCCTCCAAATCCTCGGCCAGGCCACCACCGACAACGACCACTGGCGCCTGACATGACAAACGACCAGAAGCACCAACGGTTCACCGCTCGACCATGGCCCCCAACCGCATCCACCCGCGCGCGAGATAACACGGTGCTCAAAACCGCCCCCGCGACACATCTGATTGATTCCCAGCCGCTTTCTGATCCCACGCGCCCGGCTCAATATCCAATTGAACACGCGCGCACGTTCATCCGATATCCGCGCGCGCTATCCAATCACTGTTAGCTGAGGAGTGATTGAGATTGGATGCACGGCATAGCCTGATAGAGGCGTACTTCAAACACCTAGAGTCAAAGCTTGAGATTATCCGAGCCATATCGGAGGTCTCAGAAGAGGAGGCTTTGATGCTGTGTTGTTGCCATCTAGAAGCTCTTGGCGCGAGGCAATACCAAGAAGTTGAATACACGGCCCCACCTCGAATAGCGATACCTAATTATTCAAAGTCTGCTGCTTTCACAAAAATCCTGGCGGATCAGAGCGGTTATACCTTTTGGGATAAAATTCACCCGATTGGTTTGCTTTCTTACCTCCCCAAGATGTTCGATCCTGATATGCAAGACTACATGATCGCATTGGGCGAAATAGGATATGAGCTGAGAGAAAAGGACTTTGTGATCGAGACTGTTTCAGGTCTTTTTAGGAACTCAAAACAAAGGGAGTGGTTTGAAAATCATTGTCACAAAGGGAGCCTTGGCAACATCGCGTATTCCAAGGTAAGGAGTGAGATCGTCCACAATATCACGCATCAACCAATTTCCTTCGAGGCCAAGTGGCAAGGGGAAAGGCTCCCAGACATTGATTATGGCCTTATGGTTGAATGCTTGGAGAATGTGATAGCGAACCTAAAAGCCATCTCGCTCGAAGCAAGAAAATTTTGGTGGGAGCAATGAATCCCGGATACCTTGGCGCAGCTAACCAATGCGTCAACGGGACCGCTTTGTTCCGCGCCGCTCCACAAAACGGCCCGTTACGCAGGCGTTAGGCGGAAGCAGTTGGCCGTTTAGCTATTTCGTCACCGTAGATCATGAAGCGACAGGAAAGAGCCGAGAATAATATGCCAGAGAATGATCCGTTCGAATATGGAAGTGTTTGGGTGCGAGGTGATTTTCACCTTCACACTAAGGCCGATAAGGAGTTCAAATATGTCGGTGACGAGAACGCTTTCGTTGGTGCATACATAGAGAAGCTCGAAGAGACCGGTGTCGGGCTTGGTGTCGTAACCAATCATAACAAGTTCGATATGGGGGAATTCAAAGCCTTACGAAAGGCTGCACGAAAGCGTGGTATCGGCTTGCTTCCAGGCGTGGAATTGTCAGTTAATGACGGTGCAAATGGCGTACATACGCTTGTTGTGTTTTCCGATGATTGGCTTAAGGGCGGGAATGACTACATCAACCAGTTTCTTAATGTTGCCTTCGCAGGCAAGACGCCAGACCAGTACGAACAAGAAAACGGGCGTTCCAACGATAACCTGATTACCACGCTTAACAGACTGGAAGAGTACAACAAAGATTTCTTTATTATTTTCGCACACGTTGAAGCGCCGAGCGGGTTGTGGAATGAGCTCGACGGCGGGCGCATGCAGGAGTTAGCTAATAATCCACTAATCCAAAAGTACTGTCTTGGCTTCCAAAAGGTGCGTACTCATGACAAGCCCGACAAGAAATGCCGTACGAAAGTGCAGCAGTGGTGGGGCTCAAACTATCCAGCAGAACTTGAGGGGAGCGACCCGAAAGCTCTAGATGATGTGGGGCGAGGAAGAGAGTGCTTTCTGCAGATTGGCGATTTCAATTTCGATGCTGTGCGATACGCACTTACGGACCACCCCTACCGTACGAGCCAAAATGAAGCACCGGAGGTAAGCCACTCTCATGTCAATGCTATCCGTTTCGAGGGTGGTCTCTTTGATGGCAAGCGCGTCACCTTCTCGCCGCACCTGAACTGCTTAATCGGAATTCAGGGCAGCGGAAAATCGTCGGTTCTCGAGTCTCTCCGCTATGCTCTGAACTTAGAGTTTGGAGAGAGGGCCCAAGACAAGGAATACAAGGATGGGTTGATCCCCCACGTGCTTAAGAGCGGGGGCAAGATTGTCGTTGAAGTAACCGATCGTCACGGCACGCGCTATGACGTCGGACGGATCTACAACCACGAGCCGGATGTGTATGTTGATGGAGAGCTGCAGCCAGGTGTCTCGATCCGCGAAACCGTCATCAATAGACCGCTCTATTTCGGCCAAAAGGATCTCGCTGCTGCGGGCAAGGAGTTCGGCCATGACCTTGTCGAGAAGCTCATTGGTGACGGGCTTAACCCTTACCGAGAGACAATCGAAGAGAAAAAGGTCGAACTTAAACAGGCTGTCGAGGCCCTCTCGTCATTGCAAAGCGATGCCGATAAATTGGAAACTTTCCGCAGTGAACTAAGGGACGTTAATTTTCGCCTTGAACAATTCGAAAAACATGGCGTAAAGACCAAGCTTGAAAAGCAAGTTGAGTTCGGCAAAGACCTCGCATTCTGCGAGACAGTGGACACGGCGGCCACTGAATGGAAGGGGAGTCTCGAAAGAGTTGTCGGCGATGCTGAAGAGCGGTTCGAGGAAATCGAGTCGCATGAGTCGAAATACAATAAGCCGCTGTTCGAAAAATATACCGACCAGATCGCGAATCTTAAAAATACGATGGCATCTGCAAAGGCGGTCATAAAGTCTATCGGAACGGTGAGGACTGAACTTGGCGTATTACGCGGAGAGCTAGAGACAACGAAGGACGGCCTCAAGGAAGAGTTTGCCGAGACAGAACGCGAACTCGTGAAAGCGCTTGAAAGCAACGGCGTTACATCTATACAGCCAGACGACTACATTAAGCTCACTGAAAGGAACACGGAGCTGCAGAACTTAGTCTCTGAATTCGAGAAGAAGACCGAAAAATACTCGGCAAAGTCCGATGCGCTCCTGAGAGCCATCGCCAATCTCAATGAGGCTTGGCATGCGGAGTTCAAATTCATCGAGGCCGAACTTGACAAGATCAACTCGTCCCAGTCGTCTCTTAAAATCGATAGTGAATTTAAAGGAAATAAGTCTGAGTTTCAAAAGAAGATGGAAGATACATTCCGGGGTAGCAACATTAGGAAGGAGTCCTTTTCCGGCCTGGCGACCGACTACATCGACTTCGGAGAAATCTACAAAGATCTTGCGAATGCTTCAAAGAAAGCGAGGAGCAAGGCAGAAACTTTTTCTGAGCTGTTCGAGAACAATGCGTTTTCGCTTCTATCATTCCAGATTCCGAATCGGTATGAAGTAACCTATAACGGGAAGCCATTAAAATCGCACTCTTTGGGGCAGCGAGCTTCGGCCATGATGTTGTTCTTGCTTAGCCAAAACGACAACGACCTACTTCTCATTGATCAACCAGAAGACGATCTTGACAGCCAGACTGTATATGAAGAAGTAGTTAAACTGTTGCGAATAATAAAACCTAGGCAGCAATTCATTTTTGCCACGCACAACGCTAACTTCCCGGTCCTTGGGGATGCCGAGACCGTGACGGCTTGTAGCGCCGATGAGACCGCTTTCAACGTAGTTACAGGTAGTGTCGACTCTAAGGAATGTCAGAATAAGATCATCCGAATCATGGAAGGTGGACCGGAGGCGTTCGAGCGACGAAAGACAATTTATCAAATTTGGAATCCAAGAGAACGAGCGAATTGAGGGGAGCAGCACCGCCTAACCATTGGCTGCACAGCGACCGATTTTCCGCCGCTTTGCGGCTCCAAACCGGCGGGGACTTTTGGGGTCTACCTTTGGATTTCGCAGGCCGGCGAAGGGTGTTGAGGTGTTCTAGACTCGAGGCGGCGGCGGAGGTGTGGCTTGTGGGGTCCGCACTCCGCTTGGACGTGCTCGGTTCTGAAATGCCGCCTTCGCCGCCCCTGCATCATCCGGAGCGTCCCACGTGGATGGTGCCCACTCCTCTGGAGTGATGGCTGAAAGGTAGACGAGACGCCGGATGAGTTTTGGCGTCGGATCTTGCCTGGAGGTCACCGCTATGGATACCCCTCTTCTTGTAGCCGTGGATGTCGGCAGTCGTTTCCACCAAGTGGCGGTCGGCGATGGTACGGGACATGTGCTGGACGAGTTCCGCATCGATCACGAACCGTCTGGATTTACAGCGTTCTTCGAACGAGTGGAACGCCATCGTCGGTCGCCGGACCAGAGGGTCCAGGTGGCGATGGAAGGTTACAACGGCTGGGCACGCCCGCTGGATAGCCAGACCCTGGCCCGCGGTTGGGCGCTGTACAACGTCAATAACTTGAAGCTAGCACGGTATAAGGAGATCTTTCCGGCTCCTGCCAAGACGGACGCGATCGACTCGCGCCGCATGCTCGAGCTATTCGCGCTGGATCAGCAACCCGGGGTGGCCCGCAATGCCCTACAGCGGGTGACGCTGATCCCAAAGGCGCACCGCCATCTGAAGTATCTGACGCGCCGGCGGCGGGTGCTGGTACAGGAGCGGGCTGGGCGTCTGACGCGGCTGAACTGCGATCTACAGGCGCTTTGCCCGGGCTTGCTGTCGATCACGGGTTCGATCGACAACCGGTGGTTCCTCCGCTTCCTGACCTGCCGAGACCGCCTCACGGCGTTGCCACGAGTACGCGCCTCGACGCTGTTAAGGATACGGGGTATTGGGCGCGCTTATCTCGCCAAGATCCAGGCATGGCAGCCGACCGCACAATTTGGCCCGGATATCGCCTTCGGCGATATGGATGTGGTCACCGATGCACGATTGATCCTGACGCTGAGTGAGCGGATCACGGAGTTGGACACCGAGCTCGAACGCTTGGCGTGCGAGAGCCAACCGGCTCGGCTCCTGCGATCCATCCCCGGTTTCGGCCCGACGGGTGTTGCGGAGTTAGTGGGCGAGATCGGCACACTGGATCGGTTCACCAAGGAATCGGGGCTGGCCGTCTATGTGGGGATGGCCCCGCTAGCGAACAGTTCGGGCGTTCGCGATCGGGGTAAACGCCCCCGCTCCGTTAATACCCGATGCCAGAATGCACTGATGACCTGCGTGGCACGGCACATGGCCCATGTGCCCGAGTCCCGCGCGTACTATGACCGCAAACGTGCTCAAGGCAAGACGCACAATCAAGCGGTACGAGCCCTCGGCCGTCACTTGATCCGAATGATCTGGACGATGCTCCGTCAAGGACGGGAGTACCACCGCCTCCCCACATTCGAGACGCCCAAGCCTTGAAAATCCGAGAGGGATGTTCAGATCTTGCCTTTTGCCCATTCAGCCAACGCTGATCTGCGCAATAACGGGGTCGGACCACGGTAACCGACGGACTTTAAACCGATTATGGAATCTTAAGGGCTGTTCCAGGGCCTTAAGCGGCGCATTCCGGCCCAAAAATGGGCTCTTGCCCTGAGATTAGATCCCACTCCGGCACCGCAAAGGGGATCGGTAGAGGCTCGGGCCGCTCCGACGGATTGCGGCGGCCTCTTCGAGGCCTCGCAATGACGGCGGGGAATGACGGGGCAGACGTTGCTTTGGCCCTCCGCCTCATATTCGAGTAAGAAATCACGGTTCGATCCGATACTATCCGGAATCCGCGCGACAGTGCGGGGCGCTTGGCCCATGGGACGGGGGCTCCCCATGCTCGCCTCTTGGAAGGAGTAGTCGATGCGGTTCTCGCAAAAGGTGCAGCGGATCAGCGGGCGTTTGTTGAACGCCATCACCGTCGCTTTCGTGGTCCTGCTGGCGGGCATGATCGTGATTGTGGGCAACAGCCTATGGCAGAACCAGCGCCTGCTGGCCGAGCTGCATCACATCACCGAGGAGCGAGGACAGCGCATCCAGCTGGCGTCCGATCTGCTGGAGGCCGCCTACAATCGCCACCAGACCATGGTGAATCAGGTCATCGCCGACGACCCCTTTGAGCGTGATGACCTAATGATGGAGTACCACCGCTGGGGGAACCGGGTCGGCGAGGTGCGCGCGGCCCTCGATGAGCGCGTGACCGAGGATGCGGCGCGGGCAAGGCTTGAGGAACAGGATGCCCTGATCCCGGACATCTTGAAGCTGCAAGACCAGGTGGTGGACCTGGCGGCCCGCGAGGAGATCGCGCCGGCAATGGCGATCCTGAGCGAGCGTCTGTTTGATCTTGATCGGAAGTTCGACAGTTCCATCGAAGCGTTGCGAGCACATGAACGCGCACAGATGGAAGCGGCAGCCGAGCGCGCTGGCGAAGTCGGGGCGCACACGCAGCGCTTCATGCTGGTGTTCGGTGGGGGCGGAGTGGTATTCGCGTTGGCTCTGATTCTGCTCACCCGGCGGACCCTGGTGACCATGCACCATGATTTGCGCGAGCAGGCGTCACAGCTCGACAAGGCCGGACGCCAACTGCAGCACGAGGCTAGCCACGACCCGCTGACCGGTCTACCCAACCGGCGTGCTTTCTATAAGCGCCTGCAGGACGCAATCGCCTGGTCCCAGCGGTCCGGCGAAACGTTCGCCGTAGGCTTCATCGATCTCGACCAGTTCAAGCCGGTGAACGATCGGTTCGGACACGCGGCGGGCGACGAACTGCTGGGGGTGGTCGCCCGCCGGCTGGAGGAGGCACTCAGCGAGCCGGCCTGTGTGGCCCGGGTTGGGGGTGACGAGTTTGCGGTGCTACTGTTTGGCGACGATTCAACCGAAGCCGAGGGGAAGCGACTGCAGGCGGCGGTGTCCCGGCCGGTCCAGCTTGCTGCGGGCGAGGTCACGGTGGCGATGACTCTGGGTTGGGCCTACGGTCCGGGAGACGGCGATCCAGACGAACTGCTGGGGCGAGCCGACCGCGCGATGTATGGTCTCAAGGCGGGGCGCGGGACGTAGCCGGAGAAAGAGGACACCACCTTTCCGATCCGATCCGGCACCGCGAATGCTACCAACAAGGTCTCGGGCCAGTCCGGCCGATTGGTGCGGCCTCTTCGAGGCCTCGCAACGACGGTGGGCCGGGCTTGCGTGCGCTCAAACGCCACGAACCGTGAGCGGAGATCTGGTGGCTGCCTAGTTCTTCTTCGACGCTCCACCAGGGAGGTGCAGCAGGCGTTCGCTTCGCCAGACGCGGACAACCCTCACCCGATCGGGATCACGCCGGTACACGATGCGGAACGGTGGATGGACGACCTCTCGCAGGAACGGCTGGTCAAATTCGGGCACTACCCTGCCGATGTCGGGGTGGTCGTTCAGGGCCTGGACTCGTTGGAAAATCTCTTGCACCAGCCTCTGTCCGACCTCCGGCACACCTTGCTCCGAGTACCACTCCTGCATCTCCTTGAGATCGCGCAGGGCGGATTCGGCAAACGTGATGGTAATGCCGGGCATATTGCTAGTTGAGACCGAGCTGCGCCCTGGCCTCGTCCAGCGAGACTTCCCGACCGGCCTCCAGGTCCGCCAGACCCGCGACGACGGCCCGCATGAACTCCCGCTCTTCCTCGGCCTTTTCGTAATCCGCCACCGACTGAACCACGGCAACACCCCTGCCCCGACTCGTCAGCAGCACGGGCCGGTGAACCTCGGCCACGTGTTTCATAACCCGTCCGGGATTCGTCTTCAGGTCGGTCAGGGGGACCAGGTCTTCGGAAAATTTGATCATCACGATCCGCTCCATCATAAGCTGCCATTAGGGCGGACTATAGCACCTGTTAAAAGGGCTATGGAGAGCACCCTGCGGAGGAAGAGAACACCCACCTTCTTCGAAATACCACACTGTCATCCCGGCCGGAGCGAAGCGCAGAGCCGGGATCTCTGACGTCCGCTCCTGCCTTGGCGCCCGAGATCCTGGATAACCGCTTTGCGGTTTTCGGGATGACGTTGCAGGCTGGACGAAAGGACAATTCCTGGAACGATCCGGCCGGTTGCCGCAGTTTGTGCGGTGTCTGGCGGTGACGGAATACCCGTACGGTTTACGGGACGTACGCGAAGGCGTACTCTTGGTCAAAGCCCAAACACTTGCGAGGTGCGCCATGACGGGAATTACGGCTACAGAGGCGCGCAGCAACCTCTACCGGCTGATCGACGAAACGGCGGAATCCCACGAGCCGATTGTGATCACCGGCAAGCGGAACAACGCAGTCCTGCTATCCGAGTCGGACTGGTCGGCCATTCAGGAGACCCTGTACCTGCTATCGGTGCCGGGTATGCGCGAGTCGATCCGCGAGGGCATGGATACTCCGGCGGATGAATGCCACGAGGAGCTGGATTGGTGACATGGAAGTTGGTCTACACCCGACAGGCTCAAAAGGATGCGAAGAAGCTGGCTGCCAGCGGCCTTAAGCCAAAGGCACAGGAACTGCTGTCGCTGATCGCGGAAGATCCGTATCGAACGCCCCCACCTTGCGAGAAGCTGGTGGGTGATCTCTCCGGCGCGTACTCGCGGCGCATCAATATTCAGCACCGGCTTGTGTACCAGGTGCTTGAAGACGAAAGAGTGGTCAAAGTGATTCGTTTATGGAGCCACTACGAGTAACCCGGCTACACGATTCCCCGGAAACGGGGACAGATTGATTTTCTCATGCGAGACGTGACGGCGGACGGCCTGGACGCCGCCCCTCAATGCGACAGCCGATGACCTGCTCCACCTCATCCACAAAACGCTGGTTGCCGGTGAGTTGGCCGCGCTGCAGCGCCTCGCGCATCAGCGACAATCGTTACCGGAAGAGGACATCCATCTTGTTTACATGCCGCAGCAGCCCCACCTCCCGCAGGAGCCCAGGCCTTCGGGCGGCGGGGCGCTGGATACGCCCGATCGGCGAGAGGGCTCGCCTCCTACAGTGATAGGGCCCCAGCCTCGAGAAAGAGGACACCCATCTTCTCCCTGGCGGCAGACCGCGTGGTCTCCGGGGTCAGACCTTGCTTTTTTCCCTTGGTCAGCTAAGGAGGCAAGAAGCAAGGTCTGACCCTCTACCACCTCTCTACCACCTTTCGATCAGCGCTTCGGCTCGATCAGGCCCGGGTCGTCCTCGACCGGTCGATTCACTCGGCTCGAAACGGCGTAATAGCGCAACATGTCCGGCGGAAAGCGGCGAGTCTTGGCCCGGATGTCGTCACGCTCGGACAGTCCCGGATCGAGCCAGTCCCACCGACACTGTGCGTCGAGTATCAGCGGTTGGCGGTCATGGATATGTGCAAGTGGATCGTTGGCGGGTTCAGTGATGATCGCGCAGCAGGCACCCCCATCGACCATGGGTTCCCAGATACCCGCCATCATCAGGATCTCCTGCGGTGCGCCCTCGGCCAGGGTGATGTAGTACGGCTGCTTGCCCTGTTCGGTCTTGCGCCATTCGTACCAACCATCGGCCAGCACGATGCATCGCCGGTGCGCAAACGCTGATCGAAAATACCGACTGGTGGCGACCGTCTCGGCCCGAGCGTTGATCGGTCGCGGCCCGTCCTCGACGCGCCTCGGCCGAAAGCCCCAGAATATCGGCTGGAAGGCCGCTGGCGCATCCTCGCCGGCCCGGAACGCTTCCAGATGGGTACCGGGGGCAACGTTGTACCTGGGTACGTCGAACCCCTCGTCGACGGGGACCTGGAAGTACCGCATGGCGAGTTCGCTGGTCGCGCTATAGCGCGTCATCCGTCCGCAGATGGCTTCTCTCCCTCCTGGGGTCGTGGGGGTAGCAGCATTCTCGTGTGGCCGACCTCGCGATCGCCTCCCAGTGCGGCTCCAGCATCATCACACCGGACATTGGCCCACCGCTGCGAGTGGGTCAGGTCTTGCTATCGTCCTCCGACTGGTTCCACGGGAGACGGCCCTCGATCTCCAGGTGCAGGGCAAAGACCAGCAGTGTGCGTATGAGAATAATCAGGGCCAGCATGAGTACGTTTTCCATGGAGTACTCGATCGCTACGGTCATGATGATGTCGGCCGCGACCAGGAACTCCAGTCCGAGAATCAGCCCGCGCACGCTGCGACGGCGATAATCGACGTAGGCCTCGTGTGTGCTCATGCGGCGCATGTTCACCAGCCAAACCACTGTTGCCAGCACGAATCCACCGATGATCACGGCGATGCCGACTGCTTCGAGCCCTAGTACCAGTGCGTTGGCGATCTGAAGAAAGACATCGTTCATGTCTGCATCCTTTTCGGGTCAGCGACTTGCGGCAAGTCTACTGCCGGCGGTTGGTCGCCGCCCAATGTTGAACCGCCAGGAGTCTGTCGGGCCCGGGGAAGAACGGGGCTGAAGCGCGCCTCTTCCGTGGGGTGGTTTCGGTATGCTCGAAGGCATGTGCCCGCCCAAGGACCGCGAATCCGCACCCCTCGGCCGCGCGACCGCGACCTTCCGGTTGTATGCCGAGCTGAACGACTTCCTCGCGCCCGAACGGCGATACCAGAGCTTTGAACACGCGTTCGACGGAACCCCTTCGGTCAAGGACCGCATCGAGTCGCTGGGCGTGCCGCACACGGAGGTTGACCTGGTACTGGTCGACGGGCGGGCAGTGGATTTCGGCCACCGGCTGCGCGGCGGTGAGCGGGTGGCGGTCTACCCCGTGTTCGAGGCCTTCGATGTAGGCGACGTCTCCCGCCTGCGACCCCAGCCGCTGCGCGAACCACGCTTCATCCTCGATGTGCATCTGGGCCGGCTGGCCGGTTACCTGCGTGCACTGGGCTTCGACTGCCTGTATGCCAACGATTTCTCCGATGAGTACATCATCCGCACCGCGCAGGACGAGCACCGCATTATCCTCACGCGTGACACTGGCCTGCTGAAGGACGGCCGGGTGACTCACGGGCGGTACGTGCACGCTACGGACCCATTGCAACAGCTTCGCGAGGTGGTCGACCGCTTTCAGCTCGCCGGGCTGTTCGAGCCGTTCTCGCGTTGCATGCGGTGTAACGGCGAGCTCCGGTCGATTGATGGCGCTGCACTCGCCGACTCGGTCGAGCCGAGCGAGGTGCCGCCCGGGGTGCTCGAGCGCTTCGGCGCATTCGTGCGCTGCAGCGGCTGCGGCCGAGTCTACTGGCCCGGCAGCCACTACGATCGACTGCGCCAGCGCTTCCGGGCGGTCGGCATCGACATCTGACCCTGTGCGGCCTGGCATGAGCTCCGAGGTCATCAAGCCCCTGAAAAAGGCGATCTGCAGGATGTCCAGAAGCCAGTGCGCAGGCCCCGGATGGGGCGCGTTACACCCGGGAAACGGGGACAGATTGATTCTCTCATGCCTGACGTGACGGCGGACGGCCTGGACGCCGCCACTCAATGCGACAGCCCATGACCTGCTCCACCCCATCCACAAAACGCCGGTTGACGGTGAGTTGGCCGCGCTGCAGCGCCTCGCGCATCAGCGACAGCTTCTGTTCCGGGACGCCCTGCTCCACGAACCGCGCATACCGGACACGTCGTTCATCGTCATCATCCCCTCAACGTGCTCGCGCGCCGCGTGGCAGCAGCAATGCGCTCCGCGAGCATCTACAGGGGCAGCGTCGTTTGTCGGCTGGCTTCCAGCTGGGTGTTCCGTGACGCCGAGGCCAGCTTGGTGACGCGCACGCCCAGCAGTCGCAGCGGTTGACCCAGGTCGATCCGGCGCAAGCAGCCACGGGACGCGGCCAGAATCGCCTGAGGGTCGTCCGTCCACGTGTCCAGCGTAAGGTCGCGAGTAACCGTGCGGAAATCGCTATAGCGCAACTTGATCCCGATCGTCCGGCCCAAGTAGCCCTTGCTACGGAGATCCCCGGCAACCCGTTCGCATAGGGCCACCAGGATGCGAGTCAGCTCGTCCCGATCCGCCCGTGGATGCAGGTCCCGCTCGAAGGTGGACTCTCGGCTGATGGATTTAGGCTCCCGCTCGGTGACTACGGGGCTGTCGTCCCGGCCATGGGCCGCCTCGTGCAGCCACCAGGCATAGGTCTCGCCAAAATGCTGGCGCAACCGATACAGATCGGCCTTCGCCAAATCGCCAATCGAAACGATCCCCAGCGCTTTAAGGCGCTCGGTCGCCTTTGGCCCTATACCGTTCACCTTCCCCACCCCCAGCGCCCAGATGCGCGCCTCGAGGTCGCCTTCGCCCAGCACCGTCATCCCCGCCGGCTTCTCCAGATCCGAGGCGATCTTGGCCAGCAGCTTGTTCGCGGCCAGGCCGATGGAACAAGACAGCCCCGTCTCGGCCTGCACCGCATCGCGAATCCCTCGCGCCGTCACCACCGGATCGCCCTTCACGTCGGTCAGATCGATGAACAGCTCGTCGATGCCGCGATCCTCGACCTTATCGGCCCGCGCCCGGACCGCCTGCTTGAACTGGTGCGAATAGGCCCGATAGGCATCGAAATCCGCCGGCAACAAAACCGCATCCGGCGCCAGCTGCCCCGCCTTCATCAGCCCCATCCCGGAATGCACCCCGAACGCCCGCGCCTCGTAGGTCGCCGTCGTCACCACGCCGCGCCCTCGATAATCGCCGAGCCGTTCGAACCGATACCGCCCATCTGCCCCTCGCTCCGGCACGGAGAGACGTCGCCCGCCGATCACCGCGGGCCGCCCCCGTAGCTCCGGATAGCGCAGCAGATCCACGGATGCATAAAACGCATCCATATCGAGATGAGCGATGGTTCTCACGGAATGCCAATCAGACCCGGACTCGGCTTTAAGGCACGCAGCACGCTGCGCGCCCTGAAGGGGCAGTCTAACAGCCAGCATCCCGACCACACCGATGAATTACCGCCCCATCCCACCCTACTGTGGGAGGCCAGCCTCTGGCCGAGGGGCATGGCTGGCGCTGGATCGACCAGAGGGCTGGCCTCCCACAACAGAGAAAGAGGACACCCATCTTCTTCCTGGACGAGGCGTTTCGCACCCGAAATGGGGCGATGACGCGCTCTGGCTCAGCGCGCGGCGACGCGAACGGGTCCCAGCCTAGACGAGCCCTTCGGCAACCGCTCGGGATCGCATTCCAGCGACGCAGGGGCGGCTGCGCGGTTCGCCACGCTCGCGCGGGCCGGACGACTAACCCAGCGCGTCGAGCAGCCGTGTCAGGTTGTCCCGGAACTGCTGCTGGCGCTCGGCCTCGGCCTCGCGGAACCGCGCATCCTGCTCGACCAGGGCGTTCAGGATCTGCCCGCCCGTGTCGACGGGATTGTCCAGGAACTGGAGCGCTGGCTGGCTGAAGCGTTCCTGGAGGGCCTCCACCAGTTGCCCGAGGCGCTGTGCCGCGCGGGAGTGTTCAGGCGCGTCCAGTTGCTGTGTCTGTTCGTAGGCCTGGGTCATTCGGTAGGTCTCGGTGCGCGTCATGTTCAGCTCCATCGACTGGAGCCTGTCGGTATCGAAACGCAGGTCCGGCAGCATCTCGAACGCCCGCTGAACATCGCCATGGAAGAATTCGTCCGCGAGCGAGCCGATATCGCGCACCAGCTCCTCGACGGCACGCAGTTCGTCCGGGTCCAGGTCACCCTGCACGGAGAACTGGTAGCCGCTCGCCGCGTACCGGCTGACATCCAGCCAGCCATCGGCTGCCCCGTCCTGCACCTGGACCTGGGTCTGCAGCCACGCGTCCTGGACGCTCTGAAACCGGATCTGAACCTCCGCACCCGACTGGGTGGTGATGTTCAGTTCCAGGCTCTCGGCGCGCGAGAAGCGCTCGCTCATGGACAGGGCCGTGGTGCCGGCCAGGCTGCGCTCGGCGGGAGGCAGCCGGAGGTCTTCCAGGGCCGCGAAGGTCAGGCGTTCGGTCTCGTCCACGTCCTCGGCGATGCGGCCTTCCAACAGGTTGAGCCCCGACAGGATCTCCCGCGCCTCCCGAAAGCCCTGTTCCACGCCCTGGGTCGCCTGCTCCCTCAGCGCCTCCAGCTCGGCGCCCGACGCGCCGCGGGCCCGGGCATTCGCCAGCCCCATCTCCACGAAGGTCGCGATCCGGTCGGCCACCTTTTCCGGGGTGAAGTCGCTGGCATCCAGACGCTTGAGGCTGCCAAGGCTTTCGCCGGGGATGGCCCGCGCCAGGTTCTGCAGGATCTGATTCTGCAGGGCGTTCAGGCTGCGGCCGGAGCCGCCGTCGGCCTGCGCAAGGCCCTGGCGCGTAAAGCCAGACCGCTCTGCGGGGCCCTTTAGGGAGATTGGGTGGAAACTGGTATCGACAGGCATGGCGGCGCACTCACACACGGGGACGGGTACGGCGTTAACGGCCGCCGGTGGAGATTCTTTAGCCCACCTTCGGGGCAAGGGAGCATCCAGTGTGGGACGGTGGCCCCTCTAGCTCCGGGCGCCACAGCGTTATCCTGGATGAGCGAATCGAGGAGCCGGGAGCTCTGCAGTCGGCCCCTGCCCCGGTGCACGAGATCCCGGATAACCACTGGGCGTTGCTGGAATGACCGCCTAGTCGGAACACAGAAGGGCCTGTAGGAGGCTGCTTGCAGGCGAAGCCCCTGCCCGCGTCTGGCTTTGGCAGGGGCTTCGCCTGCAAGCAGCCTCCTACGGGGCCCCGGGTCTCTCAGGGCCATCGGGGTTGGTCAGGGGGCGCGGGTGCGAGCGAAATCGGTATTGTGCGCGGGTCAAAGGGCCAGGCCTGGCCTTTTTCTCTTGGCCAATCGCTGGGCCGAGCAGCAGGATTCGCTCTTGGGGTTCGGATTATCGCGAATCGGGTGGGAGTCCGATGGACTCGCGCATCAGATCGAGCAGGCCCTCGACACTCGACGGATCCTCGGTATCGAACATGACGCCCGCGCCATGCTCATCCACCCGCATCACGATGCACTGCCAAACATAGGTCCGGCCGTCGGCGCCCTCTTCCGGGCTCACCGTCACTTTCAGTCTTGAATGCTCGG
Organism: Thioalkalivibrio sp. ALE28; assembly: GCF_000377425.1. Classification (NCBI taxonomy): domain Bacteria; kingdom Pseudomonadati; phylum Pseudomonadota; class Gammaproteobacteria; order Chromatiales; family Ectothiorhodospiraceae; genus Thioalkalivibrio; species Thioalkalivibrio sp. ALE28. Next base: position 553 of record NZ_KB898094.1, on the reverse strand, counting down.
AGATACCTGAAACGGGCATCTCTACGTAAAGGCCGCTAAGGCTGACATCGCGGACCCACCCATTTGCCCGGAATGCGGGGGCACCCTGCAACGGCTGTACTTCCGCGGTCATGCGAACGCCCCTGCGTCGCCCTTCCCGAAGTTCCATCGACCACCCCCCTGCCGCGAAGCCGCAATCTCCGACATTTCCATGTGCCTCGTCCCTAACTGTCAGGGTACCGAAATGCGCACCCGCGGTCAGACGGGCCGGGTCCCGATCGTTGCGTCTCGGAGTAGTGTGCTGAGTTATGTGCAGAAGCTGGCAGGAGGTGAGCGGCCATGGTATTCGGGTTGGTTAGCGACCACCGGAACCCCTCAAGGAGGGCGAGACCATGACCACTCACAAGAGCCAGGCTACTGCGGATCGCACGTCACTGCGAGCGTTATTGGGGACAGACGAGGAACTGATGCGCACGCTGGTGCGCGAGGCGGTCCAGCAGGTTCTGGAAGCCGAGATGAGCGACCAGCTCCAGGCGGCACCGGGCGAGCGCACCGAGGGCCGCCTGGGCTACCG